>CAYNMF010000005.1:0-48944 GCA_964398325.1 uncultured Chromatiaceae bacterium | reverse complement strand
GACGCGGGCCCCAAGCCCACATGGATGTGTTCACGGCGTGTCTCAGAAAGAAGTCACAACTCAGGTCAACCCGCCCACGGTCAACACGCAACATTTACAGCCACGATCTTTCAGACTAATCCACATTTTTTATATGGGACAGCAGTGGGTTCGAGTACTATTCCTCGAGCCTGGAATAGGCCTCGACTATCTGATCAATTTGAGCCGTGCTGTGAGCCGCACCGATACTACACCGCAATAAACCCGAGGAAGTCGGTGATGCAGGCGGAACGACCAGGTTGACGAACACGCCATGGTGGAACAACTCGTCCCACCAGCGCATTGCAATCTCCGTGCTTGGCGTATTGACTGCGACGACAGGACTAACCTGCGGGCCAACCGAGAGGCCGAGTTCCTGTAGTTTGCTGTGCAGCCGGTGAGCATTATCCCAGAGTCGTTCTCTTAACTCCGGTCGCTGTCGAATGATTTTTAAAGATTCACGCGTGGATGCAATGATTGACGGTGATGCAGATGCGGTGAATATGTAGGCGCGGGTTGCAGCTCGCAGGAGTTCGAGCTCCGGATGATTGCTCACACAATAACCGCCGATGCTGCCGAGGCTTTTACTGAAGGTTCCGACCAGAAAGTCAGCGTCGTCCTCGATGCCGGCTGCCTCGGCTGCTCCCCGGCCCTTGTCACCCATCACACCCATCGAATGTGCTTCATCGACCAGTAGATATGCACCATACTCGCGTTTCAGAGCGGCAATATCGGCCAGCGGTGCGACATCACCGAGCATGCTGTAGATACCTTCAACAATAATGAGTGTATCCCCGGTGTTTTCCGTACGTTTACGCAGTCGGCGCAGACGTTTGTCCAGATCGTCCGGATCATTGTGACGAAACCGGATAATTTCTGCACCGCTGAGTCGAACGCCGTCATAAATGCTGGCATGTGAGTCGGCATCGAGCAGGATCACATCTCCGGGACCGGCCAGTGTTGCGCTCGTCCCCATGGTGGCGGCGTAACCCGTCGAGAAAAGAATGGCCGTCTTTTTATCGAAGAACCCGGCGAGTTCGCGTTCCAGTGCGATGTGATCGGCGAATGTGCCGTTGGCCATGCGCGAGCCTGTCGTGCCGGTGCCGTTTTCCTCAACGGCACGCTGTGCTGCGGCGATTGCCGTCGGCTCAAAAGTAAGGCCAAGGTAGTTATTGGTGCCGGCCAGAATGACTTTCTGCCCGTTCACGATAGCCTCGGTGGGAGACAGGATCTTCTCCGTCACGGCGCCGAAAGGCATCATGCGGTGCCGGGCAAAATTCTCCAGGGCTTGCTGATGCGGGCTGAATTTATCGAACAGGCTCATATGCTCGTACGATCTCTACTGGTCGAGCACTGCGACAATTTCCTGTGACAGATCTTTGATCGTCCGGATGTCCGGAAGGTGGTTCAACGGAAAAGAAATTTCAAATTCTTCTTCAATCTCGAGCATCAGTTCCATCACCTGCAACGATGTCAGGCCGACGTCCGCTTGTAACGACGTCTCTTCACTGAGCGCTGCATCCCGCTTGAGCGTTCGGTTTATCGTGGCAATCACCCTGGCAAGTACCTGATCGTAATTGTTGTTCAATCGTTTATCCCTGATTGTCCGGCAGTGGCCGCCCGCAAATGGTGCAAGCAAGTCAATATTATACGCACTTGTTAAATACGGCGCTCCCGGAATCCCATACAGCCAATTTTGTGGCGAAAGACAGGCATTCTGCTTATGACTCTTTCCACTCCGCCGGCAAGTGCGAAAAATCGACGAACGTCATGACGTCCGGAGAAAAGGGGTTGGCAGTATTTTTTCCTACGCGGCCCAGGAAGTTGACGGAATTGGATGCCGCACCTTCATAATCAGCGATGGCGTCACCGATCATGACGGTACGGCTGGCCGGTATGGCATGGTCATGGAGTAGTTCTGAAATATTCCGGCCTTTTGAAGCCGGGGAACCGTAGATGGCTGCGAAATAATCCCGCAGTCGGCGTCGCCGCAGTATCTCATCGAGTTCGTCTGTGGGCGTTCCCGATACGACAAAAAGCTTTATTCGACCGTGGCACTCATCCAGGAATGCCTGCGCTCCAGTCACCATGGATGTTGCAACGACCTTGTCGACGACCAGTGATGAGAATGATTCCGCCAGATTCGCGACGGTCTCGTCGTCGAGCGGTGGACCACACAGTATTTCGGTCTGAAAGTAGCGAAATTTGTCGAAACGGGATATGCCGCCATGATGTAAATGGTAGTCGACGACCCGGGCGACGACTTCTTCTCCATACTCCGCATAAAGTGCCGCGAAAGCATGTGTTTTTACATCGACCGATTCGACCAGCACACCGTCGAAATCGAAGATGACAGCATCCAGACCGTGCAGATTCATAAAATGATTAGGGTTAACGCCAGCCAGCTAGTCGATTTCAGGCAAACGCGGGCGGGACTGATCGTCAGGGTCAATTTCCAGGCGTGACTGGAGTTCACCGATACACTCCAGAAGGCCTTGCCCGAGGTCGACAAAATCCGTACCGACCAGCTTATGACCGATATTCGGCTGATAGGCGTACGGCGTCATGGTGTAGTGGCTGATGGGGTTACCACCGGTAAACTCCAGTCGGACCTCATCAGGCAGAATTTCAGCGATCATTTGCATGACATCGCGAATGCGCATGCGCTCGGTGCCGGTCAGGACCAGGTGCCGGTTCGCGTATTTCTGGTCCAGGATCTGCACGCTCAGCTGGGCAGCATCGGTGACATGGATATATTCGCGAATGGCCTCTTCATTGCCGCTATAAGTGATGTTGTTTTTGGCAATGGCCTCACTCAGCATCCGAAACACGCCATTATGGCGATCGGCCCTGGGGCCGTACAAAGACCCGTATCTCAGGATGGTGTATTGGAGATCGTAGCGTGAATGGTAAGTTTCGACGAAACGCTCCGCCGCCTGTTTACTGGCGCGATAGAACGAACCGGACTCGGAAAAGACGTAGATGCTGCTGGCGAAGACAAAACGCTTGACCTCGGCCAGCCGGGCCGCTTCCAGCAGGGTGACCGCACCCAGTACATTGATCTCGGCGGTCAGCAACGGCTGGTCATGAGCTTCATCGATGTCCGCCACGGCGGCAAAATTGTAGAGGGCGATGGCGCCCCGGGCGGCTTCCAGAACCTGATCGAGGTTATTGATGTCCCCGATCACCATGCGCTGATCGCTTCTCAGCCAGGGCGACTCCCGAGTATCGAATATTACGACCTGGTATCCCGCATTAGAGAGGGCATCGGCGACGTGGCTGCCCAGGAAGCCGCTGCCTCCATAAACGACAATTTTCTCAGCAGTCAAAGCTGACCTCCGTTGCCGATGACACCGGCATTGCACAGTCCAAGATACAGGTTATCAGCTGCTTCCGACTCCATGGCACGGCGGGATTCTACCGCACTGGATGACAGGTGAGGGGTCAATATGACTTGCGGCAGGTCGCTCAGGGGTCCCGAGTAGGGTTCGGTGGCAAAAACATCTAATCCCGCCCCTGACAGTTGCCCGGAGCGCAGCGCGTCCAGCAGCGCGGTTTCATCGACCAGGCCGCCTCGTGCCGTATTGATCAGACACGCGCCGGGTTTCATTGCGGCGAGGCTGTCGGTATTGATCAGATGACGGGTGGTCTCGTTAAAGGGCGCATGCAGGCTCACGATGTCAGATTGTGCCAGTAATTCCGGCAGTTCGACCCGGTCTGCATTCGAAGGCGTGTGATTGGCTACCGGGTCGTGCGCGATAACGTGTGCACCGAATGCATTGCACAGATCGGCGACCCTGTTGCCGATTCGACCCAGTCCCAGGATACCGACGGTTTGTGCCTTGAGCAGCCGGCCTTTCAGGCGTGGCCAGCCACCATTGCGGACTTCGCGATCGGCCTCGGGAATTCTACGAAGTGTCGCCAGCATCAGCCCGACGGTCATTTCTGCCACGGCATCCACGGGCGCGTCCGGCGTTGAAAAGACGTCGATGTTGCAATTCTTGGCCGCGTCCTGGTCGACATTATCCAGGCCGACGCCACATCGCGAGATTACTCGTAAGTTCCTGGCCGAGGAAATTACCCCGGCAGTCAGCGGTTCGACACCGGCCAGCAGGCCGACGACCTGATCGGTCAGCAAGTTGCCGATCTCGGTTTCAGTCAGCTTTCGGCCGAAGGGATTGGTCGTAATCTCCAGTCCGGCAGCTTGCAATTGCTTGATTGCAGGCTTGTCATCGAGATCGTATGACGATGTAGAAATAACGATCTTATTCATAGCGGTGGTGAATTTCGCCAAGATCACGGCGACACAGTGAGTCCAGTATCCGGGTGTCGAGACCATAGCCCAGGAATCGGTAGCCTGAATCGATCTGGCGGTAAAGTTCCTCACGGTCGGGCTCGACCACATGAATTCCGCCGGGTATACCGTGCGCCAGCCCGGCCTTGCAGGTTTGTGCTATCGCTGCCTGTACATCCGGATGCGTGATTTCTCCGGGCATCCCCATGGATGCGGAAAGATCATATGGTCCGATGATGAAAGCATCGACGCCATCGACGGCCAGTATTTCGTCGATACGATCCACGGCATCGCGGTGCTCTATCATGACCACGACTACCGCATGATTCTCCAGCCAGTCGACATAGGATTTGAAGCTCGCGCCGTATCCCTGGGCGCGTGCCAGACCGACACCGCGGGTGCCCCGCGGCGGATAATAGGTGTGACGAACTGCGGCGGCGGCGAGTTCCGCGCTGTTGACCTGGGGTACCATGATGCCGGTGGCACCGGCATCCATGACTCGTTTGATTTGATTGGCGTCATTGGAGGTCAAACGGACAATGGCAGGGCAGTCATGCAGCTGCATGGCCTGGATCAGCAGCTGAATCTCGGCCAGTTCGATGACACTATGCTCGGCATCGATGACCAGCCAGTCGAATCCGGCACCCGCCATGATCTCGGCAATTGACGGATGGGCCAGTGTTACCCAGGAGCCGATGGTCAGCTCGTTATTTGTCAGTCGCTGCTTTAGCGATGTTGTACGACTCTTTTTTTCCGTCTGCATCCCGCAGCTCCTTGCTGTGCCGGAAAATTCTGCCGGCTACTACTACGAATTATAAACAGGGAATTAAAAATAGGCTTTTGCCAGGGCATCATCGCGCAATAAGGTCTCGACAATTGTTATATCTTCCGGACAGTCGACGGCGGCGGTATCCCGATTTGTAGGCACCATCCGGACGGAACGACCATGTTCGATCAGGCGCATCATGTCGACTGATTCGTATTGCTCAAGGGGAGTTGCGTCGAGACGCGTATACAGATCAAGCTCGCTGCGTGTGAATACGATAATACACACCTGCTTCAGTGCCAGCGTATCGGTGAGTCCCGTTTTACCCAGGGTCGGAACAGGGGCTCGTGTCATATACAGGGCGTTTTGTTGCAGATCGGTGACGACCTTAATGGTATTCGGGTTCTCGAATTCTTCCCGGCTCTCGATTCTGCGTGACAGATTGACACAGCCGATACTGTCATCCATTTGGAAGGGCGCAACCGCCGCATCAATCATGTCGGGGTAGATCATGGGTTCATCACCCTGAACCATGACGATAATATCCGCATCGAGATCCTGTACAGCTTCCGCGACCCGGTCGCTGGCACGTTCGTGGTCCGAAGATGTCATGACGACGGAGGCCCTGAATTCCTCGGCCGCCAGGCGAATTTCTTCGTCGCATGTGGCAATGATGGTGGCGTCCAGCTGCTCACACAGGGCTACGCGACGATACACATGCTCGATCATCGGTATGCCTAGAATCGGGACAAGCGGCTTGCCGGGAAATCGGCTCGAGCCCATTCTGGCCGGAATGACTGCAATAGTCTTCATGTTGAATGTTAATCCTCGATAGATGAGAAGCGATCAGGGTGCTGAAAGTCGTAATTGTACAGTCAATCGCTGGTGTCGCGGTATGGGCGGGGTTTACGTATCATCGCCACGTATCACAATAGGCAGGCATGAATTGTCTGTGTAAAATATTTCCTTCCGCAGGCCGCGTTCCCGCTCTCCGTCCGGCATCATCATGAAAGCACTATTTTTTCTTCGTCACTACAACGATATTGATCACATTACGCCGGTGGTTCACAAATGGGTCGAACGCGGGCATACCTGTGACGTGGTGCTTATGGGGGAGGCCCGCTTTCGACAGGATTTCAGAGTGGTTTACCTGGCTTCGCTGGACGGCGTCCGCGTTGCCCGGATTGCTGAAATACTAAGCCGCACACAGTTTTTACGCATGCACCTGCAAAAACTGTTGCTTGACAGACACGTGCGCGGGTCGCGCCTGGCAGTCGTCACCCGAATGCTCGACCGGATATTGACGACCGAAAGAAGGGTAAGGTTCTGGAAGAAGATTGCGCGGCGAATTCTTGCGCGCAGTTTTCCCGAGGGCGGACCGGGCGTTGTGGCCTTCGACTGGATCAGCAGCAATTCGGTATTTCCGATCGAGTTTGTCAGGAACGTGGTTGAAACGGGTCGAGAGATGGGGCTGAAAGCCGTGTCCCTGCCGCACGGCGATAGCCCGCATGCGAATAAGCTGGTGCGCATCGAGGAACTCAAGCTGGTGCCGCATGAAAAATTTGCTCCGGCAAGCATGTTTGATCGCGTCGTGGTGCCCAATGAGTTGTGTGCCACACGATTCAGGCCGTTCGTCGATGATTTGTCTGTTCAGGTTTTAGGGTCACCTCGCTACTGCGACGAGTGGCTGGCGAAGCTCGATACGTTATTGCCCGCATCGCCATTGGACGAAGATCACGGCAAACTCAAACTGGTGCTTTTCCTGCGCAAACGCGATTTCTCGATTTTTTGGGACGAGGTCGACCGGGTTGTGCGTCTGCTGGCATCGTTTCCCAATGTGCAATTGATCGTAAAGGCGCATACGCGAGGCGGCCGAAAGCAACCATTAACAGGTAATCCGGTTTTACAACGGCTGGATAATGTGCGGTTCGTGGCTTCGGAGGTGCATTCATCCCATTTGTTGAGCTGGGCGGATGTCATCATCGATATCGCTACATCGGTGGCCTTTGAGGCCGTCAAACTCAATAAGCCGGTCCTGGCGGCCGACTACCTGCATGCCGGGATTTCCACCCTGAGCGCTTATATGCCCGAATGTGTGCTCAATTGCAGAGATGACGTTTACATTAACATTCAGAAATTTCTGACCGAAGGCTGCGATAATTTTTATGTGGAAGCGCATCGCAGACAATTTCTCGAGGAAATCGTCGATGTTCCCGATTCGGCCGTGCTGCCACGATATGTCGAATTACTTGAGTCACAGGCCGCCTGAAACTTTATATAATGCGGGCCCATGGCATTTCTTGCACAGCGAATGATTCAATCTGCTCTGCGGTTCCCTGCAACGATCAGGGCGACCCAGGAGTACAGCGAGCCCGACGTGGTCGTACTGCCTGTCAGGGATGGATTCGTGCCGTCCGGCAAACCTGCAGTCCGGATATTTCTGGGTACCGAGGCCGCTCAATATAAGGCTGAGCGGGTCTTTATCTGGTCGATAGAGCAGGTGCGCGATCCTTCTCGCGTGTATGAAATCTACCTGATGAAACATCTATGTGGATTCCGGTCCCGCTTCTGGTTAACCGGCTTTACCAACTACCGCTTCGCGATTCCCCATTTTGCCGGCAATGTCGGGCGCGCAATTTACAACGATGTTGATCAGGTCTACCTCCGGGATCCGGCCGGGATCTTCGATCTGGATATGGGTACACATGGCTATCTTGCAATCAATGCCGGTGATATCTCGGTTGCCCTGTTCGACTGTGAACGCATGTCCCGGGTCTGGACCCTGAAAGATGCGCAAACCGTCGGCAAGAACAAGTTGCTGGCCCGGGCAAGTTCCGTTCCGGGTTTATGGGGCGAGTTGGCAGGATACTGGAATGCGCGGGATCGGGAATATGTGCCGGGCGAGTGTGGCGTATTGCATTACACGGCATTACACCGTCAGCCCTGGCACCCGTTTCCTGAATTGTTCGTGTACCAGGCCAATCCGGCGGCCGATGTATGGTTTGATCTCGAACAAGGTGCCAATGAAGCCGGTTTCCGGGTATTTAGTGCACGACGACCGAGTCAGGGGTTCCGTGCGTTGTGTCGTGCCGTACAAGATCCGCACAGCGTCTTACCACACAGCGAAAAAGGGAGAACCACCAGTGCTGATACGGATTCAGACAATCTGACCCGGCTATTTACCGAATGTCATGTGCAAACCGTACTCGATGGCCGTATCGATGCCATTGGTACACTTCCGTTGGCTAATATCACTGCAGTGGCTGATGCGGGCATGCGTCGCAAGGCCGGATTTGATCCGCTGGTATCTTCAGAAACAGTGGCGGTCACCGCGCCGCTCGATGCGGTTGTTTGCCGGGATACACTGGAGTTTGTTCCGGACGACGATATCCCCTGGCTGCTGGAACAATTGTTCAATCGTGCCGGCCGATTACTGTATTGCCATGTCAATGAAGATGTACGAAATTCGGGTAACGCCGACACGCCACCCGTTCGTCGCCGAAAACGGACAGTTGCCTGGTGGCAATATCAGTTCGAACTCATTGCCCGACAGCATCCGACCGTACGTTGGCATGTGTCCCTGCACCAACATGGGGGCTTGTTTCAGCGGCGGCCAGTGATCATCGAGGGCAATGAATGCGGCGAAGGAGATGCCGTGGTCTGGGTGCTCGCAAACCAGAAGCCGGGCCATACCAGTCAGGCAACCGCCCTCGCTGAAATGATCGGCTGGCCGTATCAGGTTATTCGTGTACCACAGCGGCTGAAAACTATGCTGCTGGTCATGTTTCGCCTGAATTTCGCTCAACCGGGCCTGTTACGACCTCCATGGCCGAATGTGATCGTCGCCTGCGGCTGGTGGCCGACCCGGGTTGCGCGGTGGATAAAAATGCGCAGCGGTGGCCGGGTTCGATTGCTGCTTGCAGGACGCAAGTGCGGTCCGGTTAAAAGCCCGACCGATATTCTGGTCAGCTGTGAACATTTTCATTTGCCGGTTCATGAGCGGCGGATTGAAACCCTGCTGCCGATTCATCCTATTACGACTGCAAGACTGGATGCGGCCCGGCAACGCGGACAGCAGATATTCGGTGCGGCCGCCGCGCCCCGCGTGGCACTGCTGGTCGGTGGTTCTTCGAAGCAGCATGTGCTGACACCCGGAGAAGCAGAACGACTGGGCCGACGGGTCCGGGAACAGGTTCAAACTGTCGGGGGGTCATTGTTTGCAGTAACGTCGCGACGTACCGGCAGCAAGCAGGCCGAGGCGTTGTCAAATGCACTGAATGGAGTCGCAACTGTCCACGTATGGTCACAAAACGAGGTCGATAATCCTTATCTGAATTACCTGGCAGCTGCAGATATCCTGGTGGTGACCGGGGAGAGCGAGTCCATGCTGATGGATGCGATTGCCACCGGTAAGCCGGTCTATATTTATCCGCTCAGACAGCGCCGGTATGGCCCGTGGCTGACGCTGGGCGAGCGGCTTGCACATTGGTCCAAGCGTCGTCCGAAAAACCGGCGCGGTACGGAAAGACCGCAACAGGGATTTGAATATCTGTGTAGTCGCATCCTGAAGCGTGAATGGATTTTGCCGCCGCGGGATATTGACGGGTTGCACCGCAGGCTTGTCGGTGAAGGGCTGGCCCGGATGTTCGATGATGGATTTTCCATGACACAGTCCGGGTCTGCACCCGAGTACCAGGATCTGGGATGTCGTTTGCGCATCATGCTGGCACAGCCGCAAACGGAACCGGAAATGCAGAAAACTGATTCCCTGCCGCTGGACATGACCGCCCGGGCCTGATGCGATACCTGGATATTGACAAACTGGATGCCGTGGATGCCGATGCATTTGCCAGCACAAAACCGTATCCATTCATCAACCCGGCAGGACTGCTGACAGATGAAGGGTATGCGCGGTTGCTGGAAAACGAAATTGACGTATCCCTTCTGACACCCAGTTTTGGTCGCAAGCGATCGCACGGTCAATATTCGCATGATCGCTACGTACTTGAATACCAACCGGGCCTGGAGTGCGTGCCGACTGCATGGGAAGAGTTCATTGAAGAATTGCATGGCCCGCAATACACTCGATTTATCCGGCGCCTGTATCGTCGCAGAAACTTTAAATTGAATATGCACTGGCACTATACGCCGACAGGGTGCACTGTTTCTCCTCACTGCGATGCCATACACAAGATGGGTTCTCATATTTTTTACCTCAATACCCTCGATGACTGGGACCCGGAATGGGGCGGCGCCACCCTGATGCTCGATGATCATGGGCGAGCGGAGGCAAATTCGGCACCGGCGTTCGAAGACTTCGGCCATATTGTTGCCGGTAAATGTATGGGCAATTACAGCACCTTGTTCAAGCGGCGCAAACGGTCCTGGCACGGTGTGCGCGAATTGACATGCCCGGATGACAAGCTGCGAAAAGTATTTATTATCGTGATCAATCAGCCCGTCCTGTATGCAGGGCGACGTGCGTTGAATTGGCTTAAGAAAAAGAACAGGAAAAATGCCGGTTAGTCGACCCGTATCTGGTCAACGCGCGGTACTGGTGCTGGGGGCCGGTCGCAGTGGCACCAGCATCGTGACCAAAGCGATACAGGCAATTGGCGTCGATCTGGGCAATGATTTCAAGCCGCCGTCACGCAAGAATCCCACCGGATTTTTCGAAGATAAAGAGTTGCTCAAGCTCAGCAAGCGGCTGCGTCGTAAGCTGGGATTGCGGCCGGACAGTCTTCGTTTGCTGGACGATGCAGTGTGGACCAGTCCGGCCATCATGCCTTTTTATGCAGAATTCTCGGCGGCCATTAACGACCGGTTCGGTCATATGCCGGTCTGGGGGTTCAAATATGCACGGACTATGAGGCTGTTGCCATTCTGGCAACGCTTATTTGTGCAAATGGATATCTCACCAAGTTACGTGATGCCGATCAGAAGCCCCCTGAGTGTGGCGCGCTCGCGAGCCAGGCTCGATGCACACCGCGGGCGGCAGGAGAATAGTGACCTGGAATGGCTGGTTAATGTGGTACCTTATTTTAACCGGTTGCGCGGTGAAAACCTTGTCGTGGTGGATTACGATCGCCTGATGCAGAGCCCTGTCGAGCAACTGCAACGCGTGGCGACGCAATTGAAAATCCCGGTCGGTGACGAAATACAGCGGGATATCCAGTCATTCACAGATTCATTCCTGAAGCGTAGCTTGCAACATACTCGTTTTACGATCGATGATCTGAAACGCGCCGAAGATATTAATATCCTGGTGCGCGATGCTTACGAGTGGCTCGATCGCCTGGCCGAAGATGAGATTGAATTGGCTGCGACTGAATTGTGGGCTGCCTGGGAATTGGTCAATGATCGGGTTACGGCCCTGGGACCGGTTCTCGAGCGGCTGGATTCAATCAATCGGGATCTGCGCCATGCGCAGTGGAATCCGTTAAGCCCGATTCCTGCAGCGTTGAACCTGGCTCGTCGACTGTCACGTCGTTAATATGTATTTGTGCGCCAATGATCGACCGCAAGATCGGCCGGTGATGTGATGAGCGGCTATAATTTTCCGGAACTATCGGGTTTAATGGTTACGTGGACGCCTTCCGGGCCACCAGCCTGCAGCTTTTGTTGTTCGAGATCGTACCGAATCTCGCTGCTTTGCATAAGCCGTCTGTCATCGGTTAATTTTGCATTGCCCGATAGCTTGAGAATTCCGAGGTCTTTCTTATATTCAAGATGTTCGCCCTCGGCTTCGGTCAGGGCGTGATTCCCGGATTGGATATTCTCGAAGACAAATCGGACCGGTGACCCATCTGCAACAACACGTTCCGGATCGTCCAATCGACCGTATACGATCGCCTGATCGGCTGATACGGCCCAATTCGTGGTTCTTATCTCGAAATTCCCCTGGAAGTGCAGGATGTTTCCTTCTTGCTCTTCCCATGACTCGTCCGCCGAAACTACAATGGTCGTATCGTCGGATAGCTGCAACATGTCCGCTACCGCATGTTGCCCGGTAGTCAGGGCGATAACGGTTAATGCTAATGCTCCAGCTTTGGTCATGTGAAAGGTCAATATGATAGTCGATCGTTATTTGCTGCGTGAAGTCAGTGTACCGTTTATTGGCGTGAGCGGTGCACTTCTGGCTATTTTTCTGGCATATAGCGTCACAACGTTGCTGGCAAAAGCGAGTGCCGGCCTTCTGAACCCCGGAGAAGTCGCCTATCTTACGATGTTGAAGTCAGTTGTTGCGCTGGAGGTGCTGTTGCCGATCGGTATGTACCTCGGAATCATCCTGGGGTTAGGACGGCTCTACAGCGACTCTGAGGTGTATGCGCTGCAATCGGTTGGTATCGGGGAGGGCCGCTTTCTGCGGCCGATTATCATGTTCGCTGTGACGATTGGACTATTGAGCGGCTTTATGTCGCTGGTCGCACGGCCCTGGGCCTATGGGCAAGTTTATGAACTGGGAGCGAGGGCGGCAGCGGCGGCCGAGTTTGACCGTATAAAAGCCGGCCAGTTTTATGCTGACGACAAGACGGGCCGAACTGTATTCATTCAGAATATGTCCGATGATCGTCGTTTAATGCAGGGCATTTTCATTCGCAGCCGAGATAACAGTGGCTTGCAGGTTGTCTCATCCGCAACCGGTTATTTTGAGCCGTTAGCCATATCGGGTCAGCATAAGCTCGTTTTAGAGGACGCATATGTATACAAGCAGGTTGACGATGGTCCGAATATACTCGGGCGCTTCAAGCTGCTTTCAATTTTCTTGCGGGTGTCCGATCCGGAGCTCGTCGGCTATAAGGTCAAAGCGCAATCGAGCCTGGCTTTAAGAGATGAACAAGACCCGAAAGGTAAAGCGGAGTTTCAATGGCGTCTTTCTTCCTCATTATCGACACTGCTGCTTGCACTGGTGGCCGTTCCGTTAAGCCGATCATTACCCCGGCAGGGGCGCTACGCCAAAATAATGATTGCGTTGGCTGTATATGCGTCGTATCTGAACTTGCTTCTCATGTCGAAAACATGGGTAGAGCAGGAATCGATTAATTCAATCTGGTGGGCCCCCGGGCTTCTCACACTGGTATTGGTGGTGCTCTATGCTCCATGGGAAATGCTGATAAGACGCTACAAATCCGGCAGGCAGCGAGCTGATGCTTGATTTTTATATAGCACGTAATTTCATGAGTGGGGCTGCGATTGTCCTTTTTCTGTTGATGACGCTATTCGGATTTCTGTCATTGGTTGAAGAGTTGGGAGACGTTGGCAAAGGCGTGTTCACCTCTTTTGACGCCATTACGGTCGTGGTTTATTCAATGCCCAGGATCATGATGGACCTGTTGCCGGTTACGGCATTGATGGGCGTCCTGATCGGTCTCGGGGCGATGGCGAATAGTAGGGAACTGATTGTCATGCGCGCGGTTGGCCTTTCTTCCGGGCGTATTGCCAAGCCTGTCATCACAGTCATTATTGCAGTAATAGCCCTGGTACTGGCGTCACAGTTTTTCGTCATTCCACAACTCGAACTTGATGTGTCAAGCATCAGATCGAAGCAGACGCCACAGGTGACTGTGGCCAGTAATGATGGTGAATTCTGGACCCGTAGTGGCACCCGGTTCATACACGTCAACCAGGTGGAACAACACGGGGTGCTGAATGACGTTGAGATTTTTGATCTGGATGAAGGGGGGCGGCTGCGGGAACTTGTGCAGGCATCCAGTGCAGATGTATTGAGTAATGGCAAATGGTTACTGAGCGATGTCAATGTGACCAATCTCAAGGCACTGGAAATCAGGGAGGAACACCTGGCAAGTAAAGTGTGGCGGAGCTTTTTATCGGCACAACAGACATCGGCACTCATCGTTCCGGTTGAGGCAATGGCGCCATTGGCGCTGTATCGTTATATTCGATTACTAGATCAAAACCATCTTGATACACACCGCTACCGCGTCATTTTGTGGCAGCAATTGAGTATTCCGATTGGTTTGCTGGGCATGACATTGCTCGGTTTTCCATTTTTGATGGGGTCGATGCGCAGCATTTCTGCCGGCCAGCGTGCTGCCATCGGCGGTAGCATTGGCATTCTGTTCTATCTGTCAGAGCAAATGATGGGGCATCTTGCCATCCTTTTTGAGCTCAACCCGGTGTTCGCTGCGATGGCACCCGATATATTTTTGTTACTGCTTGCACTTGCAGGTTTAAGGCGAATCGGCTGATTTGCCTGCCTGTAAAGTGGTTGGCTGCGGCGCTACTGAACTTGTTTCCTGCTGATACCCAAGCAGCGGCGATAAGCTGTCGTTCATCATGTCTTGCATGATCGCTACCTGTTCGTCGTTAAAGTAATCACGAAATCCACCGACTTTTCCGCGCCGAACCTTCAGGGTATTCGGATCCTGCTTGTTGCGCAGGGCCATGCTGGAGTTATGGAAATAGCCGGATTGTTCCAGTTTGCGCATATTGTCGAAGGAACCGAATTCGACAGCGTGTTCGATCTCTTTCCTGGAGAACGGTTCGCCGATCAATTCGACAATTCTGGACATGGTGTCGACCGGATCGCTGCGTAAATCCTCATAACGCATAATCAGGTTATTGTCATTGCCGGCCAGCCGGTTTGTCCACAGATTATGAAATTTAATAATTCCCGGCAGCCCGAGCTCCGGGTGCATCACGAAGTCCCACATGGATATATTTTTACGATCGACCGGCCGGTGCAAGGTGCTGTTGATGAGTTCGGTCTTGTACGCCTTGGTACGTTTGGTGAACTGAATATACCAGGACACCGCGACATCGCAGGGGTTGCGGGCGAGCAGGATGACCTTCTTATTCTTAATATCTGTGGCACCCGTGCCGGCATCGTCCAGCACATCCTGGGTTGCACTTTCATAAGTATAGTAGCCGTTGGTCACCAGGAAGCGTGGCATAGCACGGTTGCGGTTGTAGAATTCGTCGGATTTGACGATTCTTCGCCGCGGCAGATCATAGTGCAACTGATACAGGCGAGATAACATGACCCGAAGCCACGTACCGCCGGTCTTGGGGTGGTTGATGACGATGATATTTGCATTTCGGGACTTGGAGGTCTGTAGCCGTCGTAACAGGCGCGATCGTGCGGCGATTCTCATTTGTTCCGGCAGGGCCGCAGTGCCGGCCACGGCAGAGAAAAGCCTTATTCGATCAGGAATACGGTACATTACGTCCTCGCTTGCTTGCCCGAAGCCGGGGGCATCCGAGTCAGATTTGAACAGTCGGGCAGTCCGACTTGCGCAGTATACAATTGGAATGAATATCCGAGAAGCTTTTCAAACCGTGGTTCGAACCCGGCAAACTTCAAACATCAGGAACGGTAAGGTCAGCTCCGGCAAATCGCCGGACCGGATACTCTGATTGTGCCTGAAAACGAAGTGAAACCGGGTGATGACCCGTCTGTATTAGGCCGTGCCTTCAGGAACTTTGGCAAGTTGCTGCGTGGCCGGGGTGTCGCCGCCGTGCTGGAATTGCTCACGGTAGGATTGTTGGCCCGGGAGCTGTCACCGGGTCCGTTTGGCAACATCGTCCTGATTCAGACCTATGTGCTGGTTGTCCGTGGCCTCTTCAATTTCAAGTTATATGAGGTGCTTGTTCGCTTCGGCGTGCCAATGCTCGAGCAACAGAACACTTCTTCATTTCGGCAGCTGCTGCGCATAACACTGATCATCGATGCAGCGTCGAGCGTACTCGCCACCGTTATTGCCATTGTGGCAGCTTCCGTTGTGGGTAAGATGCTCGGTTGGGAAGATGGAGTGGCTTCAACATCTATGTTGTACAGCTGCGTGTTGCTGACCTATGGATTCGGCACGGCCAAGGGCGTTCTGCGCATCTTTGATCGTTATGATTTGCTGGGCATTCAACTGATGGTCGGTCCGGTATTACGCCTGATCAGCGTGTTGCTGGTCATGATGCTGAATCCGACTCTGTGGTTGTTTGTCGTTGCGTTAACGCTGACTACCGCGGCTGGAAATGTGTATCTGATCGTGCAGGGTTTGGCGGAACTACGGCGTCAGGTCGGTACGCTGGGACTGAGAAAAACTTCGCTAAAATCCTGGCAAAAGGATTTCCCGGGGCTTGCCTCGTTTATTGGCATCGTTTATTGGCAGGGTAATGTAGATATGTTGCCCAGGCATATCTCGACATTGCTTGCCGGGGCATTCCTCGGACCGACGGGGGCGGGTTTGCTGAGACTCGCGCGAGAGTCGACCAAGGTTCTTTCAAAGCCCGGCGCTCTGTTACGGCAGGTGTTGTTTCCTGACATGGTCAGGATGTGGGTCCGGGGTGCCGGCACTTTCAGTTTGATCATCGTACGGGCAATTGTTATCTCCGCACTGGTCGGGCTGGTTTTCATTGTCGCCTCAACGCTCGGCGGGTCGGCTTTGTTGACAATCGCGCTCGGCGCGGACTACGCACAGGCAACACCCTTGATGACCCTGCTTTTACTGGCGACAACCATTGAACTGATGGCGACCGTGCTACGCGCTGCCGGCTATGCGATGGGAGATGCGGGAGCAATTCTGCGACTGCATCTTTTCAGTTCGGCATTTTACCTGGCTTTGTTCGTCGTGTTGACCCCTTACCTCGGACTCATCGGTCCGGGTATCGCTGCATGTGTCGCAGCGCTGGTTCCGCTCATCGGGGTTGGTCTGCTCGTCGTTCGGGGCATTCGCGATCAACGAGCCCTGAGGCCATAGTGTCGTTGGTATGGCGTATTCAGCTCTGCTGAGCGGCCGGGTTGCCCGGCGAAGTCCCGCCATACGCTTCATGTGGCCAGCGCCGGCCAAAGCACATCCATTGGTCAGGATGTTCGCGAATCCATGCTTCGTAGCGCTCGAGCACCTGTTGGGTCATGTCACGTGCCTGTTCGGCTGTCGAAGCATCCGGGTTCCGGGGTAACACAGCCTGGCCAACGATGATCCGGTAGCGCATGCCAGGCCGGCGCTCGGCGATAACCGGCAACAGATCACACTGGTGGCGTAATGCCAGGCGGGCAGCCGTCGTATTAGTCGGTGCCGGAATGCCGAAAAAAGGGATCAGGTCACCGCTGTCAAGGCGCGTGTCGGCGACCAATCCGATCAGGTTTCCTTGACGGAGTTCTTTCGTCAGATGGCGCATGCAGCCGTCACGCGAGATGAACTCAGTCCTTAGAGTCTTGCGCAGGGCCAGCAAATAGTCTCGCAGGTAGGGATTCTCTTCCGGGGCATACACGGAAGTGACGTTCAGGTCGTGGTATTCGACCACGAACGTGGCGATTTGCCAGGCACCGATATGCCCGGTCACCATGACAGCCGCCCGCTCCTGGTATCTGGAAAGGTCGACTCCGTCTTCCAAAATAAATTCCAGTCGTTGGTCGCGTTCATTCCAGATACGTTCGGCCAGCGCCAGTTCAACGGCCGCAATACCCAGATTGCCGCATGTATTTCGGGTCAGCCGTTCTATCTCTCGTTCGTCTTTGTCCGGAAAAGCGACAGACAGGTTGCGACGTATTTTTGTCGAAAAGGGAAAGATCCCTTTAAGGTTTCTGAATAAAAAGCTGGCGAATTTACTGGCACGCTCCGGTGACATGGTTTGGATCAGCTTGAAGAACGATTTAACAATGACGGCTTCAAGCCACCAGCCGGCATTGCGAAGTGCCGGCAGCTTGCGCATCAGCGACGGCGGAATCAGAAAATGCTTCTTCGCCATTCAGGACTTACCCGGATCGTTCACCAGACTGGTATCCGGTTACCGTAATGTACCGAATACCCAGTCCCAGAAAGGTGAGCTCACGCCGTACTTGGCATTCTTGGCGGAAAAATGATGCTGCATATGGTGGCGCTTCAGTGCTTGTTGCCAGGCATGGCGCATTCGGAAATGATGAGTTGCATAGTGCAGATAGTCATATACCAGGTAGCCAACGATGAAAAATGCACAAAACGGTTCTGCCCACGGAGCCGGTAGCAGGGATGAAAACAGGATCCACAGTATGCTCATCACGATGACAGCACCGGCCGGAGGCATGACCAGCCTGCTTTTGTCATTAGGAGCATCGTGATGTACGCCGTGAAACAGGTAGACCAGCCATTGTCCGGCAGCGCTTGTGGCGGGAAAGTGAAAGACGAAGCGGTGTAACACATATTCCATGAGCGTCCAGACAAACAGGCCCGGTATCGCCATGGCGGCAACCTGCCCAACGGGCAACTCATGTACGACCAGTGAGCGCCACAACAAAAAAGTGACCACCGGTGACCAGAACAACAATGGAACGATCGGATGAACGTGGGTCAGCGATTCGAGCGAATCATTTTTGAAAAGCCGTATCGACTTGCTATTCATGGCCGGATGTCCTGATTGCAGAATAAGCATAGCATAGCGATTGACAAAAAATTAAACAGTCTGTTCGTTAACAAATGGTTGATGTTGTAGCGTTTTTTTTTACGGACGTACTTGCCAGCCGGGAGTCGTTCGCAGTCCTTCGGCCAATTGTACCTGCGGATGCCAATCGACGGCCTGCCGAAATTCATCGTTGTTACAGACCCAGTCGTGATGGCGCAATTCGCGCAGTTTCTCCGGTGTCAGCATGGGTGTAGTCTTGAAAATTGCGCCGATGCGACCGTTAATCCATACAGGTATATCCAGTAGCCACGCCGCCGGCGTGACGACTCGGACCTTGCGTTGACATATTTTGCTCACGGCGCTGGCGACGTCGTGCCAGTTATAGCCACCCTCATGGCCGTCATCGATGGCATAGATGCCCTTGGGCGACGGATTGCTGCGTAACCAGGCAATGGCAGCAGAAGCGAGATCGTCGACATACAACAGCGAAAAGCGGGCATTCGCTGACCCGGTCGTCAGGGCTATTCCTCGGGCCATCAATCGAAACAGCGGGAGGAGTTCACGCTCGCCCGGTCCATATACTGCAGGTGGGCGCAAACAGACCCAGTTGATATTCTCGCCCTCATTTTTTAACAATGCCTCAGCTCGAAATTTGCTGGTGGCATAGAAAGATAATCGGGGTTCGCGCGCCGCGAGTGATGAGAGAAACAGAAGCCGCGGCCTGGTCTCGCTGGCCTTGATGGCGAGCAGCAGATTTCTCGTGCCATCGACATTGACGTGATCAAACTGGGCCTGTGTGGCGCCGCGGACACTGCCAGCGCAATGGATCACGGCATCGGCATCAATGACGAGACGGTTCAGGCTGGACTGATCGGCGAGATTGCCGTGGACGATATCGGCACCTCTTAGCGCAGGCAGATCCGCCTGCCTTGCGGTGCGTATCAAGGCACTGACGGAGAAGTCCCGGGCTAATAGGCTGCGGCAGATCGATTGGCCAATAAACCCGCTCGCACCCGTAACGGCAATCCGCTGCTTCAAGCCGGGATTCTCAATCGAGGATTGGATTCAGGCGATGGATTTCCGCAATTCATTTTCATCTGCAATTTCAACCAGCCGATCCATATTGTGTGCTGACATGAAATTGAGACGAGCTTTGGATCTCGACAGTTTGCCTGACGACGTGCGGGGCAGTTTCCTCGTCGAAACCAGGGTGATATAGCAATCGATGCCAAGTTCACTGCGGATGATGCCCGTTAACCGGCTGATCAATTCTGATCGTTTGATGGGATCGGCTTGTCGGCACTGGATCTTGAGTATGCAGAGCTCGCCACCATTCGGGTTGGGCACTGAAAATGCGAGCGAGCCGCCGACGCGGACCTCGGGTTGCTGCTCGGCCAGGTATTCCAGATCCTGTGGCCAGATATTCTTGCCATTGATGATGATCAGGTCCTTCTCGCGCCCGGTAATCACCAGGTTTTCATCGACCTGATAACCCAGATCGCCGGTACTGAGCCAGCCATCTTCGGACAAAACAGACTGAGTATTTTCCGGGTCTTCGAAATAGCCGGACATTACGCTGGGTCCACGCAGGAAAATTCCGCCACTATGCCGATCCGGGAGAATATTTCCCGACTTGTCACGGATTTCAATTTCGAAATCCGGCAGCAAGTATCCACAAGTCACAAAGTTCTTGATCCGGGCCTGATCCGGGTGCGACGGGTCGATCGGCAGTGCCTGACGATGTTCGGCAAGGTGGTTGGCATCTATGCAGTCGGTCGTGATGCCCTGGTTTACGGGTGCGAAGCTGATCGCCAGGGAGCATTCGGCCATACCATAGCAGGCGACAAACGCGGTTTCCCTGAAACCGGTTGGCGCCATCATCCTGGCAAACTCTCTTAGAGTCTCAGGGCGGATCATTTCAGCGCCGATGCCGGCAACTCGCCAGTTGCTCAAGTCATATTTAGTGACATCGGTGGCGCCCATACGTCTCGTACACAGGTCATAACCGAAGGATGGGCTGAACGATATCGTGGCCTTGGTCAGGCTCATCAGGTTAAGCCATTGCCGTGGTCGTATGGCGAATTCGCGCGTATCGAGAAAGTCGACCGACATTTGTGACGCAACCGGAACCAGCAATAAACCAACCAGTCCCATATCGTGATAGAAAGGAAGCCATGAAAAGACCCGATCACCGGGCATGATATTGATGCCGTGATTGATAATGCCTGCCAGATTATTCATCACGGTTTTCTGATCAATGACGACACCGCGTGGAAACTGGGTGCTGCCCGACGTAAATTGCATGTAAGCAATATCGTCAGCGGTGATGAGCGGGAGTTCAGTGTCGTTGTCAGGAAGCTGGTCAAAGTCTGAAGGATCGCCGGCAAACCCGATGTCATGGTCCTTTACCGCCTCCAGCAGAAACGAGATATAGTCGCTGGAAGCCATAGCCGCTTTCACCCGACTACTGGCAATCAGTCGGGAGAGTTGCTGCACATAAGCGTCGTGGCCGCCCAGGGTGAGGGTGGCCGGATAGGCCACCGGCACCACGCCGGCATACAGGCAGGCAAAGAAGAAAATCAGAAAGTCGGGATTGGTCTCCGCCACCAAACCCATGCGATCGCCTTTTTTGAGCCCGAGTCCAATCAGTTTGCGGGCCAGTTTGCGGGCTTCGGTCCGCAATTCGGCGTAGGGCAGCCGGGCGTATTGTTCACCGCGACCGGTAAAAAAGTTGGTGCCGGTGATTCCTTGGGCAGCATAATCGAGCGCATCAACCAATGTGGGGAAATCCCCTGGTCGAAATGCCAGACTATTTTCTGATGGGGTTAATTGAAATGACAATTCAGGCTACTCCCTAAACGTGTGCAAAACTCGTTTGCAATACTCTCGGTATTGACAGCAAAATAATGATTTCACACTAGGTTAAACAGCTAAGTAGTTGTAAAAAAAACAATTTCAACGTATTGCCACGGCGCAATTATCGTAACTTGCCGCAGAAATATCAAGTTCTATTAGAAGCTATCAGCCAGCCTGAAGCATCTGTTGCAAACGATCCCTGCCCCCTGTATTCAGCACAGCACGCCCATGGAGCAGCAGGGTCGTGGGTTGTGAGGAGGGGGCCGCAGGATTCATACGAATAGCGCTTCATCTGACGGATAGTCAGGTTATGTCACAATATGTGCTTCGAGCCATACACCGGCTATTAAGTTCCATCACACTAGGGATTTCGGACATACGAATCCCTATGAGCGACATCTTGAGGGCGGAGTATAACGGAATGAATGAAAAAGGATAATATCTTTTGTTAGCGCTCGAGTCGCCGGGGTCCTGTTCAGCGTTCAGTAACCGTATTGCCAGCGCAGGAACAGCCGTGGATCGCCGTTCGTCTTGCCGGTCTCCATGTTCTTGCGATAGTCGTAGCCGAGTCCCAGGTCTACTGAACCGATCGGTAATGCGCGGCGGTGGGTGAGTTCTATCTCCCTGTACCGAGTCTTGACCTCTGCCACGGTATTGCGTACATCCGGAGGGCCGGTGCGGTTCAGGTTGCCCAGGTTGATGGTCAGTAACCACGAGTTGTCCTGATGATCGGTGAGCATGCCACCCAGTGTGAAAACGGCTGCATCGTTGTCCAGGCTCGAGCCGATGCTGCGACCACGGTATCGGTATCCGGTCGTAAAAATACTGTGATTGTAGGCACAGTTGGCTTCGCTGTTGCGCCAGGGCTCAAAATCACACTGTGTATCGGCGTATTCGAAATACATCCGGACACTACCCAGGCGGTCGATTTCACCCCAGGTCTCGGCCCCGAACAGACCCAGAAATTTGGAGGGCTTGATTTTCCCCAAATCTTCGGCGGTCCACTGGGTATACAGCGCATAAGGCTGGGATCCGAGTGTGCCGGACCAGCGCAGGTCGAAGTCGAACAGCTGGTCCCCCGGCTCATCTTCGGGTGAAACATTCTGCCCCCGGTTGTCCTTGCCGATCAGCATAAAGAAGAAGTCCTGCAAATTGCAGGATCGACCGTCGCCACACCAAAGAGCAGTGCGGCTCAGCCCGATTTCAAGTTGGGGGGTGGGTTTAAAGGTAAAACGGAAGCCGAAGAAATTGGGGTTCGATACATCGCGGTCACCCTCGAGTTGCCCCACCATCACGGCTAAATCCCAGGGGCCGATCCAGCGAAGCCATTTGGATTGTGGGGCCGTAGTGAAGTTGCGATCCAGGGTAAAGGCGGGGATCGGACGGGCGTTGCTGCTTAGAATCAGGCTGCCGCTCCAGGCAGGCCCCCACCAGCGGTCAACGAGAGAACCTGCGAGCATCCAGTTGCCCAGGGCCATGCCGACATAACTGCCATCAGCGCGCCATTCTTTGCCATCATCCGGGTTATTTACGTATTGACCGGACAGGCGCAGCGCGAAACGGTCCCCTGTCCAGCTCGCCGCAGCTTCGATCTCCGAGTCTTCGCGGGGCCCGTCCTCGAAAGAGCGAATTTGGCGCGGGTTCTCGGTAGCACTGGCTCGCACCCGAAATTGTGCAGTGCCGGTGGCAGTGGCGACGGCTGCGCGTCTGCGCAGGCGGGCCAGAGCCGCTTCCTGATAGGCAGGCAAAACCTCGTTCGGCTCTTGCAGGGAAGCGGCAATGTCACCCCATGACAAGGGCCAGGTGGTGATGGGTGCCCGGATGACGCCCGCATCGGACAATACCTGTATATCATGCCGCAGCGCAGAATCTCCGGGTTCCATCCACGGGCCTGCCCATACGCTGTGAATCAGCAGCAGGCTGAGGGTCAGGCAACCCGCAAAACGACACAGGGTGTTCAACAACGCCATCTTAATCCCGGGATAATTGAGTAAGGTTTCGGCTCGGTGTGCTGCTCGGGCGCATTGAACAGTAAACGAACAACGAGTGCAGTGGATTGAATTGAATAGGGACGATCAAGCCCGGATGCTTCTACGAAGGCGTGCTGCAAAACGATGCCGCCGTAAGCAATTCTATTCAAGCGTCTGCATTTCGACCGCGCCCTGAAGAATTCTCAGATATTCATTGGCCAATTGCAAACAGCAATTCTTGTCATGTCTGAAATAATCAGGCCTGCAGGTAAAGTCTGTTCAAGTTAACCGGCACAGCAGGACAGTTTCGCAACATCTTTGTCGAAGGTCTGCGCAGCCAGCTTCAGACCTTCGACCGTCGTCAGGTAAGGGAAAACCATCTGCGCCATGGCATCGATCGTCAGGTTTTGTGCAATCGCAAGTGCGGCTGTTTGAATGCTGTCGGCACCTTCCGGTGCAATGAGGTGAGCGCCGAGCAGTCGCCGGCTGTCACCGTCGGCGACCAGCTTGATCAGCCCGCGTGTATCACGGGCTGCTAATGCACGCGGTACCTGTTCTAAAGGTAAAACGGAGGTGCGTACCGGGAATCCGGCTTCGCGTGCCTGGACTTCGGTTAAGCCCACATTTGCGACCTGCGGGTCGGTGAAAACGACGGCCGGCATTGTGGTGTTGTCATAGCGCAGGCTGTCGCCGTTTAAGGCGTTCGTTGCGGCAATTCTGGCGCCGTACGCAGCCATATAGACAAACTGATCCTGCCCGGTGACATCGCCGGCCGCATAGATACCGGGTCGGCTGGTGCGCATGTACTCGTCGACCCGGATGCCGCCATTCCCATTCAGTTGCACACCATTAGCGTCGAGGCTTAATTCGTTTACATTGGCGATTCGACCGGTTGTCACGAGGATTTGCTCGGCTGCGATGGAATGCACTGTGCCGTCTTGATCAATCGTTAGTGATATTCCTGTCTCGGTGTTGCCGATTTCTCGATAGGCCAGCCCGTCAAAGACAGAAATACCTTCGTTGCGAAAGTATTCCGTCAGAGCCGTACTGATTTCAGGTTCGCCGTTGGCCAGCAATGACCGGCGCGTAACAATCGTGACCACTACACCCGCACGTGCAAACATTTGAGCTAACTCACAACCGATATAACCGCCGCCCACAACGAGTAATGAAGCGGGCAGGCGATCCAGTTCAAGTGCAGTCGTACTGGTCAGGTGGGGTATTGCCCTTATTCCGGGAATGTCAGGCACGGCAGGGTGTGAGCCGGTGGCGATGATGATCTTTTCGGCAATGATGGTTTGATCACCGATAGCAACACCGCCTTCGATTAACTGCGCTTCACCTTCAAAATAGGTGATGTTGTCATACGTTGGCAGAACATCGATGTACTTGGCCTGACGAAGCTCATCAACCAATTGCTGCTTTTGTGCGATTAATGCGTGCCAGTCATTAATTCTGGCCTGTGCGGCGATACCCTTGAAGCGTCCGGCGGTATTAGCCTGATGAATGGCCTCGGTCGCCCTGATCATCGCCTTGGAAGGGACGCAACCCACGTTCACACAGGTTCCGCCGATGGTGCCGTGCCCGATTAAGGCTACCCGAACACCTTGCTCGGCAGCCGTGATCGCTGCGGAAAAGCCGGCTGAACCCGCGCCGATCACGGCCAGATCATATGCTTTGCCGGAATTTAGCTCATGACTGCAGCAGTCTGCACTCATATTAAAAGAAACCCGGTTCGCAATTACCCTTCTCCGGACACGGTAGCCGGGTAGCCGGCATTCGTTGAGGCATTTGCTATTTCATCGACAGTCGTGATGGTCGGGTCAAACCTGACCGTTGCAGTCTTGGCATCAAAATCTACATCGACGGATTTAACGCCGTCTACGTTATTCATTGCCTTGTTCACGGTGACCGGGCAGAGCGGGCAGGTCATATTCTCGATGGTAAATGTACGGGTTTGTTCCGCCGAGGGCGGGGTCGAGGCAAACAGATTTGCGCTGCCGATAATAAAAAGTCCGATAATCAGCATTCTGCCGATCAGTCTGGATTGATGTTGCATATTTTTACTCCTGATTAGTAAAAGAGGGGTGCCCACAGATCAATAGTTAAAGCGACGACAACCAGTATCGTCGCGACCCACAATGCCGTTTTGATGACCCGATCGGATGTCGGGCTGGCACAATACGATCCGGCTTCGCAGGCCTTCCTGGGCTTGATGTAAACCTGCCAGAACCCAACGCCCAGAAAGCCCAGGGTTGCGACTACGAAAATGGGTTGATAAGGCTCCAGCACGGTCAGTTTGCCGATCCAGGCACCGCTCACACCGAGCGTCAGGAGCAGCAGGGGGCCGATGCAGCAGGCCGAGGCCAGAATCGCGCCCAAGACGCCGCCCGCGGCTGCAATACCTTTCTTCTTGCTGCTGTCTGTTACGTGAACGCTTTCCATGCGATTTCCTCCGCCAATTGACTCCTTGCGATAGAGGTCTATCATAGAACATGTAGTTACTACAGGTGCAAGGACTTTTTTCATGAATGTGCATCGTGACGCCTATTCCCGTGGTGAGCTGGCCCAGCGGACCGGCGTTAACGCCGAAACGATCCGATATTACGAAAAAAAAGGCTTAATGCCTGAACCACCACGAAGCCAGGGAGGCCACCGGGTCTATGATGAGACCCATTTACAGCGCTTATCGTTCATTCGCCGCTGCCGTGAGCTGGGTTTTACCCTTGATGAAACGCATGGTTTTTTAGCGCTGGTCGACGAAGGTCGCTACACCTGTGCAGAAATCCGTGATCGGACAAAGGTCCATTTGGATGATGTTCGGGAAAAAATAGCCGACCTGCGGAGCATGGAGAAGGTGCTCAGACAAATGGTGGCCGAGTGTTCGGGTGGGCTCGTTCCGGATTGCCCCATCATCGAGACATTATTTGCAGACTCAAAGACATGATTCAGATTAATTGGAGCTGCTTAATAGACTGTGGTTTGAGGCAAGTGTCCCGGCGGCGTTTCGGTCTTGTAATCACATTTTCTTTGTTGTGCAATTGCCGGTAATAAATCTGTAATACAAACCTGTTGCAATAGCCTCATTTGCACGATGAAGAGCTGATGACGAAACAGCGAATATTGGTGGTGGAAGATGAGGCGCCGATCCGGCAGATGCTGGTCTTTACTCTTTCTCGTGCCGGTTTCGAAGTGGATGAAGCCGGGGACTCTGCCGGCGCAAGAATCCATATCGTTGATTCGAAACCTGATCTGGTATTGATAGACTGGATGTTGCCGGATTCCAGCGGCCTTGAGCTGACACGTTCGTTACGTCGGGATAAAACCTGCAGGGAAATTCCAGTCATTATGCTCACTGCCAGGACCGAGGAAAAAGACAAGTTAATGGGGCTTGAAAGCGGCGCCGATGATTACATCACCAAACCATTTTCTTCCAAAGAATTGTTGGCCAGAGTGAAAGCCGTCCTGCGCAGGTCGGCGCCGAATACAGAAGAGCCGTTGAAAGCCGGATCTTTGCAACTCAATCCGGTCACTCACCGCGTTACGGTGGAGGACAGTGATATCAACCTGGGCCCCACTGAATTTCGGCTGCTGATGTTTCTGATGCAGCATCCTGAACGAGTATATAGTCGGGAACAGTTACTGGACTATGTCTGGGCCCGGAACGTATTTGTGGAAGAGCGCACAGTCGATGTTCATATCAGGCGATTGCGTAAGGCACTGGAAGCTTTTGCCGCCGATCACTATGTACAGACTGTGAGGGGCGCCGGATACCGTTTCTCGGTTCATTGATATGCAGAAAATCTGGATCAATTTTTTTCTGCGACATGCAGTGGCCCTGGTGATCGGTGGCGCTATTGGCGCACTGTATGGGCAGACACTGATCGGTCTGCTGGTTGTTATGTTGGGCCTTCTGGCGTGGCATGTCCTGCAATTATTTCGCCTGGAGTACTGGCTGCGTACCGGTGAACGGATTGAGTTACCGGATGGGCATGGCGTCTGGCCCCGCACTTTTGCGCGCATTCAGTTTGTTCGGGAACGTGCCCGCCAAAATCGCAAGAACTGGCGAAGTTTGATCAAGGAACTCCGTGCCTCGGCCAAAGCTTTCCCCGATGGCGGCATTATTCTGAACCCGAGTCACGAAATCATTAACTACAATAAGGCTGCCTGTCAATTGTTGGGGCTGAAGAAGAAGCGTGATAAAGGTCAGCGAATCGATAACCTGATTCGCCATCCCGTCTTCGTCACTTATCTTGAGTCTGATGAGAGCCGTGGCAGCGTCAGTATCCCCGGCCTGGTCGGTACTGATACCTGGTTATCCTGCCGCATCATTCCATATGGCCCTGATCAACGGCTATTGCTGATCAGGGATATTACCCAGAGCGTCATGCTGGAGCGCATGCGGAGTAATTTTGTGGCAAACGCTTCGCACGAATTGCGCACACCACTGACAGTAATTTCCGGGTATCTGGATGCCCTGGCAGACGATGATCAATTGTCCGAAACCTGGAGGGGGCCTGTTCAGGATATGCGCCAGCAGGCCGAACGCATGAATTTGCTGGTGGATGATCTGCTTGAATTGTCCCGGCTCGAATCTTCCGAGCCCAGTTCCACTGAGAAATCGGTGGACATGGTGGCATTGCTGCAAGCTTTGCAAAAAGAAATGCTGGTCATCGATGAGCATCCTCAGATAATTGAATTACATCTGGACAGCATGGCGAAGCTGCTGGGGGAAGAGGCGGAGGTCCATTCCATTGCCGCGAACCTGATATTCAACGCCGTGCGATATACCCCGCAGGACGGGCGTGTGGATATACGCTGGCGGGTTGACGATAAAGGTGGATATCTGACTGTTAAAGATACCGGCGTGGGCATTGCCCCGGAAGATATTCCGCGGCTCACCGAACGTTTTTTCCGGGCAGACAGTGGGCGAGACCGTCGGAAGGGAGGGACCGGCCTGGGTCTGGCCATCGTCAAGCATGCACTGAAACGCCATGAAGGTGAACTGGACATTATTAGTAAATTGGGCAAGGGGAGTACTTTTGTTTGTCACTTTCCTCGCGCACGTCTCGTTATGGATGAGTGAAAATGGATAAAGATCGTTTTAGTCAACATATTTCCCGCAACTTCAATGAGGAACTGGAGAGTTTGCGCAATGAAGTTCTGCGTATGGGCGGCATGGTCGAGAATCATCTGGATATTGCCATCGAGGCGATTGTTGCCGGTGATAGCGAAATGGGCCTGACCGTTGCGGGCAAAGATCATGAGATTAACCAGATGGAGGTGGCTATTGACGAGGAATGCAGCCGTATTCTTGCGACACGCGGGCCGGCTGCGGCAGATTTGCGTCTCATCGTCGCGGTCATCAAGACGATCACCGATCTGGAACGTGTTGGGGATGAGGCCCAGCGAATCGGCTACCTGGCTTCTCACCTGGCGTCGAGCCGGCAACCCTCCGAGCATTATCAAGAGCTCAGCGAGTTAGGCGAGCATGTCAAAAAAATGCTGCACGAAGCACTGGACGCATTTTCGCGTCTGGATGTGAAAGATGCTCTGCTGGTGGTCGAAGAGGATAAGCTGGTGGATGAGGAGTACGACATGATACTTCGCCAGTGCATTAGCATGATGATGGAGGATTCTCGAACCATACGCCGGTTTATGGATGTGAGCTGGGTGGCCCGGGCTCTTGAACGAATAGGTGACCATGCCAAGAATATTTCGGAATACGTGATCTATATGGTTCATGGTCAGGATATCCGGTATCTGGGTCTGGATGAGATTCGACAGGAGATCGGCGTCGAGTAATCCTTGTTCCTGGACTGAAATATTTTCGTAATAAACCCTCGCTAGAATTCATACCGAAATCAAATCCTGACCCTTTATATTTGGAGGACATGTGAAACATCTAATCAAAGTAGTGTGTGGTTTAGCGGTGCTGGGCCTGTTTGCGAGCGCAGTTCAGGCTCAGGCGGCGCGAGACTATATCAGTATTGTCGGTTCTTCGACGGTATATCCGTTTGCAACGGTTGTGGCCGAGCAGTTTGGCCGGTCCACGGACTACAAAACGCCAAAGATCGAATCCACGGGTTCGGGAGGCGGTTTGAAGCTGTTCTGTGCCGGAGTCGGTGTGGCGTACCCGGACATCACCAATGCCTCCAGAAGAATCAAGTCTTCGGAAATCAAAAATTGTGCTGCAAACGGCGTAAAAGATATTGTCGAAGTGAAGATTGGTTATGACGGCATCGTTTTGGCCAACTCCGTCAAAGCCGAGGTTTACAAATTGACTCGCCGTGACATTTTTCTTGCTCTTGCAAAGAATGTCCCTGATCCTGGTGGTGCAGAAAACCTTGTTCCCAATCCTTATCGGCAATGGAATGAAATTGATGCCGCTTTACCTTCAACGGATATAGAAGTGCTGGGCCCACCGCCGACTTCCGGGACTCGAGACGCATTCGTTGAGCTGGCCATGCAGGGCGGGTGTAAAACCTTTCCCTGGGTTGCAGCTATCAAAAAACAGGATAAAGGAAAATTTAAAAGTATCTGTCACACCATCCGCGAGGATGGACGATTCATCGAAGCCGGTGAGAATGACAATCTAATCGTGCAAAAGCTTAAAGCGAATCCCAAAGCATTGGGAATATTCGGCTTTAGCTTCCTGGATCAGAATGCCGATACTGTTCAGGGGTCATTGGTCGATGGGCATAAGCCTACTTTTGATGCAATCGCGGAAGGTGACTATCCTGTTTCTCGTCCGTTGTATTTTTACGTCAAGAAAGCCCATGTTGATGCCATTCCGGGTATGAGTGAATATCTTGCTGAATTTACCAGTGAACGTGCCATGGGTGAGGATGGTTATCTTGCAGATAAAGGATTAATTCCCTTGCCGGAAGAAGAGCGAATTGCAGTAGTGCAAGATGTGAAAGCACTTCGTCCGTTTCAGTTGCCTGATGGTGATTTATAATCAGAGATAAAAAATAAAATACTGATAATAATTTAGATGAAATTGCGACGGCCCATTACTGGGTCGTCGCATCTTATTTTCTTGCGTTCAGAATATATTAAATGCAGATTTCCACTTTAATCCTGCTGCTTACGGCTATATTAATAGCTGCCTTTTGGCTGGGTCGGCGTAAAGTATTGATGAACGTAGGTGGTATGCAGAAAATCCGCAAGCTGCATTCCCTGCCTGGGTACTACGGGTATTACACCGCCATCTGGTGTGGCATTCCCGGCCTTTCCCTGCTCGGCTTCTGGTTCATGATGAATGATGCCCTGATTATCCAATGGGTTATCAGTCAACTGCCCGGGCATTTGCGCGGGTTGCCGCCTGCCGAACTGGGCCTGCTGATCAATGACATCAAGAATATGGCTGCCGGGCAGTTTATCAACCCGGATCGTGTTGGTGAGATTGCTGGCGCTGCCGAGCAGTATGCGCACTTGAAAGGTGTCTCTCGATGGGGACTGGCCGGTTCCATGCTGATTGTGGTCTCGTTGGGATTTGGATGGGCGTGGTCCAGGCTGACTCCGGATTTTCGTGCCCGTAACCGAGTAGAGAGAGTCGTCAAGACCGGACTTTTCCTGGCCTCGACCCTGGCGCTATTTACGACTGTAGGCATTCTTTTCTCTGTAATTTTTGAGGCGATTCGTTTTTTTCAGCAAATATCTGTGGTTGATTTTCTGTTCGGCTGGAACTGGAGCCCGCAAACGGCCATTCGAGCCGATCAGGTGGGTTCCTCAGGGTCATTTGGCGCCATACCCCTGTTCGTCGGTACCCTTCTGATCTCGGGCATTGCAATGCTGATTGCCGTACCAGTGGGATTGATGATTGCAATTTATCTTTCCGAGTACGCATCACCAAAGATCAGATCCTCGGTGAAGCCATTGGTAGAGATTCTGGCTGGTATCCCTACGGTTGTTTATGGTTACTTTGCCGCTTTGACCGTCGCACCCTTATTGCGCAATCTCGGTGAGTCGATGGGGATCAGCATTGCCTCGGAAAGTGCCCTGGGCGCGGGTCTGGTCATGGGAGTCATGATAATTCCATTCGTATCATCGTTGTCCGATGACGTTATCAATGCGGTGCCTCAATCACTGCGGGACGGTTCTTACGGGTTAGGGGCGACGCGTTCGGAGACGGTAAAGCGTGTGGTAATCCCTGCTGCCTTACCCGGAATAGTCAGTGGCGTATTATTGGCAGTTTCCCGCGCCATTGGCGAGACCATGATTGTCGTCATGGCAGCTGGATTAGCGGCCAATCTCACCATTAATCCGCTTGAGGCGGTTACGACGGTTACAGTTCAGATCGTAACTCTGCTGGTCGGCGATCAGGAATTTGATAGCGCCAAGACGTTAGCCGCATTTGCGCTTGGCCTGGTGTTGTTTGTTCTGACCCTGGTGTTGAACATCATTGCCCTCCAGGTTGTGCGACGCTATCGGGAACAATATGAGTAACTGCCCAAGATGTCTGAAGAAGTAAAAAATTCTGTAGCCAGGCAAACGGCAAAGCCTGATGTGATGCCGATTGATGAAAGCAGGCGGCGTGTTGAGGCCGGACTTGCCCGGCGCTATCGTCAGGAGCGCCGGTTCCAGCTGCTGGGTATCGGCTCTGTAGTTTTAGGCTTTTCTTTTCTTGTCTTCCTGTTTGTGACCATTATCGGTAACGGATATAGCGCTTTCTGGCAAACGTATGTCCAGCTTGATATTACTTTCGATCAGTCGGTGATTGATCCCGACGGCACCAGAGAACCCCGGGTTCTTTCGTCGGCAAATTATGGCCGACTGATTCGCAATGCATTGCTTGATATTTTCCCCGATGCAAGTGGGCGTAAAGATCGTCGTGCCCTGAAAGCCTTGATAAGCAGCGGAGCAGCTTATGAAATACGGGATCAGGTCATGTCAGATCCGGATTTGATCGGCTCTACTCGGCCAGTGTGGCTGCTGGCTGATGACGAAATAGATATGTTGTACAAGGGGCAGGTTGATCGATCTCTCGATCAGGGATCCAGGCGACTGAAAGATAATCAATTGGCCTGGGCAGACAAACTTATTGCCACCCATCGTATGGAAAAGCGTTTCAACATCGGATTTTTTACATCAGGTGATTCCAGGGAACCTGAGTTGGCGGGTATATGGGGGGCAACCAAAGGTTCATTTTTCATGCTGCTGGTGACTATTTTACTTGCCTTCCCCCTGGGCGTTGCCGCGGCTGTATACCTTGAGGAATTTGCTCCCAGGAATCGCTGGATTGATCTTATTGAGGTCAATATCAATAACCTGGCAGCAGTACCCTCTATTATTTTCGGCTTGCTCGGATTGGCGGTATTTATCAATTTTGTTGGTCTGCCGCGTTCTGCGCCCCTGGTCGGAGGGCTTGTGCTGACGTTGATGACACTGCCCGTCATCATCATCGCCAGTCGTGCTGCTCTTAAATCTGTTCCACCGTCTGTGCGCGAGGCGGCACTCGGCGTTGGAGCATCCCAGATACAAATGATCATGCATCACGTGCTGCCCTTGGCCATGCCGGGTATGTTGACCGGGGCGATAATCGGGATGGCACGTGCATTGGGAGAATCTGCGCCATTATTGATGATTGGTATGATCGCCTTCATTGTTGAGGTACCGGGAACTCCACTGGACCCTTCGACGGCCTTGCCGGTTCAGGTCTATCTGTGGGCCGACAGCCCCGAACGAGCCTTTGTGGAGCGAACTTCTGCCGCCATTATGGTATTGCTTTTGTTTTTGCTGCTGATGAATGTCACTGCCGTCTGGTTGCGGAACAGATTTGAGAGACGCTGGTAATTGCGCCACTGCTATGAGTAGAGATCTGGATACAATGGAAACGCCTGTAGATTCTGCTGTGACCGAACTGTCGGGAGAAAAAAAAGGCAAATCGGTGTCCCTCGATATTCAGCAGGGTGTCGGCGAGGAAACGATCGGTGATATCACTGCAGTTGACCCTATTTTTACGGTTCGTCATTGCAATGTCTATTATGGTGAGAGTCAAGCGCTGAAAAGTATTGATCTTGACATCGGGCGAGGCGAGGTCGTCGCGTTGATCGGTCCATCAGGTTGCGGCAAGTCCACTTTTTTGCGCTGCCTGAATCGCATGAATGACACGATTGAATCGGCCCGGGTAACAGGTGAATTTAGTCTGGATGGCGAGAATATTTACGCCAAAGATGCCGACGTGGTGTTATTGCGTGCCAGGGTTGGCATGGTATTTCAGAAACCAAACCCTTTTCCGAAATCGATTTATGAGAATGTTGCTTATGGGCCGAGGATTCACGGGCTGGCGGCAAGCCGGGCGGAAATGGATGATATCGTTTACGGCAGCCTTGAACGAGCGGGTTTGCTGGATGAAGTAAAGGGTCGGCTCGACGATCGCGGGACCAGTTTGTCGGGTGGCCAGCAGCAGCGTTTGTGTATTGCCAGAACCATAGCCGTAAACCCGGAAGTCATTCTGATGGACGAACCCTGTTCGGCTCTGGATCCGATTGCCACAGCAAAGGTAGAAGATTTGATCGAGGAATTATCGCATAACTATGCCATCGCAATAGTGACCCATTCAATGCATCAGGCCGCACGCGTATCCAAACGTACCGCTTATTTTCACCTTGGTAAATTGATTGAAGTAGATGCGACAGACAAAATATTCACTAATCCCAGTCATCGTCTGACGGAAGATTATGTGACGGGTCGATTTGGATAAATCAAAAAAGTTTATTACGACAACGTAACAATTCTGTAACGATCCTGCGGCACACTGCTGTTCAAAGTAGTTAATCATGCTGCTTGGAATTCAAGCTGTGAAGACAGTTTCTTTTAAATATATTTTTCAAGGTGGAGTATTCAAGCTATGAAAGGGATCCTATTTTTCTTCGTGTTTAGCCTGTTATTGGCAGGTTTTTCGGCTCAGGCTGCAGGTATTACGGTTTATAAGGATGCTGAAAAATACGTCAAGATGGGCGGACGCATCCAGATGCAGTATCATCAGCAAGATCCGGATGCGGGAGATACCACTGATAAACTGTTCCTACGACGGTTTCGTCCTTATATCGAAGGCAGTATCCACAAGGACTGGAAAGGTAAGTTCCAGTTTGATTTCGGCAAAGCTGACAATGGTAACGAAGTGGCAGTTAAAGATGCTTATATGGAATACAAGGGTTTCGATGGTGTGAAAATTTTACTGGGTAATGTGAAAACCCAGTTCTCACGAGAGTTTTTGACATCTTCCAAGAAGCAACAGCTGGTTGAGCGCACCTTTGTTGGTGACCACAATTATGGCAATCCGGATCGTAGTCTGGGGCTGCACCTGCAGGGTAGTAATGAGAAGAGCCTGACTTGGGGCGCCACATTCGCACAGGCCGATATAGATCCGGATGTCAAAAAACTAGATTTTGATTCACCTGTTAACAGGAATAGTGACTTCAACGAAGGCTGGATTACCTCGGCACGTGTAGATTATCACCCTTTAGGTATCCTTAAAATGTCACAGGGTGACTTTAAGGGTGAAACCAAAGCAACTATCGGTCTGGCGACATACTATTGGGCCAATGATGACGACAATAATTGTTATTCTGATGTTTCGCTAAAATGTTTCTCATCGAGTACCAGTAAGGCCGATGTTGACGAAGTGACCGGTTTCGAAATCAGCGCAGCCTTCCGTGCAGCAGGTGCCTCCGTTGATGCCCAGTATAACTATATAAACGCAGATACAGTAGACGGTAGCTTCACCGGTGGTATCTATAAGAATGGTTCGACCGATCTGGAGAGTTGGGCTATAGAAGGCGGTTACATGGTGATGCCGTCAACTCTTGAACTGGTTGCGGGTTATCAGTTTCTGGATGCGGACAATTATGGTACTGAGTGGACCCGCGCATCATTTGGTGTGAACTGGTATGTGTACGAGCATGACATCAAGCTGCAGGCGGCCTTCCGTCAGAATTCGGATATGAACGGCATCAAGGGTAACGATGAGGATGAGATATTCGTCCAAGCTCAGTACGTTTTTTGAAGAGTGAGCGAGTCTGCCCCCCCTGTGTTGCCAGCCTGTTGCGCTAATCAGAACCTGATATTGAGACACATATCCACTTATTGCTGTTCAAAAACAGTCATGCTGCGTAAATGAGAAGCCTTTTAAAGACAGGCTGCGGCGCAGCGCAGGTGGATTATGCCTGCTTTTTGGGATTTTCTGTCATGGTGGTGCGTCAGGCAAAGTGACCGGGGGGGCTGCAGTTATGCTTAGCTGGTGGTGGTTATTGATCGGTTTTCCGGCCGGCATCGGTGTTGCCTGGTTGCTTGGGCGGCGCACTATGGTTAGTGAAATTATCGAGGAGCAGGCAGGACAGAAAAAATCCGGTCCAGTCAAGGTTACGCGCAACCAGCCGCGCCGGCATGAGCAGCATTATTACGGCTGCACGATTCAAATCGACAATAATCCGTGCGATGCGGTCAAGGCAATTGCGGATCATCGATATTTGGCGGATAAAGCACCGCATTTTCCATTACCGGACTGCGACCGTGCCGAATGCCGTTGTATGCTGCGCCCTCAAGATGACCGCAGGGCGGGATATGATCGCCGTGGCGATTCATTTTCTGCCTATGGAAATTTTGAACTCGACAGGCATACACAAAAACGCCTTGAGGAGCGTGATCGTCGCAACTCATCCTGACGTGTGAGGTGAGTTCGTTGTAATTCTGCAAATACGCTGACCTGTTCAAGGGTCGTATTTTTTTATTCCGCTCAGTCGCCCGGCAGATTGCACCACACACCGGGAATCGTGCGATCCGCTCGGCACAAGCAGTGCGTTCATATAAAGCCTGCCCGCCGCTGGTCGGAGCGATGATCACCGGGCGCTGGTGTCGGTCGCGGTACGCTCGTATTATGCTCAGGGCTTACTGATATTTTCAAAGGTTGACCAGGCATGCGTTTAATCGTCGGGATTTCCGGGGCCAGTGGCGTTATTTATGGGATTCGATTACTCGAAATCCTAAAGGCGTTACCGGATGTCGAGTCACATCTGGTTATCAGCAACGGTGGTAAACTCAATATCGCACTCGAGACCGAGTGGCAAATCAAGGATGTCGAGGCATTGGCGGATGTCGTGTATAGCGATCAGAATCTTGCCGCCACGATCTCGAGTGGTTCTTATCAGACCGACGGCATGTTACTCGTGCCATGTTCGATGAAGACATTGTCCGGGGTCGTCAATTCCTATTCGGATTCATTGCTTGTTCGTGCGGCAGATGTCGTGCTTAAAGAGCGGCGCCGGCTCGCACTTGTACCGCGAGAAACGCCGTTGCATGTCGGGCATTGTCATCTCATGCACGAGGCGGCAAAGATGGGCGCGATACTCGTTCCGCCGATGCCCGCTTTTTATAATAATCCGCAGAGTGTCGATGACATTATCAATCAAACTGTTGGCCGGTTGCTCGACCTGTTCGATATAGACAGCGGTCTGGTCAGGCGCTGGCAAGGTGCGAATCGGCGGCAGTTGAATAACGGTGAATAATGACAGAAGAAGAGCGTTCAATGATCCGGCAAATGCTGGAGGCACACTATACAATCACGCTGGCAACCTGCCGTGATGGAAAACCGTGGGCCGCAAGCCTGTTCTTTGCCAGTGACAGTGATTTGAATCTGTTTTTTGTTTCAGATTACAGAACGCATCACGCCCGCGATATCGGAGACGGTGCCGATGTTGTTGCAACCATCAATGTTGACTGCTCGGAATGGTCCGGGGTGAAAGGCCTGCAAGTTGCCGGCTTTGCCGAGACTGTCGACGGGCTGGGGCGCATGAATGCATTGCGTTATTACCTGCAGAAATTTTCCGATGTCAAGGCCCTGTTCGAGTCGCCGCAAGGTCGGGATGAAGAAACAATCGCGCAGCGACTGAAGGCTGCCAATATGTATCGGCTTAAACCACGCTGGATCCGTCTGATCGATAACAGCAAATGGTTTGGTTATAAGCTGGAGGTCGACTGCGAGCAGGAATGATCTGTTGAATAAAAACAGAAGATCCAGGTGAGTAGATGAAAGCAGCAGTTATTGACGCATTCGGTTCCGCGGATAATCTTCATGTTCGTGATTTATCCATGCCGGTAATCGGGCCTGCCGAAATCCTGGTTGAAGTCCATGGCGCAGGCATCAACCCGATTGACTGGAAAATCCGCGAGGGCATGATGAGTGCGCGGTATGGTGAAGAGTTTCCGATGGTGCTGGGTCTTGATGTCTCCGGCGTTGTTGTCGAAACGGGCAAGGCTGTGACGAAGTTCGAAAAAGGTGATGAGGTTTGGGCCAGATCCGATAACGGGCCGGGAAAATGCTATGCAGAATATGTTGCGCTGAATCCTGAAACGGTTGGCCGCAAGCCTGCCGAACTCAGCTACCTTGAGGCCGGGTCCATGCCACTTGCCGGCTTAACGGCTTTGATCGGCCTGCGTGATTGCGGTCAATTAAAAGACGGTGGCAAATTGCTGATCATTGGTGCATCCGGCGGTGTCGGAATTATGGCGATACAGGTGGCCAAATTTATTGGCGCCCATGTTACAGCTGTTTGTTCGGGCCGTAATGCCGATCTGGTTCGTGAGCTGGGCGCTGATCGCGTTATCGATTACACCTGTGAAGACATTTTTCAGGAGAACAAACTCTATGACGTCATCTATGACGCCATCGGTTCACAGGACTATTCTGTAGCAAAAACTCATCTTGTCGATGAGGGCGTCTATATGACGTTAGTACCAAAGCCGGATATCGACTTTTTTCTGCCCGGTCAGACTGAGCGTGTTGCCGGCAAAGGCTATTTCGTTGCCTGGACGCCAAGTACAGCCGATCTCGATATTCTCGCCGGCTGGGTCCATGACGGCGTGCTCAAGCCTGTCATTGACAGCATTTTCTCCCTTGATGATGTCAGCAAGGCGCACGAGCGCAGTGAAACATTGCACGCGGTCGGAAAGATTGTTTTGCAAGTGCAATAACCCCGGTGCTGTGAACGGAAAGTGCGTACTTATGGGTAGCGATGAAAGTTCACTTTCCAGGGCATGCTAATCAGTCGTCAGTGCTGTGTCGAAAATCGGGCAGCACTTCGTCCGCAAATAATTGTGTTTGCCTGATCATGCCGGCCTGGCGTTCCCCGTGCGGGTGAGCGACAGGCGATCCACCCAGCAGGTAAATATGATCTAGCCCCTGATCGACGATGCTGTGAAGCCGTGTCCGGCATTTCTCCGGCGTGCCGCAGATCGAGAACCAGTCGACGAAGGCATCTGTAACCTCGGTTGCGTGTTGAGCTTCCTCTTGTGCATGATGGTCCATGTCATACTGATTCTGCATATGAATCGCCAGATCCTTGAGTTGTGGCGGCAGATGATCGACCGGCGCATTTTTTATCCCCGCGAAATGCGCGACCATGCCGGCAATCATGCGACCAAGGTCGATCGCACGTTGTTCTTCCTTGTCGCAAACCAGGTTGACGAAGGCACCGATACTGATAGTCGATCGATCGCGTCCGATTTTAAGCAGATGATCGGTGGCTGTCTTGATGGCCCACTCGATGCGCTCGGGAGCGCTGCCAACTGCAAAGCTGATGCGATCACCGACCTCAACGGCCATCTGAATAGTTTTTGGCCCCGTGCAGGCGATATCTACGGGTGCCGGTGGGATGTCCTGACCCTTCAGCCAGCGCAAACCCGATTTGACACCATTGCGATCAATTGTCTTGCCGGCCATATAGGCCTTGATTTGTTCGGCGCAGGACCGCAATTGTGTCGTCGTCGCATTCCTTATGCCGATGTGGGCTGCGGATGAATCACCGCGGCCGATGACACATATAGCGCGCCCACAGGATTCCTGTTGCAGGGTCATGAGCGCTGTCGCCGTTACGGCGGCATCGCGGGTTACAGGATTGGTGACGCCGGTGCCCAGATACAATGATTTGGTTGCGGTGGCCGACAGGGAAAGCTGACCGTACGGATCCGGCGCGAGGTTTTGTGTGTCGGGGCACAAGAGGTAATCAAAACCCATGGCTTCGACTTCTTTGGCCAGCTGAGCCGTATAACCGGGCGAAGCCTCCATGACAAGGCCCACCTCTGGCGTGTGTCGAGTTGTCATAGGCTTGTCCTGAAGAAACTTAACAACAGTGCGCATGCTGCCATCGATTACCAAACGGTAGCCAATTCAGGCCGTGCCTGCAACAATGCGCGAAGTCAATTTACAGGAATTATATACCTGACAGAGGTGGCCTGGTTTGACATGTCCTTGTTTACGCACACGATAGTCATCATGAATCGAATCAGATTATTGTCACTGATTATTTTTGTCATATTTTGTTCCGCTGGTTTGTCGGGCTGTGACGATAACGCTGGGCAGGAGCAGGGTACAGTTTCGCAGTCGGAGCCGACCTATGTCGGTGCGGCCGTCTGTGCCGAATGCCATCAAAAACAGACTGAATTGTGGCGCGGTTCGGATCATGAACTGGCCATGCAGCCAGCCAATGAAACATCAGTTCTCGGCGCGTTCGACGATAGAGAATTTTCTCATAACGGTGTTGCCAGCCATTTTTTTGGCGTGCCAGCAAGTATTTTGTCGAAACAGACGGCCAGGACGGGCAACTCGAAGAGTTTCCGGTTCGATATACATTCGGTGTCGAGCCTTTACAGCAGTACTTGCTGGAACTGCCCGGAGGCAGAATTCAGACATTGGGGGCATCATGGGACAGTCGCCCGGCGGATGAGGGTGGCCAGCGATGGTTCCATGTCTACGGCGATGAATTTATAGACCATAAAGATGTCCTGCATTGGACACGTCTGAGTCAGAACTGGGATTCGATGTGTGCCTTTTGCCATTCCACGGGATTGCAGAAAAACTTTGATATTGAAACCAGGGTTTTCGATACGAGTTGGGCCGAGATCAATGTGGCCTGCGAGGCCTGTCATGGCCCGGGCTCAAGACATGTCCAGTGGGCCGGCTCTGATGAAAGGGGCCGTGCAGATACCGGCGACGACAAAAAAGGTTTTGCTGCTCAATTTGACGAACGAGATGGAATAAGCTGGATTCTGAATTCAGACAGCGGTAACAGTCGACGCAGTCGCCCCCGCATGACACAAGTGGAAATCAATACATGTGCCGCCTGTCATTCCCGGCGCAGCCAGATCGAGAGTCGGCCATTACCCGGTGAAAATTTGCTGGACGGATTTCGACCGGCTTTGATCAATCCGCAGCTTTATCATGTTGATGGGCAGATCCGGGACGAGGTGTATGTCTATGGATCATTTATGCAAAGTCGAATGTTTCAGCATGGCGTGACATGCAGTGATTGTCACGAACCACATGGCCTGAATCTTCGGGCACCCGGATCCCGGATGTGTTTGCAATGCCATGCAGCTGAGAAATTTGCTACAACCGGGCATCACTTGCATTCGACACAGTCCGATGGTGCAAATTGCATCGAGTGCCATATGCCACCTGTGACCTATATGCAGGTCGACTCAAGGCATGATCACAGTTTCCGCATTCCGCGTCCGGATCTCAGTATTAAATTCGGTACACCCAATGCGTGCTCAAACTGTCATGACGATAAAAGTCCGGAGTGGGCCGCTGAAGTATTGAGGGCTAAAGACAAGTTGCCGGACGAAAACCACTGGCAAAAGAAATTTGCGACCATAATGAGCGCGCAATCCGGTTCGCGGGCATTGATTGCTGAGATGGGTGTCGATCAAACCGTACCTGCAATTATTCGTGCCTCGGTCATCATCCAGGCGCCGTACTATGGTGATGCCGCACTCATTGAAAAACTTGCCAGTCAGGTTGATAGCAATGAGACCTTGATACGCTGGGCCGTCGCACGCGAATTAGAAGGTGCGCCAGCACCGATTGTTGCTCGATTTGCATCCCCGTTACTCGATGATCCTGTAAAGGCTGTCAGGGTTGCGGCGGCCAATGCGCTGGCGCCAGTTGCCCTGGAGCTGTTACCCGTGCATGCACAGAACACTCTCCAGTCAGTGCTCGATGAATCTATTGAAGCAGAGCTCGTCAGCAACGAGCGGGCGGAAGCGCATGTCAACATCGGTAATTTGCAGCGCAAGCTCAGACATCCGGATCAATCGGAGCGTGCCTATAAAACTGCACTGGATATAAACTCTTTCTTTGTGCCGGCCTATGTGAACCTTGCGGATTTGTATAAAGAGCAAGGAAAAGAGACGGACAGTGAAGCATTGCTCAGAAAAGCGATCAAATTGTTGCCGAAACAACCCGCGCTACATTATTCACTCGGTTTATCCCTGGTTCGTCAGGGTCGTATGGTCGAGGCTCGGGAGGAATTGCATCAGGCCGCGGCTTCGCAGGATGCCGAGCCTCGGATGGCTCTGGCCTATGCATTACTAATGGATGCGCAGGGCGAGACCGAAGCGGCCATCAATTATCTGAATGGCGCGCTTGCATATTTTGGTGACGATTCCGCATTACTTGCTACGCTGATAAATTTATATCAACGCACCAACCGGCAAGATGCCGCCGAACCGCTGATCCGACGATTGAAGAACCGCTGAATTCTTTGCGCCAGTCGACGCACGGCAGGAGCAGCTCCAGGTGTGATTACTCGGCCAGCGGAACCACTTGAGTCAATTCAGAATCAATAATCGCATCCATCTTGTTTTCGATCTGGAAGTAACGCAGCGTACGTTTGTCAGTCAGTATTTTTCTGAAATTTTTAACGTATTATTTTTCTGAGTTTCAGCAGGCTTTCCTGAAGACCCAGATAGTCATCAATGAGCTGCCTGGACTGTTCGTCAGTCAAGTTGTCAAAATTGTCCCGGAAATTTCGGAGCAGAGTCACACGTTGATCGATTAGCTTGTCTCGCTCGTTATGAAATTCCCGATACAAAGGCCAGAAACTGTCAGCCTCTTCTTTGGCCAATCCCAGGTTCTCCGCGACCAGCGCCATCCGGTTTGCGCCTATCTGGGCACGAACTGCGGCGATGGTATCGGCTTCGGTCTGAGCCAGAACGTTTCCCGATGGGCCAAGAATTACGACGGCAGTAATAAGAACTATCAGGGATCGTATAAAAATCATATCAATTCGCATTCTTATTTTGATAACTTGACGATAAAACTACTCTATCAAGGTGACACCTGCCTAATACAATCGGTGCATGAATTGAGTTTGATTTATTCTGCCTTACCACTTGCATAAGGCGGAAACGGTCCCAAATGAATTCCGCTATCGGCGATCAGCGTCTCGCCGGTGACGAGTCGGGACCCTGCGCCGATCAGGAAAAATACGAGTGTTTCGGCGATGTCTTCTGCGTGGGCGACTTCCCTGAGCGGCAGGGATTCGGCTGTCGAGCTGATTAACTGTTCATAGGCCTCATCGCTCATGTTTCCCTGCAGCCAGCGCGTCTGGATCATGCCGGGTACAACCGTGTTAATCCGGATCTCCGGCGCCAGTACATGGGCGAGTGATTTGGTCATCAGGTTCAGTGCGGCCTTCGATGCCGCATACGGGATCGACGATGCGATTCCGGTTACGCCACCGATCGACGAATCGTTGACGATCGCACCGCCTGTTTTTCGTATATGCGGTTCGACTGCACGGATCATCTGGTATGCGCCGACGACGTTGACGGCATAAATATTCAGGAAGTCTTCCTTGTCGATGCCATCGAGCTGCGGGTAGGGGTTGAACTTCGTACGCGCGGCATTGTTGACCAGGTAATCGATCCGGCCCCATTCATCAACCGCGGCCTGTGCCATGCGTCGGCAATCGGCATCTTCTGATACGTCCGCCTGTACGGTAATTGCTTTGACGCCTTTCTTCCGGCTGTCCGCGGCTGTTTTCTCGGCCTCGTCCTTGCTGCGAGTGTAATTGATGACGACGTTGCAACCCTTTTCAGCCAACAGGATGGCGGTGGCAGCGCCAACGCCTGTGGCCGAGCCGGTAACTATGGCGACTTTCCGTTCTTGATCAGACATGGTTGATTCCCGTGTTGTATTGTTCTTGCATCAGTACTCTGGCGACGCGTCTTGCGGCGACAGATTATACCGGTCCACTTTATAATAAAGTCTGCCTTCAGCTTCCAACCGCGCCGCGGTGTCAGTTTGATTTTTGATTCGTGCACCCTGTGCAACAGGCGGATGCCCCGATGAATCTCACGACCGGCGCAACCGCGATTTTTCCTGTGTGCTATCTTTTGCTTCCACTCGGATTGGGCTTAGATAATCCAGCAGCAAATACGGGAGAGAGATTCATGGCTTTCAGGGATATGCGCGAGTTTTTGACTGCGCTGGAAGAGCGCGGCCAGCTCAAACAAGTCGACATTCCGCTGAAGGTGTCGCGTGGTGATAATGAGTTGCAGGAGTTGATGCGGCATCTTGCCGAGATTGATGGTCCGGCGCTTATTCTGAAGAATCTTATTGGTTACAACACACCTGATATCCCGATAATTTTTAATCCGTTCGGTACCCGTGAGCGGACGGCAATGACGATTGGTACGGATGATCCGCTTGAGGCCAAGAAGAAACACGCCGATGTGCTGGCTGACCCGGCATGCTGGCAGGATCCGGTGGTCATCGGCGGTGATGTGCCATGCCAGGAAGTCATCATTGCCGCAGAAGATATTTCACTGGACAAGCAGTTGCCGGCTGTCTGGTTCGGCCGGGAAGGGGCCTCCTATATCTGCGGCGGTGTTGTCGTCAGCAAAGACCCGGAAACAGGTGAACGAAATGTTGGTTGGTATCGGCTGACGCAGTTCTGGCAATGCGAGCACCCTGAAGGCGGGTCATACGATGAGGAACGGCAGAAGAAGAAGCTGTCAATCTTCGCCTTCTGGAATCCGCCCATGAGTCATATCGGTTTGCATCTTGCCAAGGCAAGACGCATGGGCAAGCCGCTGGAAATTGCGATTGCGAATATCTGTGATCCGGCAATTCATCTGGCGGCATGCACGGCCGTTCCATTCGGGCAGGATGAGTTTGCTTTCGCCGGCGGCCTGCGTGGCGAACCGGTCGAGCTGGTCAAGTGCAAGACCGTTGATCTGGAAGTGCCGGCTACGGCCGAGTATGTAATCGAAGCGGTGATTCCGCCAGATCACAATGACGACATCATCGGCTGGCATTCCAACTCGGTCGGTTATTACGACAAGCATCAGGTTTTCCCGGTCGTGGATGTCAACTGCATCACCCATCGCCGGAATCCGTATTGGTATGTGACGATGGAAATGATGCCGCCGTTCGATCACAACTACATCGCACTGATGCCGGTCGAAGGTGAGGTGCTGGCCGACCTGCAGCGCAAGATACCGGAGGTCAAGGATGTCGTCGTAACACCTAACATGACCTATGTCGTGCAGTTGTCCGTCGATGGTGCGCAGAAACCTCACCCGTATTTCGGCAAGTTTGTCCTGCATGCCGTCTGGGGCGCACAAGGTCGTTGGGGACGCGTCGCGAAAATCGTTATTGTCGTCGGACCGGATGTTGATCCGTATGACCTGACCTCGGTCGAATGGGCGATTCAGACACGCGTTCAGCCATACAGCGACACCATCATCAACCAGTCGGCGCAGGCCATGATCCTGGATCCGTCAGCGCCGAAAGGTCCTCATGGGTTCGGCGTCATGTCCGAACAGATCGGCTTCGATGCACTGATCAAGGTGCCGGAGAGGTTCGATGACTATGCCGAGGTCAGCCAGGCCGACCCGGAGAAAGTGGCCAGGATCGCCGAGAAGATGAAGGATATTCTTGGTTGATGCAGGTGCTCAACTAGCCCGGCTACGTGTGTGGTTTGCAGGTTGCTCTTGATATTGTGCCGGGCAACACCAGTCAGGCCGAACAGGTTGTGTAAGGTTGTCTGCAGACAGAATTATCATGGGTTACAGCATCGCGCAAAAAATAATTGCAAAAGCGGCGGGACGTGATTCGATCACGCCCGGCGAAATCGTCACGTGCCAGGTTGATCTTGCATTGCTGCTGGATTCGGGCGGTCCGCGGCGTATCTGGCCGCGCCTCAAAGAACTCGGCACCGGCGTCCGGGATCCGGACAAGATCGTCGTCGTAACCGATCACTTCACCCCGGCTGTCGATGCAGAATCGGCTGCGATCCTGAAACTGACGCGTGACTTTGTGCGGGTATTTAAAATTCCGCACTTCTTCGACATGCAGGGTATAGGCCATGTCGTGCTGGCCGAAAACGGCTTTTTGCAGCCCGGCATGTTTGCCTGCGGCGGCGATTCGCACTCGAGTAACGGCGGTGCATTCGGATGCTATATGGCCGGTTTTGGCGCGATCGAAATGACCGGCGTTGTCGTGACCGGTGAAATCTGGTTGCAGGTACCCGAAACCGTGCGCATAAACTGGACCGGCGCATTCAGTCCCGGTGTCGCGGCCAAAGACATCATGCTGACGTTGTGCCGCGAACTCGGTATCGATAACGCATTCAAAGTCATCGAGTTCGGCGGCGAAACGGTTGCAGCGATGTCGATGAACGAGCGCGCGACCCTGACGAATATGGCGGCCGAGATGGGTGCGGAAACCGGCATTATCGAACCCGATGACAAGACACTGGAGGCAATTCGAGCCGGTGGGCAGAAGCCGGTGGCCGATGCACTGGACTGGCGCAGCGATACGGACGCCGATTACGCCGCCACGCATGACTTCGATGCGGCCACACTCACACCCCAGGTTGCTGCCCCTCATTCGCCGGCGAATTCCGGCCCGGCAGAGGGGTATACGCACGTACATATCGATCAGGCTTACATCGGCGCATGTGTCGGCGCAAAGTTGACGGACCTGCGCAGTGCCGCCGAAGTGCTGGCCGGGCGAAAAGTTGCATACGGCACGCGTCTGATGGTTGCCCCGGCGTCCCGGCAGGTTATTTGCGATGCGACCGCCGAGGGCACTATGCAGACGCTGGTCGATGCCGGCGCATATATGCTGCCGACCGGTTGTGGTGCGTGTGCAGCGCTCGGCGCCGGCATCCTGGCTGAGGACGAGGTTTGTATTTCATCGACCAATCGTAATTTCAAAGGGCGGATGGGCGCCAATTCGGCATCGGTTTATCTAGGTTCTCCTTACACGGTGGCGGCATCGGCCGTCGCTGGACGGATTACCGACCCGCGTGAGTTTCTTCACAAAGGGGCGGGCACTGTTCCTGTTCAGTCGCCGATCCGCTTGTGATGAATAAGGTTTGCGGCCAAGCCTGGAGATTCGGTGACAGCGTCAATACCGATGTCATGGCGCCGGGACTGTATTTCAAAATGCCGATGGAGGTCATGGCGACGCATTGCATGGAAGCAATCGACCCTGTATTTGCAACCCGGGTTGTGCGGGGCGATATTATCGTGGCAGGCCGGAACTTCGGTATCGGGTCGGCCCGTGAACAAGCACCGATGGCACTTCAGCATCTGGGAATCGGGGCAATCCTGGCCGTGTCCTATGGCCGGATTTTTTACCGCAACGCACTGAATTTCGGCATCCCGACGCTGATCTTTCCACTGGCCGATGAGATTGCCGCAGGGGATGATCTGGTGATCGATCCGATGACCGGAGGCATCGAAAATCGCACGCAGTCCAAAGCCTATACTGTCGATGGTTTGCCCGAACATCTGCTGGCCATGGTCAGTGCCGGTGGACTCATGCCATATCTCAAGCAGCGAATTTCTTCAAAAGGAGCATCCTGATGTCACATGCCCGAATGCTCAGAGAGCAGATGGCCGCATCGGGACCGATTGTCGCGCCCGGTTGTTACGACGGGTTGACCGCATTGTTGATAGAACAGGCCGGGTTCGGCTGCGCGTACCTGAGTGGGGCGAGTATCGCGTTTACGCGTCTCGGGCGTCCGGACATCGGCTTGACGACAATGACAGAAGTTGCAAATGTTATTAGTAATATTCGAGAACGCATTGATATTCCAATAATTGTTGATGCAGATACCGGCTTTGGTAATGCGCTGAATGTACAGCGTACCGTCCGCTTGTTCGAGCGCATGGGTGCATCGGGCATCCAGCTTGAGGACCAGACGCTGCCCAAACGCTGTGGCCACCTCGATGGTAAGACGCTCGTGTCAGTCGGCGAGATGTGCGGCAAAATCAGGGCAGCGCAGGATGCCCGTCATGATGATGATACGGTCATCGTGGCTCGCACCGACGCGATCACAGTGGCTGGACTCGACCAGGCCCTGGAGCGAGGTCATGCTTATGTCGAGGCCGGCGCAGATGTATTGTTCATTGAATCGCCGCTCGATGACGCACAATTGGCTGTTGTCGGGCAGACCTTCGGCGACCGTATCCCGCTGCTCGCCAATATGGTCGAAGGCGGAAAAACACCGCTGCACAGCGCTGATGAATTGGCGGCAATCGGTTTCAAGATCGTGATCTTCCCCGGTGCAATGCTGCGCATGATCAGCCGAGCCGGTGCTGAATATCTGGCTGCACTTCGTCGTGATGGTACGACGACCGGTATCATGGATCGTATGTTTGATTTCAAGGCGCTGAACGCGGTCATTGGCACGGATGCATTGCTGGCTGAAGGCGATCAGTATTCTGAAGAATAACCCGACCTGAGCTACGATGGGTCCATGAATACAACACAAGAGATTGGCCGGTCTTCGCTGCTGAAAAAAACCACTCAGTTTCGCCGTCTGCTCGGTAGTGACGATCTGGAGTTCCTGCTCGAGGCGCACAATGGCATTACGGCAAAAATTGGCGAGGAAGCCGGTTTTAAGGGTCTGTGGGCCGGTGGCCTGTGCATGTCGGCGCAATATGGCGTGCGCGACAGCAATGAGGCGAGCTGGACACAGGTACTCGAGATGCTTGAGTTCATGGCTGACGCGACGCGCATTCCGATCCTGCTCGACGGAGACACCGGTTACGGAAATTTCAATAATGTCCGCCGTCTCGTGCGCAAACTCGAACAGCGCGGCATCGCTGCGGTATGTATCGAGGACAAGCTGTATCCGAAGACCAATAGTTTTATTGACGGCAACAGGCAGCAACTGGCCGGGATCGACGAATTCTGCAGTCGTATCAAGGCCGGCAAGGATGCGCAGGCAGACGATGAATTCACCATCATTACCCGTATCGAAGCTTTTATTGCCGGCTGGGGTCTGGGCGAGGCATTGAAACGCGCAGAGGCCTACCACGCGGCCGGTTCGGACGGTATCCTGATTCACAGTGCGCTGACTGGGCCGACCGAAGTGCTCGCATTTAAACGCGAATGGGCCGATCGTTCGCCGGTTATTATTGTGCCGACGAAGTATTACGCGACACCGACAGAGGTGCTGCGCGAGGCCGGTTTTTCAATCGCGATCTGGGCCAATCACATGTTGCGCGCCGCGATTATAACTATGCAGGCGTGTGCCGAGACGCTCGCACGCGAACAGAACCTGCGCTCGGTCGAAGACCGGATCGCGCCGGTCAAGGAAATCTTCCGTCTGCAGGGTGCATCGGAGTTGCAGGATGCCGAGGAACGTTACCTGCCGAAGGACATGCCGGCAAAGGCGATTATCCTGGCTGCATCCCGCGGCAGCGCGCTCGGTACGCTGACGGATGAGCGGCCTAAAACAATGGTTGAGGTGCGAGGCCAGCCACTGCTTGGACATATCGTTGCCGCATATAACGCATCGGGGATCAAGAATATTACGGTCGTGCGCGGTTATCGGCCCGAGGGCGTGAACTTGCCGGCGCTGAAATATGTAGATAATCCGGACTTTGCCGATACCAA
>CAYNMF010000004.1:0-49086 GCA_964398325.1 uncultured Chromatiaceae bacterium | reverse complement strand
GCTTCTTAGACACATGAAGTCAGTCCTCGACGAGCTCGGCATTGACAACACTAATGACCTATTGGAAGAGATTGGCCTGGGCGAGCGCCTTGCAACGCTCGTTGCGAAGCTTCTGCTGGAAGGTTCATCGGCCGACAGCACTGGCACAGCGGTCAGTTCTCCCATCACGATTGCCGGCACAGAAAATCTCATCATAAGCTATGCTCGTTGCTGTCACCCGATACCCGGTGACACGATCATGGGCTACCTGAGTGCCGGCCGCGGTATTGTTGTGCATCGTACCGTGTGCGGAAACCTCAGTGAATTTCGCAAGCAGCCCGATAAATGGATAGCTGTTAATTGGGAAGAAAATATCGATCGGGAATTCTCTGCCGAAATCGTGACAGAAATACTGAACAAGCCCGGTGTACTGGCCGAGATTGCGGCAACAATCGCGGACACCGGTTCGAATATAGAACAGGTTGCGATCGATGATCGGCAGGAAGAAGATTATGCCATTCTCACTTTCCTGATACTCGTGCGCGATCGCATTCATCTCGCCAACGTAATTCGCAGAATCCGGCAGATGCCGGTCGTCAAAAAAATTACCCGCACTTGTGCATAAACATAAGGGGATTAACATTGGACAGAACAGCAATTCAGACCGACGCTGCACCCGCGGCAATCGGCACCTATTCACAGGCAATTCGATCCGGTGAACTGGTATTTATATCCGGCCAGATTCCACTCGACCCACAGACCGGTGAGTTTGTCGGTGCTGACGATGTTCAAAAACAGATTCGCCAGGTGTTCGACAACATCAGGGCGGTCGCCGCAGAAGCAGGCGGCTCACTCGAAAATGCCGTAAAAATTACCGTCTATCTGACAGACCTTGTACATTTCGCGAGTGTCAACGACATCATGACCGAGTATTTCAAGCAACCGTATCCGGCTCGCGCAGCGCTGGGCGTCGCATCGTTACCACGAGGAGCAACTGTCGAAGCGGACGCGATCCTGACGGTCTGACAGCCAGACATGGAATAGTCGGTGCCAAGCGATGATATCAAAAGCCTGCGCGGTGTCGGGCCCGCACTGGCCGAGCGTCTGACGAGGCTGAACATCGAACAGCCGACCGATTTGCTGTTTATGCTGCCGCAGCGTTACGAAGATCGAACCCGCCTGACACCGCTCGGAGCGGCCGTTCCTGGACTGCGTGGCGTCATCGAAGGTGAAATCGCATTGACAGAAATTGCCTTTCGACGGAGGCGCACACTGCTCGTCAGAATCATTGACGGCACAGGACAATTAACGCTGCGCTTTTTTTATTTTTCCCGCGCACAACAAGCCGGACTCAAACAAGGCTCCCGTGTGCGTTGCTATGGTGAAATCCGTAAAGGCCCGGGCGGGCCGGAGATGATTCACCCGGAATACCAGATACTCGGAACAGGGCTTGAACCACAACTGGAAAACTGCCTGACACCCATTTATCCGACAACCGAAGGATTACAACAACCGAGATTGCGAAACCTCGTTAACCAGGCCATTGATCATTTTTTACCGCAAGTGGCCGACTGGATACCCGAACATTTCGCAACCGAATACCAACTGGAGGATCTCAGGTCGTCGATTCTCTACCTGCATCGACCTCCGCCAGACACTAATCTCGCCGCACTTGCCGCCGGGACGCACGCCTGTCAGCGACGTCTCGCACTCGAAGAAATGCTGGCCCATCATCTGAGTCTGCGCAAAATTCGTGAACTCAATCGGACCAGGCCGGCCATTTCACTGACAGGCAAACACGCCTTGCGGGATCGTTTTATGGCTTCATTGCCATTCGAACTGACCGGTGATCAACAAGCCGCCCTCAAAGATATCGAGTCTGACCTCAACGCTGCACATCCCATGATGCGACTGCTACAAGGTGACGTAGGTTGTGGCAAAACAGTCGTCGCAGCAGCAGCAGCCCTCAATGCAGTCGAAGAAGGCCACCAGGTTGCCATCATGGCGCCAACCGAACTGCTCGGTGAACAACATCGCGATAGCTTTGCCCAATGGCTGGCACCACTGGGCATTACGGTCGCATGGCTATCGGGTGGATTAAAAAAGACAGCCCGTGAACAAGTGTATACAGCCATCGGCAACGGCGATGCATCCATCATTATCGGTACTCATGCGCTGTTTCAGGAGGGCCTCGAATATCACAGCCTGGCACTCGTTATCGTGGATGAACAACACCGCTTCGGTGTTCACCAGCGGTTGAGTCTGATGGAGAAGGGTCGACAGGCAGCAGCGCTGCCGCATCAACTCGTCATGACAGCAACGCCGATTCCGCGCACACTGGCCATGACCGCTTATGCTGATCTGGATACATCGGTCATTCGCGAATTACCGCCTGGCCGACAGCCAATCCAGACCGTTGCATTGCCCGAAACGCGCCGCGTGGAAATCATCACTCGCGTCAGAGATGCATGCCAGTCAGGCCAGCGTGCCTACTGGGTCTGCCCGCTGATCGAGGACTCCGAGGTCATTGAATCACAGGCCGCCGAATCAACACACGCCCTGCTTGTCGAAGCATTGCCGGAACTTTCGGTCGGCCTGGTACACGGCCGCATGAAGTCCAGGGAAAAAGAATGCGCTATGCACGCATTTGCAACCGGAAAAACCCGAATTCTCGTTGCGACAACAGTGATTGAAGTGGGTGTCGATGTGCCGGAAGCAACGCTGATGATCATCGAAAATTCAGAACGCCTGGGCTTGTCGCAATTACACCAGTTGCGCGGGCGAATCGGGCGTGGCGCCATCGCGAGTCATTGCGTGCTGCTATACCGTTCACCCTTGTCAGCGATGGCTAAACGCCGTATTGGTGTATTGCGTAAGACCAATGACGGTTTTGAAGTTGCACAACACGATCTTGAATTGCGCGGACCCGGAGAAGTGCTTGGCACCCGCCAGACCGGGCTGATGCAATTGCGTGTCGCAGATCTGATTCGTGATGCGAATCTCGCCCCGACTGTACAGAAAATCGCCACACAGTTGCTGGACACTGCGCCGGATGCGGTAAACGCGCTAATCAACCGCTGGATCGGTACAGGTAGTCGTTTCGGCAGGGTCTGAAAGGCTGTTATTCTTGGCAAATGGCGACTCGTCCGCAGAATCCGAACCGCTCGCTAACGACCGAACTGGCCAAACAGGCCCGGCAATACGCCATGTTGATGCGCCTGGATAAACCGATCGGTATCTGGCTGCTCTTATGGCCAACGCTCTGGGGGCTCTGGATCGCCGGCAAGGGTCGACCCGATCCACACATTTTTCTCGTCTTTGTTCTTGGCGTGATTATCATGCGTTCGGCCGGCTGCATCATCAACGATTTTGCAGATCGAAACTACGACGGAAAAGTACTGCGTACGCAAAACCGGCCGCTGGTCAGCGGCACGGTCAGCCCCGCGGAAGCCATAGTGCTGTTTATCGCGCTCGGACTGATCGCGATTGCCCTGGTGCTGACGCTTGATCCGCTGACCCAGGCGCTCGCCGTCATCGGGGCCATCCTGACCATCATGTACCCCTTCATGAAACGTATCATCGCAGCCCCGCAACTGATACTCGGTGCTGCCTTCGGCTGGGGCGTTCCGATGGTGTTCGCCGCCCAGACCGGCGAAATTCCACGGCTCGGCTGGCTCATCTGGCTGGCCGTCATCGTATGGGCCGTGATTTACGACACGATATACGCAATGGTCGATCGTGAAGATGACCTGAAACTCGGCATTAAATCCACAGCTATCCTGTTCAGTGGCGCTGACGTGTTCATCATCACACTGCTACAGGTCGTCCTGATGCTCGCATTTTGGCTGATCGGTGCCGATGCGCATCTCGGCGAATGGTATTTTGGCGGCACGCTGATTGCCGGTCTGCTTTTTATTTACCAGTTCTTTTTGATCCGACATCGACAACCCGATGCGTGCTTCCGCGCTTTCATGAACAATCATTATGTCGGCGCGATGATTTTTATCGGCATCCTGCTCGACTACACATTCAGAGTCGCCACCTAGCAGGCTGTTCGGGCCACGGTCCAGATCTGTGTCGCACGGGCTCCGGCCTCCATCACTGCACCAGCCACGGCATGCGCCGTCGTGCCGGTCGTCAGCACATCATCAACAATTGCAACGCGTAGTCCTGCCAGCTCTGATCGTGCAACAAATGCACCGGCAAGATTGCAACGCCGGGCACGCCCGGTCAGAGACGTCTGTTCTACCGTATGCTGAACCCTGGCACACACATCGACGCGCAGCGACAGGCCCAGGCACGCCGCAATCGGCCTGGCCAATTCGGCTGCCTGGTTGAAACCCCGGGCCGCCAACCGGCGTCGGTGCAACGGCACTGGCACGATGACATCCGGCACATCGTCCGATGACAAACCACACGGACCGCACAGATAGTCTCCAAGTAATCCGCCCAGAGCAGCGGCAAAATCGAGCCGCTGGCGAAATTTGGCCCCGGCAATAATTCTGTCGACCGGATATTCATAAATTAGTGCCGATAACAGGCGCAAACCCTCTCCGGTCGGCACGCGGCAAGTACCGCAATGCTCCAGCGGATGGTCCTGCGGCAGCGGAGCACCGCAGCGGCTGCAGGGGCTGGCAATCCACGGCAGGTCGGCAAAGCAACCTTCGCAACAGGCCTGCTCGCCACCGTCGAGGCCACAAAAAACGCAGGACCGCGGCAATAAGCCGGCCAGCCAATGGTCAACTTGGCGCAGCATGACAGGTTGACAGTCGTCGCATGATCTCCATACTGTCGCCCGGCAACCCCTGCTTTTAAATCCTGAAAACTGCTGTAAATAGAAAGATATATGTCTTCCCCTGAACCCGTGAGTGCTGCCCCTGTCCGAACCGACTGGTCGCGTGAAGAAGTCTTCGATCTGTTCGCTTTGCCTTTCCACGATTTGCTGTTTGCAGCACATTCGACACATCGTCATCACTTCGACCCCAACCGTGTACAGATCAGCACACTGCTGAGTATCAAGACCGGTGGCTGCCCGGAAGACTGTGCCTACTGCGCACAGAGCGCGCGCTTCGACACGACCGTCGAAGCCGAAAAATTGTTGCCACTCCGGGATGTGGTAGACGCAGCCAGGCTCGCGAAAGCCAACGGCGCAACTCGCTTTTGCATGGGCGCTGCATATCGCAGCCCGAAACCCAAACAATTGACGGCGATTACCGAAATGGTTGCGGCTGTACACGAGCTGGGCATGGAAACCTGTGCGACACTCGGCATGCTCACGCCCGGGCAAGCGGAGCAGCTCAAGGCGGCCGGACTCGACTACTACAATCATAATCTGGATACGTCCGAATCCTTTTATCCAAAAGTCGTCTCGACCCGGTCTTACCAGGATCGTCTCGATACGCTCAAGTCCGTGCGTGATGCCGGACTCAATGTTTGCAGCGGCGGCATCATTGGCATGGGTGAAACCCGAAGCGACTGGATCGACATGCTGCATACGCTCGCTACTTTGCCCGAACATCCGGGCAGCGTGCCGATCAACCAGCTTGTTCAGGTTGCCGGGACACCACTCGACGACGAGCCGCTGGACATCGATCCGCTGGACTTCGTGCGCATCATTGCCGTCGCTCGAATCCTGATGCCGGAGTCACATGTCCGCTTGTCTGCCGGCCGTAGCGAGATGAGCGACGAAATGCAGGCACTGTGCTACTTTGCCGGTGCAAACTCGATTTTCTATGGAGAAAAATTGCTGACAACGGGCAATCCGAAAACAAGCAGGGACCTGCAATTGCTCGGCCGGCTCGGCATGCAACCGGAGCTTTGATCGACACATTTCGAATTCGTCGTGCGTTCGATCGAGCCGCGGCCGGCTTTGATGCCCGTGATTTTCTACACCGGGAAATCCGCGAACGCCTGCTCGAACGTCTGCCTGGTATCGTCACCAAACCGGTCTGGATCGCCGATCTTGGTGCCGGTACCGGTGGTGCAGCACCCTTTCTGAAATCCAGATTCCCCGCTGCCGGGTTACTCTCGATCGACAGCTCCCGCGCAATGCTCGAGGCCGGAGAAGCGTCGAAATTGAGTGTCTGTGCAGATGTCACGAACCTGCCGCTGGCCGACGGCTGCATCGATCTGGCGGTCTCGAACCTGATGCTGCATCACTGCCCGGACCCCTCCGCAACGCTGGCCGAGATCCGCCGAGTATTATCCGATTGCGGCCTGCTGTTAATGACGACGTTCGGCCGAACCAGTTTCATTGAACTCGGTCGGGCCTGGGCAACGGCAGATTCGTTTACACACATCGCACCTTTTTTCGACCTCCAGAACCTCGGCAGCCTGTTGACCACAAACGGTTTCACCGAACCGGTTCTTGACTACCAGACTCTGACCGTGACGTATGACAGCCTCACACAGATGATGCAGGACTTGCGCGATGCCGGCTCGACGAATGCAACCGGCGACAGAAATCGTGGGCTGACCGGACGTCACACATGGGAGCGGCTGACTGCCGCTTACGACCAGTTACGCGGACCCGACGGCAAATTGCCGGTCACTCTCCAGGTTATCTTTGCCATCGCCTGGGCAGGGAGTCAAAAAGGAGCAGGCAACGAAGTCGAGATCTCCGTTGATTCCATTCACAGAGTCCAGCACAGCAAACGCTAAATATCTCTCAAGCATTTGTTTTTCCATGTATTCGGTCCTGACGTTTCGGTTAGTTCCGATTGCATGCACATATCGCTTCAAGTAATATGCGCGAGCCCGCTTATAGCGGGTTTACATGGAGGTTATACAAGAACGATTCGGAGGGGCTTTTAATAACCAAGGTATCCGAATTGGATCCCGATCGTTCGCTGATTCTCCCATCAGCCGTTTTTTTGTATTTAATTTGACGATATTACGCCATGAACCGTCATTATCGTGATCGATAAACGGATTCAGTTGGTTGTTGTGCAATGCGATGCTCTTTGCTTGCGTTGCCGGATTTTATTTTTGATGCTTGGATAAGACCTCAGGGTTCGGAGCGACTTGATGAAAAAATTCTTGATGCTGGTTTCAGGCTCGTTGTTTGCCGCATCGACGGCTCATGCCGCCTTGAATGACAGCTGGGCGATGAACCTGCCCGTAGGTGTGACGGATATAAGCGCCCTTATCTACAGCCTGCACATGTTTGTGTTCTGGATCTGTGTCGGCATCGGCGGGGTAGTTTTCAGTGCGATGATCATCGCGATGATCCGGTTCAGAAAATCACGGGGTGTCGTCGCAGCGACATGGTCGCACAACACGACCGCAGAACTTATCTGGACTGTCATTCCAATTCTGATTCTGATCAGCATGGCCGTACCTGCTGCGCGGGCACTGATACAGATCGAAGACACGCGCAATACCGAAATGACTATCAAGATTACCGGTTACCAGTGGAAGTGGCATTACGATTACATGGGTGAGGATATCGGTTTCTTCAGCACGCTCGCTCAGACGAGTCAAGAAGCCTACCAACTGGATTCAAATATTGACCCGAATACCGTCGATCACTACCTGCTCGAAGTAGACCATCCGCTCGTCCTGCCGGTCGACACGAAAATCCGTTACCTGATCACGGCCAACGACGTGCTTCACTCGTGGTGGATGCCGGCGTTTGCGATCAAAAAGGATGCGATCCCGGGCTTTATTAACGAGGGCTGGTTCAAGGTCAACGAAGTTGGCACGTACCGCGGCCAGTGCGCGGAACTTTGCGGCAGGGGCCACGGCTTCATGCCAATCGTCGTTAAAGTCGTATCAAAAGAAGACTACTCGGCATGGCTGGCCGGGCAAAAAGCAGACAATGCCGGCTGACCCTTCAACCCGTATTAATCACCGGAAATAAAATCAGACATGGAGCAGCCCAGATGAGCGCTACTGCAGCAGACATTCACGACACTCACGAACACAAGCCGGCCCATACCGGCATTAAGCGCTGGCTGTTTACAACCAACCACAAAGAGATCGGTACTCTATATCTTATCTTCTCGTTAACCATGCTGTTCGTCGGCGGTGCAATGATACTCGTGGTCCGGGCCGAATTGTTCCAGCCGGGATTGCAATTCGTCAATCCCGAGTTCTTCAATCAAATGACGACGCTGCACGCGCTGGTTATGGTGTTCGGCATGATCATGCCGGCCTTCGCCGGGTTCGCCAACTGGATGATTCCGATGATGATCGGTGCGCCCGACATGGCATTGCCGCGCCTGAACAACTGGTCCTTCTGGCTGCTGCCGGTTGCGGCGCTGCTGCTGGTTTCGACACTGTTCATGCCGGGCGGTGCGCCTGCATCGGGCTGGACGCTGTATCCGCCGCTCGTACTGCAAACCGGCGACGCCTTTCCGTTTGCAATCTTTGCCGTCCACCTGCTCGGCGTCTCATCGATCATGGCTGCAATCAATATCATTGTAACGATCCTGAATCTGCGCACGCCATCAATGTCGCTCTTGCAGATGCCGCTGTTCGTCTGGACCTGGCTGATAACGGCATACCTGCTGCTTGCCGTCATGCCGGTGCTGGCAGGTGGAGTCACGATGCTGCTGATGGACCAGTTCTTCGGCACCAGCTTCTTCGATGCCGCCGGCGGCGGCGACCCGGTGCTGTTCCAGCATATTTTCTGGTTCTTCGGACATCCGGAAGTCTACATCATCATCCTGCCGGCGTTCGGTATTATCTCGCAGATCATCCCGACCTTTGCCCGCAAGCCGCTGTTCGGACATGACGCAATGGTCTACGCAACGGCCAGTATTGCATTCCTGTCGTTCATCGTCTGGGCCCACCACATGTTCACGGTCGGCATGCCGCTGGCAGGGCAGATGTTTTTTATGCTATCGACGATGCTGATTTCGATTCCGACCGGAGTGAAAATTTTTAACTGGACCGCTACGATGTGGAAGGGATCGCTGACCTTCGAAACGCCGATGTTGTTCGCGATTTCATTTCTGTTCCTGTTCACGATCGGCGGCTTCTCGGGATTGATGATGGCGATGGCGCCGCTCGACTTCCAGTATCACGACACCTATTTCATCGTGGCCCATTTCCACTACGTGCTGGTTCCCGGTGGATTGTTCGCTGCCATTGCAGGCTGCTATTACTGGCTGCCGAAGTGGACCGGCCACATGTATGACGAACGGTTGGGCAAAATTCACTTCTGGCTGACCGCAATCTTCGTCAACGTGACCTTCTTCCCGCAGCATTTTGTCGGCCTCGCGGGTATGCCGCGACGTATACCGGATTATGCGGTGCAGTTTACGAACTTCAATGCCATGTCCAGCATCGGTGCCTTCGGCTTCGGCTTCTCGCAACTGCTGCTCGTCTACATTATTTACAAATGTGTCAAAGGTGGCGAAAAGGCGACGGCAGAAGTCTGGGACAATCCCGAGGGTCTCGAGTGGACCGTGCCTTCGCCGGCGCCGCTCCATACGTTCGAGGAACCGCCGGTTTACGTACCACGCCATTAAAACAAGACGGTCAGTCGATAATGACGGAAGATAAAAAGCTCCAGCGCAAGATCCGGATGAATGCACTTCTGCTTGGACTCGTCGCGTGCGGATTTTTCATCCTGTTTATTGTCATGACAGCACTGAGAAATTGAGTTGAAATGAGCCCAAAGCCGTCAAAAACCAGCGAACACAAGACCCTGACCATTAAATTGATCGGTTTGGCGCTCGGCATGTTCGCCTTCGGTTTTCTGCTTGTCCCGCTCTATGACGTTTTCTGTGATCTGACCGGTATTGGCGGCAAGTTCGAATTAACGCCGGCCGCCGTCGAGGTACAAACTCCGGCAGACGACCGGATCGTTACCGTCGAATTTATCGCCTCTCTGAACGAATACGCACCCTGGGAATTTCACCCTGCGACCGCAAGCATCCAGGTGCACCCCGGAGAGATGAACGAGACGACGTTCTATGCCCATAATCTGACCCATCTGGATCTTGTCGGACAGGCCGTACCGAGTATTGCACCCGGCCAGGCCGTCAAGTATTTTCATAAAACCGAGTGCTTTTGCTTCACATCGCAACACTTCGATGCCGAGGAAGCCCGGGACATGCCGCTGAAGTTTTACATCGACCCGGATCTGCCCAGGCACATCGACAGGGTGACACTTTCATATACATTTTTCGTTCTTAACAATCCGGTCGCACAAAACTAGCGGCCGCCCCCGAGAGAGAAAGGAATCGCCACCATGGCAGAATCATCAAGCAAGTATTACATTCCGGAATCGACGCGCTGGCCGGTAATAACTTCGGTCGGCTTGCTCATACTATTTGGCGGTTTTGCAACCTTTTTGAACGGTGGAGAAATCGGCCAGTATGCGATGTATGTCGGACTGGCGATCGTGATCTGGATGATGTTCGCATGGTTTGGCGAGGTCATCGGCGAAAGCGAAGGTGGCATCTTCAACGACCGGGTCGATGGATCTTTTCGGATGGGCATGATCTGGTTTATTTATTCCGAAGTCATGTTCTTCGCCTGTTTCTTTGCTGCATTATGGTACGTACGGAATCTGTCTGTACCCTGGCTGGGCGGCGACAGCAATAATTTCTTCACTCATCAGTTGATCTGGGACAGCTTCGAAAAAGTCTGGCCGACGAATGGCCCGGGAAACATGGGCGGTTCCTTCAAACCCATGGAGGCTATGGGTATCCCGGCGATAAATACGGCCATTCTACTGAGCAGCGGCGTCACACTGACAATTGCGCACCATGCGCTGAAGGCCGGTAAGCGCGGTATTCTGAATATTTTTCTTGCCCTGACGTTCATTCTCGGCTTTCTCTTCATTGGCTTTCAGGCCTATGAGTACACGGAAGCATACGAGCACCTGAACCTGACCCTCAGGTCCGGCGTCTACGGCTCGACATTTTTCATGTTGACCGGCTTTCACGGGCTGCATGTGACCATCGGCGCGACAATGCTCCTGGTGATCTGGCTACGTTGTCTGAAAGGGCATTTCACGCCGCAGAAGCATTTCGCCTTCGAAGGCGTTGCGTGGTACTGGCATTTCGTCGATGTCGTCTGGCTCGGTCTGTTTATTTTTGTTTATTGGTTATAACGACCAATGATTCCGATAAAAAAACGCGGCCTCCGAGCCGCGTTTTTTTATTAAAACTTGTTTTATAGTTAAAGTGACGGCAGCTTTAGTCACAAACCCGGATTACGGGGCCGCCGGAATCAGACCGTGCGGATGAATCAACCCGGCCATATAAGCGATAATCAGGAACAAGAACAGCAGTACCGACAACAAGACTCTGACGGTCAGGGAATTAACCAGCTTTCTGGAATTGCCCTTATCGCCGACCAATGCAACTGCACCCCATCCCAGGCTGACAAGAATGCCCAGAAATATTATTCCAATTATCAGCTTGATCATTGCAATCACAGACTAGACGGACAACGTGGCAAGCGCAACAAAAAAAGGTTTTCGTTCACAACTATGGGGCACGATCGGTCTTATCGTCGGCTGCACAATCTTCTGCAGTGCCGGCTTCTGGCAACTCGGGCGAGCCCGGGAAAAGCAGGCTTTGTTCACGGCCTTCGAACAAAACACCGACGACGAAACACGACATGACCCGATTGCCGACTCCGAGGTCGATCAATATCTTTATCAGCACTTCACGCTAACGGGCCGCTATGTGCCGGAACGCCAGATTCTGCTCGACAATATGGTTCATAACGGCAGGCCCGGTTACCAGGTGCTGACTCCACTCAGAGTCGGTGCAACCTCTGTGCTGATCAATCGTGGCTGGGTGGTCGCCGATCGTAATCGTAAAGTCATTCCCGATGTTGCGGTTACGGGCAAAATACGCACTGTAACCGGCAGGCTGTACCGGCTGCCCCGAGCCGGCTATTCGCTTGATTCCAGGGTACCTCAACCCGATAGCACCTGGCCAAGGCGATTGTCATTTCCGTCGGTTAAAGAGATCGATGAACAAATCGGATTCCCGGTCCATGACTATCAATTACTGCTCGATCCTGCCGAAATCGACGGTTATAGTCGTGAATGGCGACCGGCAATCATGAGTCCTGAAAAACACCTGGCCTATGCAATCCAGTGGTTCATGATGGCCGGTACAATAGTGATCATTTATGCTTTGTTAACAATAAGAGCAGCGTGCAGGAAAAAACCGGATGTCTGATCAACGCAAGAAAGGACGCCGACAGCTCATACTGCTGGTGACTATTTTTTTCGGCCCCATGATTCTGGCATGGCTGCTGTATAGTACGGGTATCGGTTTTCCATCAGCTCCTTCAACTGAGCACGGCGTGCTTATCACACCCGTTAAACTCGTATCGGACACCAATCTCAGCGTACCGCGTGAGGAACAGGATTCGCCATATCCCGGCCGCTGGACCCTTGCACTGGCCGCTGACGGTGCCTGCAACCAATTATGCGAACAATTACTGTACGAAATACGTCAGGTTCGCGTTGCACTTGGCAAGGAAGACCGGCGTGTGCAGCGCATCCTTTTTCTGACCAGTGATACGCCGCTCAATGCAGCCGTTCTCGCCAAACACCCCGGATTACAGGTATTGGCTCCGGAAAATACGCTGACTGGCGAATTTATAGCAGCAATCGAGCCGTACGGTACCAGCAACGTTTTTCTGATCGACCCGCTGGGTAACCTGATCATGTATTTCACACCTGATACCGGCATGAAGGGCCTGCATAAAGATCTGAAAAAGCTCCTGGCGATTTCACAAATCGGCTAATTGAGCGCACCGACAGTAGAGGAAACCGGACATGTATAACTGGTATATCCGACTCATCGGACTGGCCGCGGCCCTCGCGCTCCTCGTCGTTGTTCTGGGCGCATGGGTACGCCTGACCGATGCCGGTCTCGGCTGTCCGGACTGGCCCGGCTGCTACGGCTCGCTGATCGTGCCCGATGACACGCAGACCATCACCGCTGCGAACGATGCATTTCCCGAACGTCCGGTCGTGACCCATAAGGCGTGGCACGAAATGATCCACCGCTTTGCCGCCACGACACTGGGTTTATCGATTCTGATCGCCGCCTTTCTAGCCTGGCGCAACCGGCACGATCCAGACCAGCCGGTCAAATTGCCCCTCATATTGCTGGGCGTGGTGATTTTCCAGGGAATGCTCGGTATGTGGACCGTCACACTGCTGTTAAAACCACTGATCGTCATGGGACACCTGCTCGGCGGCCTGACGACGCTTGGCCTGTCCTTCTGGTTGTTTCTCGAACATCTGCGCCGCGATGACATTACGCGCGTCAGACCCCGACATGTTGCCGGCCCGGCGCTGGCCGGCCTCATCATCCTGATCCTCCAGATATCACTCGGTGGCTGGACGAGTTCGAACTACGCGGCACTGGCCTGTCCCGATTTACCAACCTGCCAGGGTAGCTGGTGGCCGCAAAATATCGACTTTGCCAACGGCTTCATCATGTGGCGTGGACTTGGCATAGACTATGAATTCGGCGTTCTGGAAGCACCGGCGCGTGTTGCCATTCATTACACACACCGACTCGGCGCACTTATCGCATTCCTGGTGCTCGGCTTCCTCGGAATTCGCGCCATTCGAAATGCGGGGTCGGCCGTGATTTCGCGTTCGGGCCGGCTGGTCGTCGCTGCGCTCATTACCCAGGTATCGCTTGGTATTTGCGTTGTCTGGTTCGGTCTGCCTTTGTTTCTCGCAACAGCACATAACGGCGTCGCAGCGCTGCTACTGCTGGCGACAATCAATCTGAACCATGCTGCGATCACATATTCCTCATCCTGACGCGCACCGGTGACCAAAACCAATCGATTCACGCTGCTCGCAACGATACTGCTCGGTATATTGCTATACATGATTATTCGCTTCGCGCATGACCTGAACGTTGCGTGGGACGGCAGCGAACTTGTACCGCCACCGGCAACAGTCGACGCACGTGTACCATCACTGCCTCTTATCGAAACCACTGCGGATCTGCGCATCGTACTCAATGACATCCTTGACGACATCGATACTTCGGCAGCGCTCGGCAACTATGCCAGCTGGAGCGAAGCTCGAGGATTTACCGGTGATAATCACCTGTTCGCCGCACCCGGCATTGCGCCATCCGATACATTTGAAGCCCGTGATCAGGCCAGGCTCGCCACCCGGAGTGAACAGGGCGATGCCGACGCATCACAGGCACTTGCGACACAGGCATTATTTGTCGATTCTTTCACCTCTATAGAACTGTTCCGGCGAGCCGCCGAACAAGGCTCGACATTTGCATTGCTGCGCATCGGCTCTCTGCTCGAAGCGCTCGTTGACGCAGGGACAGACAAACAGTCAGCCGACCCCGTGCAACAACAGCGAGTTGCTGATCTTGCCGAACAGGGCATTGACAACAATCTGCGGCTGACTGCGTTGGGCTATGTCGTGACAGCCATACGCGATGGTGGTGCCCCCATCGTCGACCGGGCCTTGCTTGCGTGGCTGGACCGGCTGAATGAGAATACGACGAACGACGAACAGATTGCCGTTTGCGAATGGTCCGAACGCACGCTACTCGATATTGCCGGGAGCAGGGCACGCTGGGGGAAACCTGCAGTCATAACCATTCCGCCAAAGGTATTCTTCGCAATACCTGATCTGACCGACCGGTTACCTTGCGGGCGAACTGTTTACCCGATCGACAACCTGCTGGATCTGGCCAACTGTACCGTGACCGGAGTCCGCGACGCTGGCGGTGAAGCCCTGGATCTCTATTTATGCCCCGCAGATTAACCCGTTCACGAACTCACGGTATAAACTAGACTTACTTTCCTGACACTGAATGTTCCGAAATTTTCTGACATGGATGTAACACCGATCATCGATCCGCTGAATGACGCGCAACGTGAAGCCGTCACCGCAGCTGATAAACCGATGCTAGTCATTGCCGGTGCCGGAAGCGGTAAGACGCGCGTACTCGTGCATCGAATTGCGTGGCTGGTCGAAGTCGATGGTGTCTCACCTCATGGAATTCTGGCAGTCACCTTCACAAACAAGGCCGCAAGCGAGATGCGCAGCCGCATCGAAAAACTGCTCGGCACACCCGTCAGTAATCTGTGGGTCGGCACCTTCCACGGACTTGCACACCGGTTACTGCGCCGGCACTGGCAGGAGGCCGGTCTGCCGCAATCGTTCCAGATTCTCGACTCTGAAGACCAGCACCGGCTCCTCAGGCGAATGTGCAAGAACCTGGAAATTGATGAAACGACGTGGGTACCACGAGAGATCCAGTATTTCATCAACAAGCAAAAAGATGATGGCCTGCGCCCCGAACACATCGCAGATCATGGCGACCAGAACCGGCGGCAGCTCATTCATTTCTACAAGCTCTATCAGGATATCTGCGAAAAATCAGGACTTGTCGATTTCGCCGAACTCCTGCTCAGAGCACATGAACTATGGCTTCATCATCCGAATATACTCGATCGTTACCGCCGTCGATTCCAACACTTGCTGGTTGACGAGTTTCAGGACACGAACGCGATACAGTATGCGTGGCTTCAAGTCCTGGCGGGTGAAACCGGTATTCCGTTTGTCGTCGGTGATGATGATCAGTCGATTTATCGCTGGCGTGGCGCGCGAGTCGAGCATATTCACAAGTTTCAGAAAGACTTTCCCGAGGCCCGGATCGTCAAGCTGGAACAAAACTACCGTTCGACCGGTACGATCCTGAAGGCCGCAAATGCAATCATCGAGAACAACAGTGCCCGACTGGCCAAGGAGCTGTGGACGAACGGCAGTGACGGTGACCTGATCAAGCTGTACAACGCGTACAACGAACGTGATGAGGCGGATTTTGTCGTGGCCCGGATCCAGGAATGGATTCGCAATGGTAACCGACGCGATGAATCCGCTGTGCTGTATCGCTCGAATGCACAGTCGCGTGTCTTTGAAGAAGCGATGCTGCGTGCAAACCTGCCATACCGCGTCTATGGCGGTCAGCGGTTCTTCGAACGTGCCGAGATCAAGGATGCGCTTGCCTATCTGCGCCTGATCGAGAACCGCAACGATGACCCGTCGTTCGAACGGGTCGTTAACGTGCCAACCCGCGGGATCGGCGCAACAACGGTAAATACTATACGTGCGTATGCACGTGCAAATGCATTACCAATGTGGGAGTCAGCACGATCACTCGCGGGCGGACAATTACCGGGCCGGGCCGCGAATGCCGTACAGGCCTTTTTGATGTTGATCGAGACGCTCGCCCGGGACACCCGCGACATTGAATTACATGAACAAGTCGACCACGTCATTCAGCGCAGCCGACTCACCGAACACTATCGCAAGGAACCGCGGGAGAAAGCCGAGGCTCGTATCGAGAATCTTGAGGAACTCGTCAGTGCGGCACGAGGCTTCGAGGATGATGAGGCGGAGGAGGGCATGTCGCCCATGGCGGCCTTTCTCGCCCACGCCGTACTCGAATCAGGTGACACCCAGGCAGATGCCTGGGATGACTGCGTACAACTTATGACACTGCATTCGGTCAAGGGACTCGAGTTCCCTCTAGTGTTCATGACCGGGATGGAAGACGGGCTGTTTCCGCATCAACGCTCGATGAACGATGCGGATGGCCTCGAGGAAGAGCGACGACTCTGTTATGTCGGCACGACACGTGCCATGAGCGAGCTATACCTGACATGTGCCGAACAACGCCGGATGTACGGTGTTGACAAGTTTGCTCATCCCTCCCGGTTTATCAGCGAAATTCCGGACGATCTCATCGAAGAAGTACGTCCAAATATCCGGGTCTCGCGGCCTGTCAGCCACGCAGGGCTGCTCAGCCGGCAGCGCGCCACCAGTGGTGTGAGTGGGCGGAAACCCGGCGGGTTGGGAGAATCGGCTGAGAACGATATCCGTCTCGGCCAGCGCGTTCGGCACGGAAAATTTGGTGAAGGCATCGTACTTAACTATGAAGGAACCGGTTCCCATGCCCGGGTACAGGTCAATTTTGAGACTGCCGGCACAAAATGGCTTGTCATGTCCTATGCCAAGCTCGAACTGATGTAGACTACGCCTGCCTGGGCTACGCATACACCTATATTAATGAATATTCTGATCCTCGGCGCTGGGCAGGTCGGAAGCACGGCCGCCCACCACCTGGCCAAAGAGGAAGCCAACGAAGTCACGATTGTCGACTCGGACCCGGCTGTGCTCAGGGATTTGCAGGACCGGCTCGATGTGCGCACGGTCGTCGGTCACGCATCATTTCCGATCATACTCGAACGAGCCGGTGCGCGTGATGCAGACATGCTCATCGCACTGACAAACAGCGATGAAATCAATATGATCGCCTGTCAAATTGCTCACACGCTTTTTGAAACACCCATGAAGATTGCCCGAATCAGGGCTGCCGAATACATCGCCGTCGAAGAACTGTGGGATCCTCAGGCCATCCCGATTGATTTCCGCATCAGTCCGGAAGAACTTGTAACACAGCATATAGAACAACTGATTCATTACCCTGGCGCATTCGTGGTACTCGAATTTGCCGATGGCGCCGTGCGTCTTGTCGGCGCCCGGGCACACCGCGGTGGCTTGCTGGTCGGCCAGCAGATCAAGGCGCTGAAGGAGCATATTCCCGGTATCGAAACCCGGATTGCGGCCATCTACCGTAACGGGCAAAACATTGAACCGGATGGCAATACACTGATCCAGGAAAACGATGAGATATTTTTCATCGCGGGACGCAAGGATATCCGGGTTGTCATGAGCGAGATGCACAAACTCGAGGCACCTGTCCGCCGTGTCGTGATCGCCGGTGGCGGCAATATCGGTTTTCGACTTGCCTCGGCGCTGGAACAGACAAATCAGGTCAAAATTATCGAACATAACAAGGGACGCGCACGACAAATTTCCGAACTGCTTAACAAAACAATTGTTCTGCACGGTGATGCGGCAGACGAAGAATTACTGCTTGAGGAAAATATTGATAATGCCGATATCTTCGTCGCTCTGACAAATGCCGAGGAGGCGAATATCCTTTCTGCAATGGTTGCCAAGCGACTTGGCTGCAAGAAAGTCATGTCATTAATCAACCGGCCATCCTATGCAGAACTCGTTGAGAGCGGTGCGATTGACGTTGCAATTGCACCACGGCAGATAACGATTGGTTCATTGCTGGCTCACGTACGCAGCGGTGACGTCGTCAAAGTACACTCACTGCGCCGTGGTCGTGCCGAAGCGATGGAAGCCATCGCGCATGGCACCCAGGAACAATCAAAAGTTGTTGGGCGCGCCATTGAAAATATAAAACTGCCTCCAGGAGCTTCTATCAATGTCATTGTGCGCGAAGGAGAAGTCCTGCAGGCTCATCATGACACGGTTGTGCAAACTGATGACCATGTCATCATGTTCATTACCGACCGCCGGCAAACAGAACATGTAGAACGTCTGTTTCAGTTAAACGCCAATACCTGACGGCGCCCTGATGCATCTGACCGTAGTTCAGCGAATATTAGGCCTTTTGCTGATGCTCTTCAGTATCAGCATGCTGCCACCGATTGCGATCTCATTGGTTTACAGCGACGGTTCAATGATGGCATTCATTGAAGGTTTTGCCGTGACCTTGTGCGCCGGTGCTCTGATCTGGTTGCCGGTCCGCAACGAGAAACTTGAGCTTCGGCCACGTGATGGTTTTATTGTTGTCGCTGCATTCTGGGTCGTGCTGGGCAGCTTTGGAGCGGCGCCGCTGCTGTTCGCGACCGATCCGGACATGACGTTTACCGATGCTGTGTTCGAAGCCATTTCGGGACTAACAACCACCGGTGCTACTGTCCTTTCCGGACTGGACAATCTGCCCAAGTCGATTTTGTACTATCGTCAGCAATTACAGTGGTTTGGCGGCATGGGTATCATTGTTCTGGCTGTCGCTGTGCTGCCGATGCTCGGTGTAGGTGGCATGCAGCTCTACCGGGCCGAAACGCCGGGACCAATAAAAGACTCCAAGCTGACGCCACGTATTACCGAAACAGCCAAAACCCTGTGGTATATCTATCTAGGCCTGACGCTCGCCTGTGCAATCAGCTACGCATTAGCGGGCATGAACTTGTTCGATGCGCTTTGCCATGCTTTCAGCACCCTCGCTACCGGAGGATTTTCCACGCACGATGCCAGCATGGGCTATTTCAAGAGTCCGCTCATTAACATGATTGCCGTATTTTTCATGTTTCTTGCCGGGGTTAATTTTTCTCTGCATTTTTTCACATGGCGATCTCATTCATTGCGTCACTATCTGCAAGATTCAGAGTTTATCGCTTATGTACTGATTATTTCAGGTGCATTATTTGTAGTCTTATTCGGACTGTATTTTAGTGGTGAATACCTGACACTGCACGAAGCCCTGACAAAAGGCATATTTCAGATTGTCTCTATCATCACAACAACCGGTTTTTTGACAACCGATTATTCTCTCTGGCCGGGGGCATTACCGGTATTACTGTTATTCACAAGTTTTGTCGGCGGCTGTGCCGGCTCGACCGGCGGCGGCATGAAAGTCATACGCTGTCTGCTGCTTTACAAGCAGGGTGCACGTGAAGTCCACCGACTCGTCCACCCAAGTGCCGAGGTCCCGGTCAAACTCGGCTCCATGCCCGTACCACAACGAGTCATCGATGCCGTTTGGGGATACTTTGCGGTTTACATCGTACTGTTCGTACTGATGATGCTCGTCATACTGGCAACGGGTATGGATCAGGTCACGGCATTCTCAGCCATTGCAGCTACCCTGAACAACACCGGGCCCGGTCTCGGTGATGTAACGATGAGCTTCAGCAGCATCAACGATATTTCCAAGTGGGTCTGTATAGCTGCAATGCTGCTTGGGAGACTCGAAATTTTCACGTTGCTGGTACTGGTCTCACCGACCTTCTGGCGACACTGATCCACTGCATTATGCGATTCCTGGACTCTCTCGAACGCATCAATATCCTCGTCGGGCGTACCGTTGCCTGGTTGACGCTTGTCATGGTGCTGACGACATTTATCATCGTCGTCATGCGTTACCTTTTCGACAGCGGGTGGATCTGGTTACAGGAATCGGTAACCTGGATGCATGCGGCCGTGTTCATGCTCGCTGCGGCTTATACACTGGCCTCGGAGAAACACGTACGAGTGGATGTCTTTTATCGCCGGTTTTCGCCAAGGAGTCGCGCGTTTGTCGATACCGCGGGCACGCTATTCCTGCTCATCCCGGTTGCTGTATTTTTCATCATTGCCAGCTGGGATTATGTCATGGCCTCGTGGCAGCTTCACGAAACCTCGGTCGAGGCCGGTGGACTCATCTATCCGTTTCCCTCACTACTGAAGAGCTTGATTCCGCTCATGTCGATGATGCTGCTGGCACAGGGAGTTATTTTACTGCTGAGATCAATTCAGCAATTACGGGCGAAAGACTGACATGATCTCTCTGATTATGTTTTTGGTTGTCGTCTGCGTGCTGCTGTTCGGTTTCCCGGTTGCCTTCACGCTGTCCGGCACGGCATTGATCTTCGCACTGATCGGTATCGCAACCGGCTCATTCGACTCGGCATTCCTGGCAACGATGCCAAGCAGAATATTCGGAATTATGAACAACGGTACGCTGGTTGCCGTCCCGTTATTTGTTTTTATGGGTGTTACGCTTGAACGTGCGCACATCGCCGAAGATCTGCTCGACACACTTGCATTGCTGTTCGGACGATTGCGCGGCGGACTCGGCATTGCTGTGACGCTGGTCGGAATGTTGCTGGCTGCAAGTACGGGTATTGTTGGCGCGACGGTCGTGACCATGGGCCTGCTGTCACTGCCCACGATGCTCAAGCGCGGTTACGACCCGGCGATCGCAACAGGCATCATCAGTGCATCCGGTACGCTTGGACAGATCATTCCGCCGTCTATTATTCTTGTGATGCTTGGCGATGTGCTGTCATCGGCATTCCAGCAAGCCCAGCTCAATCAGGGCATATATTCCCCTGAAACCGTGTCGGTCGGGGATTTGTTTATCGGCGCTATCATCCCGGGTCTGCTGCTCGTCAGCTTGTATATTCTCTACCTGATCACAGTTGGCATTGTGCGGCCTGCGACTATGCCCGGCAGCCATGAAAATGCTGCCGAGACCCCGGATACTGGGCCGCTTGCCATTCGTGTCATTGTTGTTCTGATCCCGCCGATACTGCTGATTCTGACGGTACTCGGCTCAATTATTGCCGGCCTGGCGACACCGACCGAGGCGGCTGCAGTCGGTGCGGCCGGCGCGTTGCTTCTTGCGACAATACGAGGCGAGTTAGCCGGACACCGGATTGCAGATATCGGGCGTACCACTGCTCGCATCAGCAGCATGGTGTTCCTGATTCTGATTGGTGCATCGGTATTTTCTCTCGTATTCCGGGGATACGGCGGTGATGACGTTGTGCGTAACTTTTTACTGAGCATGCCAGGCGGAATCGTCGGTGCGGTCGTCACGGTCATGCTCGTAATGTTTCTGCTTGGCTTTGTGCTCGATTTCATCGAAATCACATTCGTCGTTGTGCCAATTGTCGGCCCGGTGCTACTCGGCATGGGTCTGGATCCGGTCTGGCTCGGCATCATGATCGCCATCAATCTACAGACATCATTCCTGACACCGCCATTCGGATTTGCTCTTTTCTATTTGCGGGGCGTTGCACCGGCCGAAGTTGAAACATCCGCCATGTATCGTGGTGTGATTCCATTTGTTGCTTTGCAAATATTTGTTTTAATTCTGCTGTCGATCTGGCCGGAACTGGTGACCTGGCTACCGGAAGTAATCTACCAGTAAGCCATAATTTTATTGTGGTTCAACCCACTGCTGTCCTGCAAACCTGTATCCAGTGACCGGCTCGACTGTAACTGTGGTAATACCGTATTGACAAAATACATATGAGAGTGAATATGTGATCATAAATTGCAAATAGGAGTGCGACTATGAACAAAATCATACAAATACTCTTACTCGCTTTTTGTTTTGGAGCACTGACCGCCTGTACCACTGACCCGAAGTCATCAAAAGGTTTCAGATTACCTGATGGCGATACTCAAAAGGGGCAGGAAACATTTGTCGACCTGCAGTGCAATACCTGCCATAAGATCAGCGGTCTTGATTTACCGGATCCAATTCAGTCCGGGCCTGTCACGATTACACTCGGAGGTATCATCAGATCGGTCAAAACTTACGGTGAACTTGTCAGCTCAATTGTTAACCCGTCTCACAAACTGATCAGCTCATACCCCAAGGATGAGGTCTCTCGGGATGGCAAGTCCTTAATGACGGTTTATAACGACAGGATGACCGTTCAGCAACTGATTGATCTGGTTGCATTTTTACAATCCCGATACGATGTCATCGTCCCGGACTATACATATTCTTCCTATCGTTACCAGTAAAGTTAATCATATGCGTAGGCAGGATATTCTTTTATAAAGAAAGGATTCAATTACTGTTAATTCATGGCTTGGCCAAAGACTGTTGCAAGTGTTTTTCCATTGCACTGAAGACCTGACGTCGACTCGACAGTTTATTCAGGAAATGTGATTCCCCCTGAAGTTCCAGATATGTCACTTTGGTTTTAGATCGCTTTAGTGCTCGAACCATTTTTCGGCTATGGCTAACAGGCACTCGAATATCACTCGTCCCATGAATCAAAAGAAGTGGAATGGCCACATCTTTACCGTGGCGAACAGGTGAATTTAAACGAATATCTGATTTTCCATTTTCACCCCAGATCATGCTCTGCAGGCTTTTTTTGTAAGGTGATTTTGCAAAGGAGTTGGCATATTTTTTCAGATCGGTTACCGGTGCAAATGCTATCGCACATTTAAATAATTCTGTATTCCTTATGCTTGCCATCAAAGCTGCGTATCCGCCGTAACTGGCACCTGCAATACAAATATGCTCGGGGTCTGCTATCCCGCGTTCTATCAACCAGAGAACTCCATCTTCAAGATCCTGTTGCATGCCCTCGCCCCATTCGCCGAATCCCCGCCTCTCAAATAGAATGCCGTAACCGGTTGAGCCACGAAAATTGGGTTGCAGGACATTATAGCCCCGGCTTGCAAAGAACTGGGCCCAATCATTAAACCTGATGTAATCGCGTGACCATGGGCCGCCATGAGGAAGTATAACCGTAGCCCTTGCCCTTCCATCTGATTTCTGTGGCCGGGTTAAATAAGCAGGAATTTCCAGGCCATCTCTTGAGAAGTACGTTACTCGCTCCGGCAATATAAGGGGATATTGGTAAACCCCTAGTTTGCTTCCGGGTAACTCTGTTAATTCATTGTTATTCGACTTGAAAATATAATACTGGGCCGGAAATGGCACCCGCTCGGACAGAACAAGAAGAACTTCTTTATCAAGGGACCAATCCATCAAAATATTTCTTGATTTTGGCAAGCGCTTGTTAACCAGTGCCAATATTTGCTTCATTGACTCAGACAAGTAGTCAATTTCCAGATAGTCATCTATATATGTAACACCCACAACTTCACGGTCAAGATTTGCCAGAAGTATCTGGCCAAGATCATATTTTGGGTGCTCATATATTTTTCGCGTTATGCGATTATGACGAATATCTAATTCGTAAAAACCTTCCCGAGCCCTGCCCAGGGCTGATTTCATGTAAAGCTTGTTTCCGGATTTATTGAATGCGATCGGAAGAAAATTTCTATCAGAAAATATTTTCTCCTCCGACAAATCTGTCCAGGCTTTACCCTCTGATTCACGGTACCAAACCAGACTCTTGTTCTTTTTATTTATCCCCGTAGCCAGCCTGATACGGCCATCCCAGTCGGGAAGCCATTTTGTCACACCCGGTGTCTCCGGCTCCAGCAGCGTAGTCTTGCCACTAAAAATATTTAACTCATATACAGCGGGATAAAATCCTGTGTCCTGTGGCATGGACACAAGGACATCGCCTGATTCGACATTCAGTACTCGCAATATACTCTCTGGTTCATTTGCAACCAGTCGATTCAATTTAACTGACCACAGCTCCTCTATCTGACTCGTTTTAATATCTATGCGAATCAGCCGTCGCCACAGATTAGCGTTCGGCTTCAGGACTGCCGGAGTCAAAGTCTGACTGATCATAAGATTAGACGAATTCACCCAAAACATTTCCCCAATCTGGGACTCGGCAAATTCCAGATCCCCAATCGACGAAACCTTATTTAATCCCAACTTAAAAACTCTGATCGTTGGCTGCTCTCCGGCCAGATCCAAAACAGCAACATGCTGACCATCCGGCGACAGTTTTGCGTTCCTGTACCCTTGCGCCCGGGCAAAAACTTCAACAGGGATAAGATCTGTTTCAGCTGCCGGGCTGATGCCTGACACAAAAATCAGAAATACCAGCAAAAATAATCTGAATGGCTCCAGACATATCATCATTAAAATATCAGTGCGCAATAACGCCTTTGCTCTCTATTTTTTCCAATTGCATGGATTTTTTCAGAAAATTATTCATTTGATACAGTATCAGAATCCTGTCCCTTAGATTGGATATATTATTATCACCTCCAGCCAGGCCCAGGGAAGAAATATTTTTTCCTTTATCCTCTGCAGTCTTGAAAAATTCCAGCGATTGATCGAAGGGGATCACTGTATCGTTACTTCCATGCACAATTAAAACAGGGCGAACCAAATTGTCTACCAGATGTAGCGGTGATGACTGTTTCAATTGCTTTTTACTGCGCTTTCCGGCAATCGCGGCTGCTGCTACATTTCCAAATGCCCTGCGATTTATCTTTACCCATTGGAGAAGATCTGTAACAGGTGAAATTGCTACGGCACATGTAAAAATATCGGAGTCTCTTATTACAGCCAATAAGGCTGCGTAACCTGCATAATTTCTTCCAACTATACATATTTTTCCGATTTGGCTAATGCCTTCATCTATTAAATATGTTGCGGCATCAGTCAGATCATCCTGCATTTCCATGCCCCATCCATTGATCGAAAGAGAACTGAATGCATACCCATAGCCGGAGGAGCCCCGGTAATTAGGCTGAAAAACTGCAAATCCGCGACTGGCCAGGAACTGAACGAAATATACAAACTTCATGTAATCCCTTTCAACCGGGTTTGAGTGCGGCAAGATTACCGTTGGAATATTGTTCCCATTTGAGCCTGCCGGAATTGTCAGGTATCCATCTATTTCCAGACCATCCCGACTAAAATAGGTTTTCCTGAATGTCCTGGACATCTCGTCAGGATTAATATTGCTGCTCACTTCATCGAGCAATAATAGTTCCCTGGTTTTTCTGTCAAATCGATAATATGCGCCGGGATATATTTCACTACTGACAAAAATCAGGAGGAAACGGTCATCTATGGAAGACTGGAGAATCTGAATTGAACGGTCCGGTAATGCCTTTTCAATAGCTCCCATCAAAAGTCCAAGTTCTTCATCAAAATAGTGATTCACGATGCGATCAGTAATAAACTCGGCAGAAAGTAGTTTTTGGTCAGAACTGGAATAGGTAATTGAATTCACATCAACGACAGAATGTTCAAATATTTTCTCAACCATCTTTCCTGTTTCAAGACTGACCCGATACAGACCATAACGCCCCTGGTTGAGTGCGGATTTGACAATCATCGTCCTCCCGCCGCTCTCGATAAGAATTGGCTCTACCGCCCCACTTGAAACAAGCTCTTCATTTTTTAATGTCTCCCATGTTTCAGCATTTCCCGGCCGGACGATCATTTTCAGTTTTCCTTTAGCCCAGCCCCAGCCGAAACGAACTACCCCATCTGCATCAGCCAACCAACCCTGGATAGGTGGCGTGGAAGGCACCACAACATCTGAAATACCTGAATAAATATTTTTTCTGTATACGCCCGGGTAGGATTTACCATCCGGAGAATAAGATAAAAGAAATTCCCCTTCTTTATCCGGCAAAGTATGCACGATTGTATTTAGTGCATTAGATTCAGGTTTCAGGTGAGAAATTTCGATCACTTCATTCGCCATGGAAGGCACTTTAACCATGGACGCTTCACGTGAAAAACCTGTTATTGAATGTGCTGTCTCAGGTAGGCCTGTTTCCCAATTAAAATAGTCATGACGCTGCTCAACAATTACCAGATTATTATCAAGCCACGCCACTCTCTTTAAATCACCGGGTTGTATCCGGATCCTGTTTACGTCATGCGACTCATCCTCATCTATTGACAAAAGCCTGAGCTGGAAGAGGTTGCCCAATGGATAAAATGCAACCGCATACCTGCCATTTGGAGAAATCTGAATACCATATATTCGCCTACCCTCGGCAATTATTTCGGCGGGTATAGTATCCGGTGATGTATAAACCGGATATTTATCCTCTGCAAGACCGCTCTGTGCATAAACAGGAGAAAATAAAGCCGCTGATATCAGCAAGGAAGCAATTAAATAATTATGCATTTTGATACAACTTAAATCATAAATAAGTAATCATTGAGCTCTGTAACGCTGATTAATCAGGTTCGTCCATTTTGTTAATGTTTAGATTCTGAGCTAATACTGTATCGAGGTGTTGTGCAAACAATTTCCTATCACCTTGATTTAAAGGGGATGGCCCGCCGGTATCTATGCCACTTGATCTCAGTGTATCCATAAAATCTCTCATATTCAGACGGCCTCTTATATTTTCTGATGTATAAAGTTCTCCACGAGGGCTCAGTGCATAACCTCCTTTTTCGATAACCTGTGCCGCCAAAGGAATATCATTTGTGATAACCAGATCACCCCGGCATAGTCTTTTAACAATTTCATCATCTGCAACATCAAAACCGGAAGCGACCTGAATAAATTTTATATGACGTGAAGAAGGTATTCGCAACGGCTGGTTGGCAACAAGCGTTAACTGATAACCGGTGCGATCTGCAGCTCTAAATAGAATTTCTTTTATGACCACAGGGCATGCATCGGCATCTACCCATATTTTCATTTCGTGATATTTTTCATGATTGCACATCGTTTTGTTCGTGCATGGGCTGATGAAGATGGCAGGACACCCAATGAGGGTTATACTCACTGCCCATATTAATGACAGGTGGAGCTTTTGTCTTGCATACGGCCATCAGCTTGGGGCACCGGGTATGAAACGGGCACCCGCCGGGTGGATTCATGGGCGACGGCACATCACCTTCAAGTACTATTCTCGAACGCTTGCTGATTGGATCAGGTACGGGTATCGCCGACATCAGTGCCTGCGTATAGGGATGCATAGGCTCTGCGTACAGTTTTTCGACTGACGCCTGCTCAACAATGCGACCGAGATACATTACGCCGATTTCATCACTGACATGCTGGATAACTGCGAGATCGTGAGAGATGAACAGGAATGCAATACCGCGCTTTTTTTTCAGATCCGCAATCAGGTTCAAAACCTGTGACTGAACAGAGACGTCGAGAGCCGAAACAGGCTCATCAGCTACAATGAAATCCGGATCGAGTGCAAGAGCCCTGGCAATACCAATACGCTGCCTTTGGCCACCGGAAAATTCGTGTGGATAACGGTCCCGAATCTCGGCGCCCATACCGACATCGGCCAGCAATTCGATAACGCGTTTCTCGCGATCTGCCGAAGTACCGATACGATGCACATCCAGTGGTTCGCGAATAATTTGGGCCACTGTCCGTCGCGGGCTCAACGATGCAAACGGATCCTGAAAAATAATCTGCATTCTCCGGCGCTGCTCACCAAGCTGTTTTCGATGCAGCTTGAGGATATCCCGGCCATTTAAAAATATCTGACCCGCGGTTGGATCTTGCAAGCGCAGCAGTGCCCGGCCCAGCGTAGATTTTCCGCAACCGGATTCACCCACAAGCCCGAATGTACGTCCTTTATCGATCGAGAAACTAACGCCATCGACTGCACGAACCTGGGCCACAATTCGCTGAAACAGCCCACCACGTACCGGAAAGTATTTTTTCAGGTCTCGCACATCCAGCAAGGCAACAGGCTCCCGATTGTTCACACTATTGGCTCGGTTCGAAGCGATGAAAATGGATGGTGACAAGCAAAACAATCTCCGGTCTTTCCGGTCGGCAGCAGCGACGGCGATTCTTTTCTGCACAGCATATCGGCACGCGGACATCGATCAGCGAACCGGCAACCGGACGGCAAGTGCAACAAGTCCGGTACACGTCCGGGAATGACGGGCAGCTCGGCGAGCCGGTCACGGCGAATCCGGGGAATCGAATCGAGCAGACCCCTGGTATATGGATGCCGGGGGTTCGCAAAAAGACGGTCAATCGCCGCATTTTCGACAATACGTCCGCAATACATAACGATCGCACGCCGACATGTCTCGGCCACGACACCCAGATCGTGAGTGATTAACACAACGGCCATCCGAAACTCTGACTGCAACTTGCTGATCTGCTCAAGCACCTGTGCCTGTGTCGTGACGTCGAGCGCCGTTGTCGGCTCATCGGCAATCAATAATTTCGGATCGCATGACAAGGCCATCGCGATCATCACCCGCTGGCGCATACCACCGGATAGTTGATGCGGATATTCATCAATTCGCCTGGCCGGCCCCGGAATACTCACCTTGGCGAGCATTTCGATCGCCGCATCCCGCGCCTGGCGTCGCGTCAATCCACGATGGAGCATCAGCACATCGGTCATCTGATTACCTATCGTGAACACCGGGTTTAATGCCGTCATCGGCTCCTGGAAAATCATCGAAATGTCTCGACCCCGGATTTTTCGCATTTCGCGATCGGGTAAACCGACGAGCTCGTGCCCCATAAATTTGATACTGCCACCGACAATACGTCCGGGTGGCGAGGGAATCAGACCGAGTATCGACAAGCCGGTGACAGTCTTGCCGCAACCCGATTCACCGACAAGACCTATGGTTTCGTTTTCATGCACATCGAAACTAATTGCGTCAGCTGCTCGCACGACACCATTTTCGGTCGCAAATTCTATGATGAGGTCGCGAACATACAACAAGGGAGTTTCTGAAGCGTCATTCAACTCACTTTCCTCGGATCCAACGCATCCTGCAATGCATCGGCAAACATGTTGAACGCCATAACAAGCCCGAACAACAATGCCGATGCAGCCAGAAAATTATTGAAAAATCCGGCAAGTACTTCCTGTGTACTCTCGGCAATCATCAACCCCCAGCTCATACCGTCCCTGACACCGAGCCCGAGGAAACTGAGAATAACTTCGGTTTTGATTGCGGCGACAAATGTAATCGTTGCCTGCACGAGCAGGATATGAGTCGTATTCGGTAAAATATGACGAAAAATTATTGTGAACTCGGGTACGCCGATAGCATGAGCCGCTTCAATATATTCCAGACTACGCAGCTTGATCACTTCACCGCGCACAAGGCGACTGGCGGATGTCCAGAAAGTTGAAATCATCGCAACATGCATTGCGTATGGGCTGTCCTGCATCGCAAATACAATCGCGGCGACGAACAGATAGAAGGGTATTGAGTCAAGTACACCCATAACCCAAAGCAGAATCTCATCGAGCCATGATCCACTAAAAAACCCCGAGATTGCGCCGAGAATGGCACCAATGGCCGTGGCAAGCAGTGCGACGACGAGGCCAACTTCAAAAGCGGTTTTCGTACTGTAAACAGCCCGGGCAAAAATATCCTGGCCAATCAGGTTCGTGCCGAACCAGTGTACCATCGAAGCATTCTCCCACTTGCCGCCTGTTACATCACTCCACTCGGATGCCCACCAGCCGACTGTTACACCGATCGCGATCAGCATATATAGCAACACAAACGCAAGAGAGATCATGCCTGTTGGGTCACGGCGAAACTTGTAAAATGCCTTACTCCACAATGACTCGTGACGCATCTTTCGTATTGCTATGGAACTCATTTCAACGTAATCCGCGGATCAACGATCCGGTACAGAATATCCGTCACGAGCTGAGCCAGCACAAACAAAATTGCGGTCAGGCCGACGACAGCCTTGAGGACCGGCTGATCGCCTCCGATGATCGCATCGTAAGTCAGCAAGCCGACACCGGGGATACCAAAATAACTTTCGATCAGCAAACTGCCGCTGATGACCACAAATGGAATTGAAAATACGATCCGCGTGATGATCGGAATCATGCTGTTTTTCAGAATATTCTTATAGAATAGCCGGGCTGGCGGCACGCCAAATGCACGTGCCGTACGTACATGATCGCGTGTCATTTCTTCGACAATGACAGAACGATAAAAACGTGTGTTGTAACCAAGCGCAACAAATACCGTGGCAAGCGTCGGCACAGCAACATAGGAAAAGTAGTCGCCCATAGAGTGGATTTCCCAACCGCGCACGGGGAAAAGGTTTAACCCGTAATTTGATGAGAAGATGATCTGGAACGCAATAATAACGATTAAAAAACTGATACTCATGCCGATGACAGCGCTGCCCATAATAAATTTATCGGCCCATGTACCACGGTTGTACGCAGCAATTAGCGCGAGCAGTACACCAAGCAAATTACCTAAAATAAAACCAGGCGTTACGAGTGCGAGCGAAACAGGGATTGTACGCTTCAATAATGAATTGACGCGTTCTCCGGTTGAATCTGAATTACCGAAATCAAGCGTTGCCAGCTCACGAAGGTAATCGATATAGCGCACTAAAAACGGTTGGTCGTAGCCAAGCTGTGAACGAATCTCGATGATTTCTTCTGCTGTAGGATTCTTGCCGAGCAACTCGTATGTTTTATCCGGTCCGAAATAGACCATTAACAGGAAACTGAGAAATGTCACGCCGAGCACGAGCGGAATTCCAGAAATCAACTTGCGCAACATGTATTGCATCAGTTGCATAGCTACTCAGCTCCCGTTCCCTGCTACGGGCTCTACATCGACATATTTCAGAAAGAACCCGCCGACTATCTCCCGGTCTGGAACTGCAATCACATTCTTGTGCCATAGATATATTCGTGTCCGTGACAGGCCCGTAATTGCGACACAGTCGTCAATGACCATTTGGTTCATGCGACGATATAACTCTGTGCGTTTCGGCGATGACAACATCGTGCTTGCCTGTTCAAACAGGCGATCATATTCGGGGTTACGGTAGTTGCCATCATTCGAACCGGGGGATGCATTCGGGCCGTAGAATAACTGCAACGTATTTTCGGCATCCGGGTAATCGAGTCCCCATCCCTTGGAGATCAGCGGCAAACGGCTTTCCTTCCATGCTTTGCTGATATCTCCGAATGTCGCATACTGCTTCAGAACGACTTTCTCCGCCGGATAACCGATATCCTTTAGCCAGGCACGAAACTGCTCATAGAAAAGTCTGCTTGTGACCGATGATGTTGTGCCGTAGATGAGCTCAGGAAGATTATCTGGTGTCCAGCCATTCTCGCTGAGCAGACGACGCGCACCATCAATATCCTGCGTGACGCTAGCGTAAGACAAATTTGGATCAAATTCGGGCACAACCGGTACGATGATGCCTGGAAATTTCCTGCCAAGCCCGACATAGAAACTCTCATTTCTCTGCTCCCAGGACATGGCTTTGATCATTGCACAACGCAGTGCCTTATTGTGTTTTGCGCGCTCCGGGTCCGGGTTATAACCAAACTCCGGAAAATCCATATTGAACACCGAAAACACAAAGCCGGCTTCGAGACCTGAATAAACATTATATTTTTCAGCAAATTCCTTATTCAGGATAACCGGGTCCTTTGATGCCAGCACACGGTCAACCTGTTCGTTCGGGATGGTACTGAACTGAATCTCATCGCCCTTTGTAAATGAATTCCAGCGTGCGGAAGTTTCTTTGATAAAGCTGATTTCGAGCCGATCTAAGAATGGCGGTGATCGTCCGTCTATCTTTGCTACACCTGTTTCGGCCTGCGTGGCCGGATCGTATCCCTCAAATTCAAGGTCAACCGGTTCCTGCCTGTAAACCGGATTCTTCACGAACACTACTTTCGACGTGTTATACGACACGACTTTGAACGGACCGGAACCGACCGGATGTACGGCAAATTCCTTACCGTAGTATTCAACGGCTTCGTGAGGAACAATGGCAGAAAATCCCATTGCCAGTGTATTCATCAACTGCGGATATGGTCTGATCAGCCGGATGATAATCGTATGGTCATCTGAAGCCTCAAGTCCTGCAATATCGGCATCGTAATCGGAACCGGCGGCTTTCCAGTCATCGAGGCCCGAGATGCGCCCGGCCCAGAGCCACGCACCCTGCGGTCGGGTTGCCGGATCAAACTGACGCTTGATTGAATAGACAAAATCTTTGGCGACGAGTTCACGCCCCTGTCCACCGTCAAAACATGGGTCATCTACGAAGTGGACGCCCGGCTTGATACGAATGGTGTAGGTGAGACCATCCGCCGAAATGTCCGGCCAGCCCTCGGCAAGACTTGTCTTAAGTTCGTATGGTCGCGCAAGGTACTTGTAAGCGAACAACGTGTCATACGCATTGAGTGCGATAAAATTTGCGTAGACATTGGCCGCTTGTGCCGGATCAAGGCTTGTCGGCGCCTGATCCATCGAATGCCGGTAGACCTTGAGATTCGCATCATCGTCCGTGGTTGATTCACGATGATCACCGCAGCCGCCAACTAAAAATATAACCGCAATCAGGACAATTGCGGTACCCGACAACATAAGCGGCGTCTGTTTCTGCCTCACTAACTTCAATTCATCATTCGCAGAACAATTGCGGCTGAAACCGCTCCTACAATACCCGTCAGATTGTCATTCATTCTTTCTCACCTATCGATATTCACTGGCCTCACATTACTTACTCGGTCAAAGTCTACGCGTATCGAGGATGGCTTGTTCAGAAATTTCCGTCCAGGCACCAACAGTTTCTTTAAAGCTCGAAAACGAATCATAAATTTTTGCAGCAACGGGATCACGCGCGATGAGTTCGTCAACAACCTCTCCCGTCAGCGCCCGTAATTGTTTCATGACATCATCGGGAAAGCGTCTTATTTCAACTTCACCTTCTTTATCAAGTTTCTCCAGTGATTGTGCATTACGTGCCGTAAACTCTGCCGTCATTTGATCGTTGATTGCACTGCAGGCCAGTTCGACGATGGTTTGCAAATCTTTTGGCAATTCGTCGAATGCCTGCTGATTCACGATACACTCCAGAACCGGACCGGGCTCCTGCCACCCCGGATAGTAGTAATATTTTGCTGCCTTGTGCAGCCCGAACGCGACGTCGTTATAAGGTCCGATCCATTCGGTGGCATCGACACTGCCGGTCTGCAATGCTGTGAAAATCTCGGCACCCGGCAGATTCACCGGCGTTCCGCCGGCACGCTTTAAAACCTCACCGCCCCAGCCCGGAATACGCATCTTGAGCCCGTGAAGATCGGCCAGAGAATTAATCTCTTTATTGAACCAGCCTCCCATCTGCACGCCGGTATTGCCTGCCGGAAAAGGCCGAAGATTGAATCCGGCATATAATTCACGATAGAGCTCCATGCCGCCGCCATAGTAAAGCCAGCCATTCATCTCCAGGGTATTCATGCCGAACGGCATCGCTGTGAAAAACTGTGCGGCTTCCGATTTACCCTTCCAGTAATATGCCGCACCGTGCCCCATCTCGACCGTACCGCGCGACACCGTGTCGAATACTTCAAAAGGCGGTACGAGTTCACCGGCTGCATAGACCTTGATGCGTAATCGTCCACCTGATGCTTCTTCGATGAACGTTGCGAGACGCAATACGCCGGTACCCAGTCCCGGAAAATTCGGCGGCCAGGTCGTGACCATCTTCCAGGTGAAACTACGCCCTGAATCACCCGCGGCACAGTCCTGCTGCTTGGCAGCACAACCGGTCAACGCCAGCGCTCCCGCGCTGGCCAATACGTCTCGGCGTTTCATCGCGTGACTCCTGATTGAAAAGGAAGAATAGTAGACGCGACTTCGCAACATGCCAAACGGCATCAGCGTAAAGCATAGGTCGGGAGACCTGTTGATGGGATCTGCCTTGAGTCAAGTATGGATACAGGGTCACACCATGTATGATGCTGTGCAAAATAAATTCGCCTGATTCTTTAATAAATAGATAATTAATACCACATATTAGCTATTAATTGGTAATATTAATTATAATTACCCACTATGTAACAATAATAATCTTTGTGGTAAATAAACTATTCCACTTTATTGAGAATTTTATACCTGCCATCACATGTCAACTTGCTAAAATCGCAAGCGCATTTTCAAGGAACTCCTTGCATGATTGGCTTGCTGCAGCGCGTTACCAAAGCATCAGTTACGGTTAATGGCGACATTATCGGACAAATTGGCCCGGGGCTGGCGGTTCTGGTTGGTGTACAGAGAGGCGATGGGGTCGAACAGGCTCGGCGACTGGCCAATCGTCTGATTGCCTATCGGGTTTTCGAGGACTCGGCCGGCAAGATGAATATGAGCCTGACTGACACGGGTGGCGATTTACTACTCATTCCACAATTCACGCTCACAGCCAATACCCGCAAGGGTAACCGGGCAAGTTTCAGTCAGGCAGCGAACCCTGCAACCGGCCAGGCATTATTTGCCGAACTCGTCGCAGCAGCACACGAAACAGGCATTCGGGTCGAAACAGGTCGATTCGGCACGAATATGGATGTCAGCCTGATCAATCAGGGGCCGGTGACATTCTGGCTCGAAGTCCCACCATCGGGAACGGATGACGCCTAAACGTGCGATGTGACCAGTATCGAGATCTTTTGGCGTATTATAGTCATCTGCATCAGCGATCTGACGATGTTCGTCCTTCGCTGCATTGAATATTAGCTGGAGTAACCATTATGGGATTAGGCGGAATAAGCCTGTGGCAACTGTTGATCGTTTTACTGATCGTCGTCGTAATCTTCGGCACAAAAAAGCTCGGTAGCATCGGTGGGGATCTGGGTGGCGCCGTCAAGGGCTTTCGCAAAGCGATGGGGGATGCTGAATCTGACGCCCAGGCCGGCGAAGCGGCCAAGGCAAAGAAACTCGATGAACCTGACGCGGAATTCTCAGAGAAGCACGCAGAAAACCACCAGGCCGATCAAAACCATACCTCCTGATACGTCATGTTCGACGTCGGCTTCTGGGAACTGATCATTATCTTCGGTCTTGGTCTGATTATTCTCGGCCCTGAACGATTGCCGAAGGTGGCAATGCAGGTTGGTACCTGGGCAGGACAGGCACGTCGTATGGCTCGACACTTGTCGAGCCAGATTCGCGATGAGATCAACGATATCGATATAAAAGATCCGTTTTCGTCGACCGAAACCAGCCACACGACACCCAATTACAATCGTCCCGGGGTCGATGACCTGAAGCCGTCTGCGCCGGAAAGTGGACCTCAGGCAAATGAAGGGCTGCACAACCAGGCCTCCGGTTCTGACGACACAACGTCCGATAAAACCAACTGAGCGATTCTACGAATCTGTTGCACCATGACCGACCCGAATGGCAATCCGGAATCATCCGCTCAAACCGGCGACGACAAGCTTGAAGAAGGTTCGCTGATATCGCACCTGATCGAACTGCGTTCACGACTTGTCAAAGCAAGCGTGTCGGTTCTCATTGTGTTCATCGGTCTCGTACCATTCGCCCAGCAAATTTTCTCGATGGTGGCCGACCCATTGATTGAGCAATTACCCGAAGGCTCGTCGATGATTGCAACTGAGGTCGCATCACCGTTTCTGACACCGTTCAAAACCACATTGTTTGTTGCTCTGTTCTTCGCCATGCCGATCGTGATTTACCAGGTCTGGGCATTTGTTGCACCAGGACTGTATCGAAAGGAAAAACGCTTTGCAGTTCCGCTCGTTGTATCAAGTATTGTGCTGTTTTACCTCGGTATCGCGTTCGCTTACTTCATCGTCTTCCCGCTGATGTTCGCATTTTTTAATTCCGTCACGCCCGAAGGCGTACAGATGATGACAGATATCAGCAGTTACCTGAATTTCATACTGACCATATTTTTCGCTTTTGGCCTCGCTTTTGAAGTCCCCATCGCAACCGTGATGCTCGTTTCAACGGGTATAACAAGTCCGGATAGCCTGAAAAATAAACGTCCCTATGTATTTCTTGGTTCTTTTGTAGTCGGAATGCTGCTGACGCCACCCGATATCATCTCGCAAACATTGCTGGCCGTGCCGATATACCTGTTATTTGAAACCGGCATTCTGATGTCAAAGCTCATGCTGCGTGACAAGGCTGAAAACGATGTTGCGGGCGATAGGCCGGCATAACCATCGTTGTGCGACCAAGTCGCTTCAAACCCCTTTCCTCAGGACAACATTAAAATATGGTATCTGACACTACTTTATCAGCTGATACTCGCTCATCAGGACATCCGGCCGGACTACGCACACTATTTTTTACCGAAATGTGGGAACGCATGAGCTACTACGGCATGCGGGCATTACTGGTGCTGTTCATGGTCGATGCAATCGAGGACGGCGGACTCGGCTTCAACGATGCAAATGCGACGGCAATATATGGCCTGTATACAGCGAGTGTCTATTTCCTGACTCTACCCGGCGGCTGGATTGCCGACCGACTGCTCGGCGCTCAAAAAACTATCTGGTTCGGCGGCATTATCATCATGTGCGGGCATTTTATCCTCGCGATACCGTCTCTCTATACTTTTTTTATCGGCCTTATATTTGTCGTCGTCGGCACCGGTCTGCTCAAACCCAATATAAGTGCCGTCGTCGGAGAGTTATATCCACCCGGAGATCCACGTCGCGACGCCGGTTTTACAATTTTTTACATGGGAATCAATATCGGCGGTGCGCTCGGTCCACTCGTGTGCAGCACACTGGGCGAGAGCGAACGATTCGGCTGGCACTACGGGTTTGCGGCAGCCGGTGTCGGCATGTTGTTCGGGTTGATCCAGTTCAAACTGAGCGCAAAAAGACTTGGTACTGCCGGCCTAACCCCGACGCTGGATCGCTCTGATCCGGAAGATCGGCGCAAGATGCGCAATGGCTGGCGAATTGTCGGTGCATCACTCGTCGTGGCGATCCTGGGCATCGCGCTACTAATGACCGGTATCGTACAGGTTAATCCTCAGGCACTTGCCGAAAAAGCCACTGTATTGATCGCCGCTGTTGCCGGTTTGTACTTTTTTATTTTGCTGACCTTCGGCGACCTGACGACTGTGGAAAAAAAGCGCGTCGTCGTCATCATTATCCTGTTTCTCGCATCGGCCATGTTCTGGGCCGGATTTGAACAGGCCGGCTCTTCATTAAATCTATTCGCAGAACGCTACACAGATCGGATGATAGGCAGCTTTGAGATTCCGGCCGGCTGGTTTCAGACGCTGAATCCAACTTTCATCATTCTGCTGGCTCCTGTGTATTCGGCACTCTGGGTCGGCCTCGCCAGGCGGCAACTCGATCCGTCAACGCCGGCCAAGTTCGCAATCGGCCTCGTATTGCTCGGCGTCGGTTTCGCAATAATGATCGGCGCTGCCGAACTGGTTGTTGCCGGCAACAAGGTTCTGCCGACCTGGCTTATATTCACTTTTCTGCTGCACACAATGGGTGAACTCGCGTTAAGCCCCGTCGGACTGAGCGCAATGACAAAACTTGCGCCAAAACGATACTGCGGTCAGATGATGGGCATCTGGTTCGTAAGTTCCGCCCTTGGGCTGATTGTCGCCGGTATCCTGGCCGGTGAGTTCCGTGCTGATTCGATCGATACGATGCCCGCACTTTATTTACAAATTGTTCTGACAACGGCCGGCAGCGGATTGCTGCTCGCTGTTTTCGCCCGCCCGATTCGTCGATTGATCGGAGACGTACGTTAGAATACCGATTGATTACAAGGAGAATGAATCATGCCTGCTTTCCTGGTTGCCGTCTGTGAAGTAACAAATCCAAACGAAAACTTTAAAAAATATGCTGTCGAATCTGCAAAACTCATGCATTCGCATGGAGGCGAATATATCGTGCGTGGTCCGGCTGCAGAGATATTAAAAGGCGATGCACTGAAAGGGAAATTTGTCATCATCAGTGAATTTGCCGACATGGCAACGCTGAAAGGATTCGTGACCGATGAAAAGTATGTCAACGAAGTCGCGCCACTGCGTGATGGCACCGGCATCTATGACTTTGCTGCTTATGAATCTGCACCGCCCATGCCCGGCACGTAGAAGGATCTAATTGGTGTCTGACACCAATTAGCCCGAATCAACAATCATGAAACTTGCCTGGGTGTCGGCAACGACTAAATTATCCGTTGATCTGCGCGCTTCGCCCGTCATAACGGCGACTCGCCCCTTGCGCTTGATGAGTCGACCGGTTAACTCGAGATGTGTGCCAATCGGTACCGGTTGCCGGTAGCGAATCTCGCATTTTGCCGTGTGTCCCCGAATGCCCTGCAGAAATAGCCAGTTCGCCATAACATCGTCAAGCGCACTGAAAATAATTCCACCGTGCGTCATCTTGTCATAACCGACCATCGAATCTTCCGGTGTAAACGCAGCCCGGCACAGGTCACCTTCCAGTCGAAAATTGATTCTGAGGCCATGCGGATTATCCGGGCCGCAAACAAAGCAATGATTTGCATCGGGTCGACCACGTTCATCGCTCACCATCTCTCTCCTTTGAACAAATACGGATACCGGTGCTGATAATTAAATCAACACTTGCATCGTCTTGCGTTATCCTACACAAACTACAGGGGAAGCACATGACATACGATAACGACAACATATTCGCAAAAATTCTGCGCGGTGAGATGCCTGCCTTTACCGTCTATGAAACTGAACACTGCCTGGCATTTCTGGATGTAATGCCACAGAGTGACGGACATACACTGGTATTACCGAAGGAGCCGGCCCAAAATCTGTTTGAACTCAGTGATGAGATGGCCGGACACCTGGTCGTGACCACCAAAAAAATCGCCTGTGCCATTCAAGACGCGTTCTCGCCGGACGGTCTGCGACTGATGCAACTGAACGGCGAGGCCGCCGGTCAAACTGTACTTCATATCCATATGCACATCGTGCCCTGCTACACAGGTATGGCACCGCGCATCCATGCCCAAAAAATGGCTGACTCCGCTCTGCTCGAAGGGCATGCTGCGAAGATTCGTGCTGCCCTTGACTGATCATTCAGTGCTCGTCTCTTCGAATCAGTTTTTTCTGTACAAATGCATCTCGACACGTTCAACCGTCGCAAGGCCTTCATCGATAACGTCATCGACAACCGGTAAAAAAGCATCGATGCGTTCGGCAGTATCAATGATCTCGATGACAACCGGCAGATCAACAGACAGGCGCAGCACTTTGGCCGTATGTACTTCGTGATGCGTACCAAACCCTTCGAGTCCGCGCAGCGCAGTGGCGCCCGCCAATCCCTGCCGATGTGCCTCCTCAATGAGCCATTGAAACAGCGGTTGACCGGCATGCGTATCGAGTTCGCCTACATAGATTCGCAACAGTTTTCCTGTTTGAAAAGCTTTCATTACCAGTCCTCACAAAATCCGGGCTAATATAAAGCCCGCAAATGCCGCGCCAAATCCAAGTACGACCTGCGCGAGCGTATTCACCAGGGCCCTCGCAACTTCTGCATCCTGAAGTAAAGAAACTGATTCAAATGCAAATGTTGAAAAGGTCGTAAAACCGCCGAGAATACCGACCATCAGAAATAAACGCTGGCCGGGTTCGAGCATCTGGCGATATTCAGCAATGCCCCCCAAAAAACCAAGTGCCAGGCAGCCCAATATATTGACCGCCAATGTGCCATAGGGAATCACGCTGGTTGCGGCCAGACGCTGCACCCAGCCACTCACAACGAAACGCAAGGCCGAACCAACAAATCCGCCGGCACCGACGATCATGACCTGACTCAAATAATTCAATGTTTCACGACTCTCGCGTTCCTGAATAAGCTACGATACCGAATCGAATCGGCGACTGAAACCAGCTGGACACCTTCATCTGTCAGTGCGGGCAAGACGCGCTCCAGGTAAGCCAGCGTTGCAGGATAGGGGTGGCCGATACCCACCGCAACACCGTTTCGTTTTGCCAGCTGCTTCAGACGTTGGAACTCTCTATCGATCGCCACTTCGGTCGGTACATTATCCAGAAATACATCGCGACGAGTCGCCGGTATCCCTTTTTCAATTGCAATTTTCAATGCAATACTTGCTTCGCTCGTACGGCTATCGACAAAAAACAAGCCGCCCCGCTCACGCATTTCGTTCATTATCCACGCCATGTGGCCCGGGTGCTGCGTCAACAGACTACCCATATGGTTATTAATGCCCACCACATGAGGTATGGAATCTATATCGATAGCAAAAATACGGGCTAATTGCTTGTGTGTCGTATCAATATAAATCGTACCGGCGGCGATCGCATCATTTTGAATAGGCGCCAGTGGCAGATGCAGCATAACTTCCTTACCGGCACCATGCGCACGTTCTGCGATTAGCGAAGCGAATGGCGTAAGCGGCAGAACCGAACAGGCAACCGGCCCGGGCAGCGAAACGGCTCGGGTTCCGGCGCTGCGCCAATTACCGAGATCGTCGATGATCAGCGCAATACGCGGTGGTTGGTTGTCGACCATGGCAATGGTAGAACGGATCGCGGGGCCGGCTGATGCGAATGATGCGCCGAGCAGGGAAAAAAGTAGCAAACACGTTCGGCTCAAACCAGATCCGATTGACATGGGCTGCGTTCGGTTAAGAGCTTACTCGGCTTTACTTTGCAGAATGCGCCCGCCCATCAGTATATGCAGCGCCTGACGCAATTGCTTGTCCTTCTGCAGCAGCGCCGCTCCAGGCTCGGTTTTGTGTTCGGCAACACCGGCCAGCAAATCCTCATGTGACGCATCCTGCAATACAATGTCCGGTGTAATACCGCTTCCATTAATCGATTCACCTGATGGGGTGAAATACCGGGAAGTCGTCAGCTTGATCGCCCGACCGTGCGACAAAGGCATGACAGTCTGCACAGAACCCTTACCAAATGTTTGAGAGCCCACAATCGTTGCGCGCTTATTATCCTGCAAGGCACCGGCTACAATCTCCGAAGCAGAGGCTGAACCACCGTTGACCATCACGACAATCATTCTGCCGTCCAGAACATCGCCCGTATGTGCCTCATCGCGAAAGGTTGCATCATGCCCGCGCCCGTTAGCCGTAACGATCAGTCCGCCGTCGAGAAACAAATCCGATACATCGACTGCCGCTTCGAGCACCCCACCGGGATTGTTTCTGAGATCGAGTACCACGCCGTTTAGCTCGCCTGCAGCGCTTTTCTTTAAGTCTTCAATGGAGTTACGCAAATCTTTGTAAGTTGTTTCACTGAAATGTGTGATACGGATGTAGCCGACATCCGGTTTAAGCATTTCAGATCGCACACTTTTAACCGTTACGTGACCACGAACCAGATTAAACGGTATGGGATCCAGGTTGCCTGCCCGCGCCACGGTAATCATTACCTTTGTCCCGGGCTTTCCGCGCATGCGTCCGATCGTTTCGTTAACGTTATGCTCGTCAACATCTATACCGTCGATGCTTATGATCTGGTCGCCCGACTTTATACCGGCGTGTGCCGCCGGCGTATCGTCAATCGGCGCTACAATCGTCACTTTATCATCGACGACGTTTACTTCGAGACCGACACCTGAATAATTGCCGGTTGTGCTAATTCGAATTTCTTCATAGGCCTTCGAATCCAGAAATTGTGAATGCGGATCAAGATCAGTGATCATGCCACGCACAGCGCTTTCGATCAGTTCACTGTCATCAACCGGCTCGACGTATTCCTCTTTGACTCTCTCGAGTACCTCGGCCAGCAGCCGCGCATCCTCCCAGGGCAGGCTATTTTGCTGTGCATCGCGCTCCGCAAGCACGCCACCGCCCAAAGACAGCGTTATACCAAGCACGCCGCCAAGCAGCAGGATCAAGGCACTTCTGGCTCGAAAAGACATACGGATTCCACCTGTGTGCTGGTGCACACGCAGACGATAGCACACAGACGGGGCAATATGCATCGGACAGCCGAACATCCCCACTGCCGGGATACCCCGTATTATTTAATATAAACAGTGAGTTACTTCCTGATCCAGCCTACAGGATCTACAGGTTTTCCGTCCTTGCGAATCTCGAAATAGAGGCCCGGCGTGTCCCGGCCACCACTATCGCCAACGTGTGCAATAACAGTGCCGGGCGTCACCCATTCACCGACTTCAGTGACAACATCCTGATTGTGTCCATACAGACTCAGGTACCCGTTACCATGCTCGATAATAACGAGCAAACCCATGCCCTGCAGCCAATCGGCATACACGACCCGACCATGGTGAACGGCCCGCACGTCTTCACCGGCAGAGGCCTCAAGCAGCACGCCATCCCAATGCAGGCGTCCGTCAGCCCGCTGCTGGCCGAAATGTTGCACAATTCTTCCATCGGTCGGCCATTCCATTCGGCCTCGCGCCCTGGCAAACGGTTCGGCATCGCCCATCGGCAGTGATGTTAATGCCCGTGTCAACGAATCGACGAGCGATTGCAACTCGGCCATTTCGCTGCGCATTTGTTCGAGCTTCTCACTGCGCGTTGCAATTCCCTGGTTTATTTTGACCAGGGCGGCCGAACGATCCTGACGCAGGGCCTCAAGTTCTGCCAGTCGCTCACGTTCCTTTGCCTGAATCCCGGCCAACCGCTTGTTCTCGTCATCGAGCGAAATGTGCAACTCATCGAGTGTTTCCAGGTTCTCGCGCACGATCGCCGTCAGTTCGCTGCGTTCACGGGCAAGATAACCGGAATACACAAGCTGACGGCCAATTGCGATCGGATCCTGCTGGCTGAGTACGCCCCGCAACCAATCATCCCGACCGAGAATATAGGCGCGGCGCAATTCTTGCTCAAGATTGGCAATATTCTGCTTCAATTGAGCCCGCATCTCTTTTTTGCGACGTTGCAAAACATCAAGCCGCTCCCGCGTCGCGGTGAGTTCGGTATCGATGCGGTTGAGCCTGAGCTGAACTTTTGATTCCGATTGCTCGGCTTTGCGCAGATCCTGCTGCGTCTGATCACGCGTTCGTGACTGCCGGCTCAGATCCCGCTCGACTTGCTGCAACTTTTCACGCAGGTCCGCCAGGTCACGTTCAGCCAGCGCTGCATCACCGGACAAGCGGTCTTCATCGGCAAAAGCCGTGGCGCATAACGCGATCAGCAGAGGCAGAAGTCCAAAAAACGGTGATTTCATGGGGCTGCGAGTGTAGGGCATCGGGAGGCAGGAGGCGACCGCCGCAGGCGGGCAACCTGAGGTTATAATGCGCCGCCGGCATCGCCGGTTTACGCAATAACCAAATCGAGTACATACGAGCAAATTGACCAAAAATGATGGGAAATATTTTTGAATTCGCCGCCAATCATCCTTTGCTGGCATCCGGGACGGTCGCCATGGCGCTCGTCGTTATTTTTTATGAGTTACGTCAGAAGGCCGGTGAAATCTCCTCGCTGTCATCGGCACAGACGGTGCGGCTCATTAACCAGGGCGCGACGGTCGTTGATATCCGCGATCAGGAACATTTTGCAGCCGGTCACATTGTCGATGCGCTCAATATTCCGGCATCCGATCTGGTCGATCTGAGCAATAAAAAATTAAAAAAAGCAAAATCGATTCTCGTCGTTTGCGACAACGGGACGCGCAGCGGACAAGCTGTCGCCACATTACGGAAAAACGGCCACGAGAGTGCATTTAATCTGCAAGGTGGATTATCCGCATGGCAGAATGAGAATCTGCCGGTCATCGCATCGAATTGAGAACATGGGTGAGAGAAAACAAAAGACACCAAAAATTGTCATGTACACACAGGCAATGTGCGGCTACTGTGTAGCAGCACGTAAATTATTAAAGCAAAAGGGTGTCGACTTTACCGAAATCAGTGTAACGCTTAGTGCCGCCCGACGACGTGAGATGATCGACCGCTCGGGGCGTCATACCGTACCGCAGATTTTCATTAATGATCAGCATATCGGCGGCTATGATGACATGGCAGAACTTAATCGGCGCGATGAACTGGATCCGCTCCTCGGCAAGAGTTAATCCGTCGTAAATAACAAAAAATATCTAATGGCATGAGCGAATTAAAAAAAGGAACGAATGGCAACGGCTCTGGCTCAGAACCGGAGACGGGTCAATTCGCCCTGCAAAAAATTTATATCAAGGATTTATCATTCGAGGCACCGAACACGCCCGATGTTTTCGTCGACGGTGCAGCAGAACTGGACGAACCGCAGATCCAGATAAATCTCAAAAACAGTCATGCTGATTTGCCCGGAGACAATTGCGAAGTCGTCCTGCACGTCAGCGTCCATGCCACCCTGAAAGACCGCACACTTTTTATGGTAGAACTCGATCAGGCCGGCATCTTCCAGATCAAGGGGTACCAGACCGAAGACCGTCGGGCACTATTGGGTACGTATTGTCCCTCCACGCTATTTCCATATGCGCGTGAAGTGATATCTTCGGTTATCGGCAAGGGAGGATTTCCGGTGATGTTGTTACAACCCATTAATTTCGATGCGTTGTTCGCGCAGGCCATGCACGAGCAGAACTTGCAGGCCTGACGACACCCGTCCCCGCGATGATGACCGCAACTTCAACTTCACTGGCCGTGATCGGCGCCGGTTCATGGGGCACGGCGCTCGCCATCCAGTTCGCACGTGCCGGTCAACCCACTGTGCTGTGGGGACGTGCCGAGGATAATCCCGAGGGTATGGCTGCGGATCGCTGCAACAAACGCTACTTGCCCAACAGCCCGTTCCCTGATGAACTGGCGATTGACGGTGATCTGCAGCGAGTCATCAGGACGAATACCGATATCCTGATTTGCGTACCAAGCCACGCGTTCAGAATAGTGCTCGAACAGGTGCGTCCATACCTCGATGACTCCAAACGTATTTCATGGGCAACAAAAGGTTTCGAGCAAAAGACGGGAAAGCTGCCTCATCAGGTGGCCTTCGAAGTTCTGGGTCAGGGTTATCCGCTCGCCGTCCTGTCAGGTCCGACGTTTGCGACCGAAGTCGGTGCCGGACTACCCACCGCTATCACCGTTGCTTCACCCGAGCACCGGTTTGCCGAGCAATTGGCAAAGCGCATCTCCAATGCCCGGTTCCGTGCATATACCTCTGACGATATTATCGGCGTCGAAGTTGGCGGGGCGGTCAAAAACGTTCTGGCCATTGCCGCCGGCATGTCGGATGGTTTCGGCTACGGAGCCAATACGCGCATTGCTTTGATCAGCCGGGGGCTCAATGAAATGACCCGGCTCGGCATCGCGCTCGGTGCAAAGGCCGAAACTTTCATGGGTTTGTCCGGTATGGGTGACCTGGTGCTGACATGTACCGACGATCAATCGCGCAATCGACGCATGGGCCTTGCGCTGGCGAGTGACCGGAGTGCCGACGAAGTGGCAAAGGAAATCGGTCAGGTCGTCGAAGGTGTATACGCAGCCAGGGCCGTCCATACCGTTGCAATACGCGAAGACGTCGACATGCCGATCTGCAACCAGGTCTACCGGATTTTGTACGAAAATGCGACACCGACCGAGGTTGTCGACATACTAATGAGCCGGGCACTGAAGCCTGAAACCGAATCACAATTCTGTCCCTGAAAGGGGAGTCAGCAACCCGCCTGAAAACCCTGCTGTCTCCATGCCTCATAAAGTACTACCGCAGCAGCATTCGACAGATTCAGGCTTCGGTTCTGCGGCCGCATCGGAATCCTCAGTACGCGGGCAGGGTCCATGGACTGCAGTAAATCGTCTGGCAACCCGCGTGTTTCCGGTCCGAGTAGAAACGTATCACCGGGCATGAAACAATGTTCGCTGTACAGCGTCTTGCCGTGTGTAGAAAGCGCCAACATGAGAGGCCGACCGAGCACATCAAGACACTGATCGAGGCTGTCGTGCACTCGCACATCGGTAAATTCACGGTAATCGAGACCGGCTCGCCGTAATTTTTTATTATCGAGCTCAAAACCGAGCGGACGAATCAGATGTAATAGAGTCCCCGTATTCGCGCACAGGCGTATGATGTTTCCGGTATTAGGTGGAATTTCGGGTTCGAACAGGATCAAATTAAACATTGAACGAGAATCATGACAAATTGGCGGTCGACTTCTGCGGCTTGCGGTTTACAACCCCGATTGTACTGCTATCGGGTTGCGTCGGATTCGGTGAAGAGTACACCCGTGTCGAAGGCTTCAGTAACCGTGATGCCGGCGCCGTTTGCCTGAAGGGCACAACGCTCGAACCACGGCCAGGCAACCCGGCCCACCGGATCTATGAGACGCCGATGGGCATGCTGAACGCAATCGGTCTGCAGAATCCGGGTGTCGATGCTGTTATTGACCGAATTCTGCCCGAACTTGATTTTGGCGAAACACGCTTTATCGCCAATGTCTGCGGTTCGACGATCGAGGACTACGAGGAAGTCTGTCGGCGCTTCGACAATTCACCGATCGATGCAATGGAAATCAATATTTCCTGCCCGAATATCAAGGAAGGCGGTATCTCGTTCGGCAACCATCCTGAATCATCCGCGCGTGTCATCGAAGCCTGTCGGCGTGCTACGACGAAACCCATCATCGCGAAGCTGTCACCAAACCAGACGGACATCCGGGAAAATGCCCGGCGGTGTATCGAGGCAGGCAGCAACGGACTGGCCGTCATAAATACAATGACCGGCATGGCAATCGACACTGAAACCCGCAGACCGATCATCGCCAATGTGCAGGCCGGACTATCGGGGCCGGCAATCAAACCCATTGCGCTCCTGAAGGTCAAACAGGTTTTCGAGGTTGCACATCGGCACAATGTGCCGATCATCGGCCAGGGAGGCATCACGACCGCGAATGATGCCCTGGAGTTTCTTATCGCCGGTGCAAGTGCCGTCGGTGTCGGCACCGCCTTATTCTACGATCCGCTTGCCTGTAAAAAAATAAACAAGGGTATCGCCGATTACCTCATACAACATGACCTCGGTTCGGTTACCCGGCTGACCGGATCGCTGTTACTCGACTGATATATGCGGATTAAGTCACATTTTCGAGTTTTCTGCTGTTGTCGGCAACGTAGCCAGCGATGAATCCGGCTGCATGGATTGTAATAAGTCCCTGTTTTTTACGACACCGAATTTTCTAATTGAGAACAGAATACCTTTTATAAATCGATGCCCAGATCCCGTATCTTGCGCGTCAATGTATTTCGACCCCAACCGAGCAGCTTTGCTGCCTCCTGGCGCCGACCGTTCGCACGAGCCAGCGCAACTCGTATCAGCGCTCGTTCAAACTCGGGTAATGCAATTTCGAGCAATGGTTGCTGGTTATCATTTTCCAGCCGGCCATTCGCAAGTTGACGTTCTGCCCAGCTTGTCAGGCTGTGTATCCAGTCTGAATCATCACTTGTTTCACCGCTCCCACCGATCTCCCCGGAAATATCACCTGCCTGTATTTCCAGACCTGGTGCCGTCACGGTCAGACGACGACATACATTGACCAGCTGACGAACGTTGCCGGGCCAATCGAACGAGCACAGTAAGGACCTGGCTGCTGCCGTCAGTCGCTTCGGCTCAACCTCGAGCTCACGTGCCGCCGCACCGATATAGTGCTGCAGTAACAGCGGAATATCCCCGGCACGCTCACGCAGCGGCGGTGTACGAATATGGATAACGTTCAGTCGGTGAAACAAATCTTCACGGAACGTTCCGTTCTCAACGGCCTGATCGAGATCCTGGTTTGTTGCGGCAACGACTCGCACGTCAACGCGTATCGGTGCCTGTCCGCCGACCCTGTAAAACTCTCCTTCGGCCAAAACCCGCAGCAGGCGGGTCTGCAAATCGGGTGACATATCGCCGATCTCGTCAAGAAATAACGTACCGCTGTCGGCCTGTTCAAAACGGCCGATACGCCGGCTGTCAGCGCCGGTAAACGCACCGCGCTCATGCCCGAATAATTCTGACTCGAGCAAATCGGAAGCAATCGCGGTCGTATTCAACGCAATAAACGGTTGGCTGGCACGTGGACTGTGTTCGTGCAGGGCTCTGGCGACGAGTTCCTTGCCGGTGCCCGATTCGCCCGTGATCAACACAGTCATGCTTGATCGTGACAGGCGTCCGATTGTTCGAAACACATCCTGCATGGCAGGCGCCTGACCGATCATCGACGAGATGGACGAAATTGTCGTCTGTTCTCGTTCAGCTTCCGGCTGGTTAGCCTTGCAGGCTCGCCTGACGATTGACACGGCCAGGTCGATATCGAACGGCTTGGGCAGATACTCGAAAGCACCGCTCTTAAAAGCAGCAACGGCGCTATCCAGGTCCGCATGTGCCGTCATGACGATAACCGGCAATCCGTTATCTTCAAGATCGAGGTGACGCATCATTTCAATGCCATCCATACCCGGCATCCGGATGTCCGTCACCAGCACGTCAGGGTGTTGTTCTCCGAATGCCTCCAGCAACGCCCCGGCGCGGTCAAAACTGCGTGTTTGAATACCCTCTCCCTGTAGTGCCTTTTCAAGTACCCAGCGGATCGAAGCATCATCGTCGACGATCCAGACAACCTGTTGTGTGTTGTTATTCAACTTGACTAATCCTGAGAATCTACTGGCAGACGTACCATAAAACAGGTCTGCTCAGGTTCTGATTCAAATTCAATTACGCCGCCGTGACGACTAACGAGATTCTGGGCCAGGGGTAAACCAAGGCCTGTTCCACCTTCACGGTCGGTCACGAGTGGATAAAAAATAGAATCTTCAATATCGGTCGAAATACCCGGCCCGTTGTCTTCGAATTCTACGCCGATCGTCAACCGGTGGCGTTGTGATCCAATAACATAGTTGGTCAATGCACGCGTTCGTATAATGACTTGCCCGGTCTCACCGACCGATTGAATCGCGTTGCGTGCGATATTCAAAAAGGCCTGTATGATCTGATCACGATCAAGGGAAATACTCGGCAAACTGGGATCATAATCACGAACAATCTGAACGTCCGCCGGCGCTTCGTTTTCAATCAGCAATAAGACATGTTCGATCGGCTCGTGGATATTGATGGGGTTGAGGTTCGGCTGCTGTATCGGTCTCAGAAGACTTTTGGTCAATGCAGCGGGCGTGTCTGCCGCACT
>CAYNMF010000003.1:0-54602 GCA_964398325.1 uncultured Chromatiaceae bacterium | reverse complement strand
GGACGGCGGCCCCGAGCCCACATGGATGTGTTCACGGCGTGTCTCCGAGCGGACCCATGACGGAAAAGACCGCCCAGGGAAAGAGCCTGAAAAAAACACAATACAATAAAACAACCAATCCCCATCTCCACCACCATCACAAAGCAGACTTCATTTATTGGTTGCACAATTTCTGCGACACACTTCACACTAACACCCGCCCGATAGGACATAATCCAACGGGCAGAAACACCATTGCTGCAACATAGAACCACGTGGACATAGCATTCTCCGATCAGACCCTTCAGGGCCAACTCAGGGCATCGCTGGAAGGACTCAGCAGACCGCTCGCGACTGAAACGTCACAGCGACTACAGCGGCTCGTCGGCCTGTTTCGAGGCCTGATCGGTATCGCATTGCTCGGCGCCGGACTGGTTTTTGTAGATCCGCCGGTACTCGGCGAACGCTACCCCGTAATTTTCATTGCAACGGCATTGATCTACACGATGCTCGCCTGGGTCAGCCTGGCCTACATGATCCGCAGCCCGCATATAGGACTCGCACTCGTACCGGTCCAACTGTTTGCAGACATTGCCGGCATCACGGTGATGATGCACGCGAGCGGCGGCATATCCAGTGGTATCGGCGGGCTGCTGGTCGTTTTTATCGGTGCCGCCAGCCTTACTCTTCGCAGCCAACATGCGTATCTGGGCGCGGCCGTGGCTGCCTTGGCTGTATTGGGCGAACAGGCCGCCTCTTTCATACTGGGATTCAGCACGGCAAACGCATTCATACCGGCGGGCGTACTCGGCGCCATTATTTTCACGATTGCATCAGCCGCCAATCCGCTCGCTCGCCGGCTGCAGGAAAGTGAGGCGCTGGCACGCCAGCGTGGTATCGACCTGGCCAACATGGCGCAACTCAATGACTACATTATTCAGCACCTGCGAGAGAGTATTGTCGTCGTCGACCAGTCGGAAACAATTCGCCTGATCAACCAGTCGGCAGCCGAACACCTCGGCGTGGGCCGTCGACAGACCGGGCGCAATCTGGCATCGGTCTCACCCGAACTTCAACGGATCCTGATGCGTTGGCGCGTGCAGGGGAACCGGAACAATACGCCCGGATCATTCACGTCAGCCGATGGTAGCGCGCAAATTGACGTACACATCGCGCCACTGATCGGACGTGAAGACGGCCCGGTGCTGATTTTCCTGGAAGATGCAAGCCTGATTGCAGAAAAAGTCCAACAGACCAAGCTTGCAGCCCTGGGCCGGTTGAGTGCGAGCATTGCGCACGAGATCCGCAACCCGGTCGGGGCGCTTAGCCATGCCGGCCAGTTACTTGAAGAATCTCCGCTGAGCAGTGAGTACGAACAACGCCTGCTGGATATCATTGGCACCAATTCCAGGCGGGTCAGCGAGATCGTGGACAATGTCATGCGCCTGTCGCGACGCGAACCGACCAACCCGCAAACTATTTCACTGACTGAATGGATCAGGGAATTTATCACCGAATTCACCTCGACACTCGAAGTACCCGGTGACCGTTTCGAAATAACTGATGAAGGCAAGATCGAGGTGCAAATGGATCCGGGGCACCTGCGCCAGATCTGCTGGAATCTGTGTGAGAATGCTTTGCGCTATGCCGACCCGGTTGAACACGGGGAAGCCATCGCGATTCGTTGCGGACGGCTGACGGGTAATCGGCGACCGTTTCTCGAAATTGCAGACCGTGGCCCGGGCATCGGAGAGGAGATGCGTGAGCAGTTGTTCGAACCTTTCGCAACCGGACGCATCGGCGGCACCGGTCTGGGCTTGTTCATCTCGCGCGAACTGTGCGAATGTAACCGGGCAACCCTGATATACGAAAAACACAGCGGAGGCGGCAGTGTTTTTCGAATTGTCTTCGCCGACCCTAAACGCTGGGGCACTATCTCTTGAAATCAGAATTGGCATGAAAACGGCACTGACATGACACGACCGCTGGCACTGGTGATCGACGATGAGCCCGATCTGTGCGAGTTACTCGCACTGACGCTGGATCGAATGCAGATCAATACACAGACCTGCGGCAACATCACGGACGCCAAAAAAAGTCTGCTCGAGACTGAGTTCGACCTGTGCCTGACGGATATGCGCCTGCCCGACGGCGACGGGCTGGAGCTCGTCGAATGGATGCAGAGCAGTGGAATACCGACACCGGTGGCCGTCATTACAGCGCACGGAAATGTCGAGACGGCCGTGCGTGCGCTGAAGGTCGGCGCCTTCGATTTTATTTCCAAGCCGCTTGATTTGACCGCGTTGCGCAAACTGATCGGCAGCGCATTGAAGCTGCAACGCTCCAATGAAGAAATTGTGAACAAGGTACGTCTGCTGGGCGAATCACCGGCGATTGCCCAGCTGCTTGCCCTGATCGATAAAGTAGCACGCAGTCGGGCGCCCGTGCATATCACCGGAGAATCAGGCACCGGCAAGGAACTGGTCGCGCGCATGATTCACGAAAAAAGTGCCCAGGCCGAAGGCCCGTTTGTACCGGTGAACTGCGGTGCCATCCCGTCTGAATTGATGGAAAGCGAGTTTTTCGGGCACCGCAAGGGCGCTTTTACCGGGGCCATTAATGACAACAAGGGCCTGTTCCAGAGCGCCGAAGGCGGTACGCTCTTCATGGATGAAATTGCCGATCTGCCGCTGGCCATGCAGGTCAAGCTGCTGCGTGTCATCCAGGAAAAATCGGTACGCCCTGTCGGTGCATCGGAGGAAATTCCGGTTGATGTTCGCATTCTGAGTGCCACCCACAAGGATTTACGGGCACTCGTCGCCACCGGACAATTCCGTGAGGATTTGTTCTACCGGATCGATGTCATCGAACTCAAGGTCCCACCCCTGCGGGAACGTGATGAGGATATCGATGTGCTGGCCAACCATATGCTCGACAAGCTGGCGCGGGATCTGAATGTTGCGATACCGCAATTAACCCCGGAAGCCCGACAAAAGCTTGCGGCATACGGCTATCCGGGCAACGTTCGGGAACTTGAGAATATTCTCGAACGGGCAGTGGCATTATCCGGGGACCAGCCGATCTCGGCTGACGACATCCAGATACGCGACTCGATTGCCGTGACGACCAGGGACGAACCAATATCTGAATCGACTGAGGCCGGAGGCATGCTGGGCGACCAGCTGGAAAGTGTCGAGCGCGAGGCCATTATCAAGGCCCTCGAAGAGACTCGATATAACAAGACGGCTGCCGCCAGGCGACTCGGCCTGACCTTGCGCGCACTGCGTTATCGGATGCAGAAGCTGGGCGTCGAATAGACCGGGGCACACCGCTGAGTGACAAAAATTGTCACTTTTTGACCCTGAGCGTCATGACGATGTCATCAGCCCTGGATCTTATGTTGAGCCAACCCGGTATGCGCGCCGGAAGATAACAATTATTTCTTTTTATTATCAATTAGTTGAGAAGATTCACGCTATTTCTGGCACGGTCCTTGCTTTATAACCCTTACTGGCGCAAAGCGCACAGAATTTTTAACGTCTAGTTCAGGAGCATCTTATGCACAAGGTTCAGCAAGGTTTTACCCTTATCGAACTGATGATCGTTGTGGCGATCATCGGTATTCTTGCCGCGATCGCGATCCCGGCTTATCAGGATTACACCATCCGTGCCCAGGTTTCCGAAGGCTTGACGCTGGCGGCGGCAGCCAAGGCCGGTGTCTCCGAGTCATTCTCCAATTCCGGTGAAGCGCCTGCAGGGCGGGTCGAAGCCGGTATGACACTACCAACGAGTGATACCAGCGGTAACTACGTCACAGATGTCGATGTTACCAACGGCAGGATCACGATTACCTACGGCAATGATGCCAACCGGGTCATCAATGGCGCAACGCTCACCCTGACGCCGTACGAGTCTCCTGACCTGAGTGTCGTTTGGCGCTGTGGCTTCTCGCTGCCACCAACTGGCACAGCTCTGCTGGGTACCTCCGGTGGTGGTGTTACGGCTGCTTACGTCACACCGTCGGCCAAAATGCTGCCGAAGTACCTGCCTGCAGCCTGCCGCCTGTAATAGCGGGGCCAGGGCTTCCACTTTCGGGTGGAGACAAACAGCAAAGGGGACCCTCGGGTCCCCTTTCTTTTTGCACACCCTGTCTACGCACCCGTTTTCTTGCCTGCAGCCCATCCGGATACTCTGGCCGGAACCCGGATCGCGGCTAAAACCGCTCCCGCACACAGGCCATGTCGCCGGGCGACGGCAACTGCGTCACGAAACCGGGTCCGATTTGAAAAAAATGCCTGAATTACCGGTTTATTCGGTTGCACAGAACGTCCATAATCAGTAAGACTATGTCACATTATCGGGCCTATGCGCCTGATTGATTGGGTTTTTTTAGGGGTATAGGGAGTCAATGGCCGTCAGCGCAACCACGTCACCTTTAGCCGGGCTATCGCGGCGTCTCGTTCAGGACGGCATTGTCGATGAAGAGGCCGTGCTCACAGCCGTCAAGGCAGCACGCAAGCAGAAAATCGGCCTGGTGCCCTACCTCGTGACCGAGGTCAGCGCAGACCCCCACAAGATTGCAATTGCCGCCTCTCATGAGTTCGGCGTGCCGTTGATGGATATCGATGTCCTCGAACTGGATCTCGATGCGGTCAAAGCGGTTGACCAGAAACTCATCAGCAAGCACCAGACACTGCCGCTCATGCTGCGTGGCCGGCGCATGTTTCTCGGCGTATCTGACCCGACCAATCTCGCCGCGATCGATGAGATCAAATTCCAGACCGGTTGTCGCATCGATCCGGTCGTCGTCGAGCAAGACAAGCTTCAGGCGCTCGTCATCAAGGCGCTCGAAGCCATCGACACTTCGATGTCGAGTTTTGACGATGATGACTTTGATCTCGAGAGCCTGGAAATATCCGGTGGCGAGGAAGAGATAGAAGACGATGCCGGCAACGATGATGTCGAAGATGCGCCGGTCGTCCGCTTCGTCAACAAGATTCTGCTTGATGCGATCAAGCGCGGTGCATCCGATGTTCACTTTGAGCCGTACGAAAAAATGTTTCGCGTCCGCACACGACTCGACGGTGTCCTGACACAGGTTGCCGCGCCGCCGACCGCGCTGGCCAACAAAGTCTGTGCACGCCTGAAAGTCATGTCGCGCATGGATATCGCCGAACGTCGTGTGCCCCAGGACGGGCGTATCAAGATGAAACTGTCCAAAAATCGGGCGATCGATTTTCGTGTCAATACGTGCCCGACGCTGTTCGGCGAGAAGATCGTGTTGCGTATTCTCGATCCGAGCAGTGCAAAGCTCGGCATCGACGCACTCGGCTACGAGCCTGAGCAAAAGAAACTGTACATGGACGCCCTGGCCAGGCCGCACGGCATGATTCTCGTCACCGGCCCGACCGGTAGCGGCAAGACCGTGTCGTTGTACACAGGTCTGAATATCCTGAATACCGAAGATCGTAATATTTCGACGGCCGAAGACCCGGCTGAAATCAATCTCCCCGGTATCAACCAGGTCAATGTGAATACCAAAGTCGGGCTAACCTTTGCTTCATCCCTGCGTGCGTTTCTGCGCCAGGATCCGGATGTGATCATGGTCGGCGAGATTCGCGACCTTGAAACCGCTGAAATCGCGATCAAGGCTGCTCAGACGGGCCACCTTGTACTGTCAACACTGCATACCAACGATGCACCAAGCACTCTGACCCGTCTCGTTGATATGGGCGTCAAGGGCTATGCCATCGCCAGCACGGTACAGCTGATCATCGCCCAGCGGCTCGCGCGCAGGCTTTGTGATAACTGCAAGGAAATTCGCGATATCCCCAAAGAGGCACTGTTACAGGAAGGCTTTACTGAACAGGATATCGACGGGGGTTTGAAAATTTACGGGCCGGTCGGCTGCAATCAATGCAACGCCGGCTACAAAGGCCGTGTCGGTGTTTTTCAGGTATTGCCGATCTCCGAACCCATACAAAGAATCATCATGGAAGGCGGCAATGCCGTCCAGATCGCTGATCAGGCTGCAGTCGAAGGCGTACCGGATTTACGAGCAATTGGCTTGAAGAAAGTCAAGGACGGGCTTACCGGTCTTGAAGAGATCAATCGCGTTACAATTGAATAACTATTTTGGTCGTTATTTGTGTGTAGTTTATTTAAAGTCTGGAAGCTAATGATATGGCTCAGTCTGTAGCAATCAATCAGTCCCCGTTCAATTGGGAAGGGACTGACAGACGCGGCAAGCGCGTCAAGGGAAAAACAGTCGCCGCGAGTGAAGCTGCCGTGCGAGCGGAGTTACGCCGCCAGGGCGTTGTACCGCTGCGCGTACGCAAAGAAACCGTGCTGTTCCAGAAGAAAGGCAAGGTCACACCGGGAGACATTGCGATCTTCAGCCGCCAGCTCGCCACGATGCTGTCAGCCGGCATTCCTCTCGTTCAGGCCTTCGACATCGTCGGCAACGGACATGACAACCCGGCAATGCAAAAACTGATCTTTGCAGTCAAACAGGACGTCGAGGGCGGCAGCGCGCTGGCAGAAGCACTGGCCAAGCATCCGCTGCATTTCGATGACCTGTTCGTCAATCTTGTCGAGGCCGGCGAACAGGCCGGTGCACTCGAAACATTGCTTGACAAAATTGCGACTTACAAGGAAAAAACCGAGGCAATCAAAAAGAAAATCAAGAAGGCGCTAACCTATCCGGCGGCCGTCGTTGTCGTTGCCATGATTGTCACGACGATCCTGTTGATTTTCGTCATTCCGGAATTTGAAACGCTGTTCCAGGGCTTTGGCGCGGATCTGCCTGCCTTTACCCGCATGATCATCAACCTGTCGGAGTTCGTGCGTGACCGGGGCTGGATTATCGTGATCGTCGCTTTTGGCGCAGTCACCGGGTATCTGGCGATGTACAAGCGTTCACGTCCATTACGAGAAACACAGGACCGCATCATGCTGAAGCTGCCGATCATCGGTGGCATCCTGATCAAGGCCTCAATTGCACGCTTTGCACGCACGCTGTCGACAATGTTCGCCGCGGGCGTGCCGCTTGTCGAAGCACTCGAATCCGTTGCGGGCGCAACCGGCAATATCGTCTATGAAAATGCTGTCATGGCCATGCGCGACGAAGTGTCGACAGGCCAGCGCTTGCAACGCGCAATGGAAAATACTGACCTGTTCCCGAACATGGTCATTCAGATGATTGCCGTCGGCGAGGAATCGGGCTCACTCGATGAAATGTCAAGCAAGGTCGCCGACTTCTACGAGGAAGATGTCGACAACGCGGTCGATAATATGAGCAGCTTGCTCGAACCAATGATCATGGCCATTCTCGGCGTACTGGTCGGTGGACTGGTGGTTGCTATGTATCTGCCTATTTTCAAGATGGGCGCCGTCATTTAGCGCATCATCCAGCAGGCGATTGAGGTCTCGCGGAGACTAAATCAAATTATTGCCGAGATCTTCAATTCGAACCCGGTTGTGTTCGACATCGTCGTCGGGTTATTCGGCCTGCTGGTCGGCAGTTTTCTGAATGTTGTGATCTATCGCGTGCCGGCCATGATGGACCGCGAAGAGCGCGACTGGCACCGAGACTATACCGAACGAAACGAACTGCCGAAAACAACGCCGGATCAGGTTGAAGAAGAACCCTTCAACCTGATCCGGCCAGGTTCCGCCTGTCCGAAGTGTGGCGCGCCGGTCCGGCCACATCAGAATATTCCGATCCTGAGCTATCTGTTCCTGCGTGGCCGCTGTGCGAGCTGTGGCGTCAGGATCGCGGTCCGATACCCCATCGTCGAGGGGCTCACCGGTATCCTGTCCATTATTATTGCATGGCGCTTCGGCTTTTCAGTGGCGTGCGCCGGTGCACTGATTTTGACCTGGACACTGATTGCGCTGACCGTTATCGATCTCGACCGCCAGTGGTTACCCGACAGAATTACACTGCCGCTGTTATGGATTGGTCTCGGATTCAGCCTGATTACCGGCGCAGACGGAAGTCACGTGTTCACCGACCCCCGCTCGTCAATCATCGGTGCATTGGCCGGATACCTGTCGCTGTGGAGCATTTACAAAGGATTCAAGCTCGTCACCGGCAAAGAAGGAATGGGCTACGGCGACTTCAAACTGCTGGCCGCACTCGGTGCCTGGCTGGGCTGGCAAATGCTGCTGATCATCATCCTCTTATCCGCGGGTGTCGGCCTGGTTGGCGCGGTTGCAATGATTATATTTCGTGGCCACGACCGACAACTCCCCATCCCATTCGGCCCCTATCTGGCCACCGCAGGATTTATTGCGCTGTTATGGGGGCCGGAACTGCTGACCACCTGGCTCGGTGCCGGCTTCCCGACCGGGCCACTTCGGTAGCCTGGCCTGCGGCCTGACCATGCAGGGCAAGCCTCGCAACCGTGAACTGAGCATTGGACTGACGGGCGGGATTGCGAGCGGTAAAAGTACCGTTGCCGACATGTTTGCCCAACTTGGAATCCCCGTCATCGACACCGATATTGTCGCCCGGCAAGTCGTCGAACCGGGGCAACCGGGCCTGGATGCCATTATCGACAGATTCGGCCCTGATCTGCTGACCCGGGATGGACACCTTGACCGGCGCAGGCTACGCCGCCTTGTATTCGACGATACCAACCAGCGCCAGACCCTTGAAGCGATCCTGCATCCGCTGATTCGCACCCGGACAATGGAGCTGGCAAACGAAGCCGGCGGTCCTTATCGGGTGTTGGTCGTCCCCTTGCTCGTTGAAACCGGCTTTGGCGACCTCGCAGACCGGGTACTCGTGGTCGATTGCCCCGAGAAACAGCAACGTTCCCGACTGCTTGAGCGGGACGATGAATCGCCAGGGCGCATTAAACGAATCCTTGCCGCACAGGCGGGCCGGCAAGAACGTCTTGCGGCGGCCGACGATGTTGTCGATAACACCGGAACGCTGGAACAGACCCGGGCACAGGTTGCCAGGTTGCACGCACAGTACCTGCTGCAGGCGAAGAATTACCTGAAATCATAGGCCCGGGCAAAAGTCAGCCCAAACCCACCCGGACATTTGCGACGACGCGCCGGGTAGCGCAGAATAACGACTGCATAACGCTCCCATTAACCGTCCAAGCCGAGACCCGATGGCCCAACCCGCCGAACGATTGTCAGAATCGATGCCCTCCCCTGCGGTGGCACGCTATGAGCACCCGTTGAGCGAACGCATGCGCACTTATCTGCGCATCGAGGCGCTCTACAGGGAGCTGAGATTCAACATCGAGCGGGAGTCTCACTGGGCCAGCCGCCGGGCTGTGACCAATCTGCTCGATATAGCCGCGATCCTGAGCCGTGGCGACATGCGCAGCGATATGCTCAAAGAGGTCGAGCGGCAAAACAACATTTTCGACCGTTACCAGGACTCGCCGGATGTCGATGAAAAGCGCATCAACGGGATCCTGAAAAACCTGCGTGAATTACGCAAGGGCCTGGTCGGCATGGGACCACATTATCTGAACAATCTGCGGGAAAGTGAATTTCTCAACGCGATCAAGCATCGCAGCACAATTCCCGGCGGTACCTGTGAATTTGATTTGCCGGCTTTCAGCCACTGGCTCAGGCAACCGTGCGAGAGACGCAGGGCCGACCTTTGCAACTGGATCAGAAAACTATTGCCGCTGTGCGACAGCGTGGCCGAATTGCTGTGGCTATTCAGAAATAGCGGCGAAGCCCGACAGCAGGTGGCCGTCAACGGCGTGTTTCACTATGCACTTGAGCGCGGCTCAATGTCCGGACTTGTGCGAATTGCACTACCGGCCGGCACAAACTGTTTCCCCGAAATCAGTGGTGGCCGGCATCGCTTCAGCATCCGCTTCAAAGACTGGCCGGACTCCGCATCACAGTCCAAGCAGATGATCTCGGACGTTGTCTTCGACCTGACGATTTGCTGAACCCCGCAATCGGGCAGTTATGCGGTGATTGTCACTGAAGCTTGTGGGCTAATCACGTTTCTTCAATGCATCGACAATCGGCAGGTCGGCCGGCAACAGGCCGGCCTGCATCAGTGAAGCCAGCGGCTCCCACCGCAATGCCTGTCCCTCGGCACCTGTCGGCCGACCGGAATAGCTTTCGATTATAAACACATGCAAGGTAACGAAGCGTTCAGGATATTCATGGGTATAGGTCATCAGTTCGCTGGCAAGCTGCACAGAGACATCGATCTCTTCTGCAAGCTCACGCCTGAGGCCTTCGTACGCTGACTCCGATGTGTGAATTTTACCGCCGGGGAACTCCCACCAGCCAGCCTGATAAACACCGGCTGGACGCTGTGTAATCAAGGCACGGCCCAGATCATCAATCAGAACACCCGCCGCAACGTTGATCGTTGGCTTGTCCAACAGATTCAGGGGCCGATCCTGTTGCTTCTCATGTCAGGTCAACCGCCCGTGACAGCGCTTGTATTTTTTACCCGAACCACAGGGGCAAGGCTCATTGCGGCCGATCTTGCGTTCATCCCGAACGAACGGTTGAGCCTCGACTGGCTCTGATGCCGATTCGGCCTCAGGCGAATCAGACTGCTCAGTGGACGTCATCATTGCAGATGGCGCTTCGGCGTGCTGAAACTGCATCTTTCGTCCCTGATTCTCGGCGCGCTGTTCCTCCATGGCCGCCACATCCTCCTCACTGCGCAATTGCGCCCGCGTCAGAATGCTCGTGACGTCCTTTTTGACCTGATCAAGCGTTTCTCCAAACATCTTGAAGGCCTCAAGCTTGTACTCCTGCTTCGGATCCTTCTGGGCGTAACCGCGCAGATGGATACCCTGACGCAAATAATCCAGCGATGCCAGATGCTGTTTCCATTGCGCATCGAGCTGGCCCAGCATCACAACCTTTTCGAATTGCCGCATGATTTCCGGCCCGATTTGAGCTGTTTTTTGCTCATAAGCGGTTTCGATCGATTTGGAAATCAGAACACCTAACCTCTCCTGATCGATGTCTTCATTCTGTTCAATGATGGCCGAAAGATCGATGGCCGCACCAAATTCACTCATCAGTGCCTGCTCCAGGCCTTCGGTATCCCATTGGTCGGCATCGGCCTCCATCGGTACATAATCGGCAACCAATTCCCCCACAACTTCGTCGCGTATCCCTGCAATAACATCGCTGAGATCCTCAACTTCCATCAGATCATTACGCTGCTGATAGATTATGGTCCGCTGGTCGTTGGCAACATCGTCATATTCGAGCAAAGCTTTGCGGGCATCAAAATTATGCGCCTCCACCTTGCGCTGTGCCCGTTCAATCTGACGTGAAAGCATTTTACTTTCGATCGCCTCTCCGTCCTTCATCCCGACACGGGTCAACATGTTCTTGGTGCGATCAGGATCCCCGAAGATCCTCATCAGGTTATCTTCCATCGACAGGTAAAAACGACTCGATCCGGCATCACCCTGACGTCCTGAACGACCACGCAACTGGTTGTCGATACGACGTGACTCGTGTCGCTCAGTACCGACTATATGCAACCCGCCGGCATCCAGCACAGACTGATGTCGCTCCTTCCAGTCCGCCTCGATCCCGGCATGGGCATCTTGATCGGGCGTATCACCAAGCGCCTTGATCTCGGCTTCGAGATTTCCGCCAAGAACGATATCGGTGCCACGGCCCGCCATATTCGTCGCAATCGTGACGGCACTCGGCTGACCGGCATTTTCAACGATGTGCGCCTCACGCTCATGCTGCTTCGCGTTCAACACCTCGTGTTTAATACCGCTCTTCTGCAGCAGACCGGACAAATATTCTGACGTTTCAATCGACGTCGTACCCACCAGTACCGGCTGACCCTTTTTCTGGCAACCCTTAATATCTTCGATAATTGCTGCGAACTTGTCTTTCTGAGTCAGGTACATAAGGTCCGGCTGATCATCACGGATCATCGGTCGATGAGTCGGGATAACGACAACTTCAAGCCCATAAATTTGCTGGAACTCGAACGCCTCTGTGTCCGCGGTACCAGTCATGCCCGACAGTGTCTTATACATCCGGAAGTAATTCTGGAAAGTAATTGATGCGACCGTCTGGTTCTCTTCATTGACGACGACGCCTTCCTTCGCCTCAACAGCCTGATGCAGCCCATCGGACCAGCGCCGTCCCGGCATCGTTCGTCCGGTAAATTCATCGACGATAACAATCTCACCATCTTTTACGACATATTCGATGTCACGCTTATACAATGCATAGGCACGCAAGCCACTGGTGATGTGATGCATCAGTCGAATATTCCCGGCGTCATACAGGCTTTCATTCTCGCCGATCAAACCCTCCTGAGCTAAAAGCTTTTCGACCGATTCGTGCCCCTGTTCGGTCAGAAATGCCTGCTTGGTCTTCTCATCGATCGTAAAGTCACCCGGATGCTCTTCGTCCTCCTCCAATTCAAGCTTGGGTATCAGGTGATTGATCTTGATGTACAGATCGGAACTCTCGTCCGAAGGGCCAGAAATAATCAGGGGTGTTCTGGCTTCGTCGATAAGAATCGAGTCAACCTCATCGACAATGGCAAAACCGAGCCCTCGCTGCATCTGGTTCTCTTTGTGTTGCGCGAGATTATCGCGCAAGTAGTCAAAACCAAACTCGTTATTAGTACCGTACGTAATATCAGCCAGATAAGCTTCACGTTTATCGGCGGCCTGCTGGCCGGTATGAATAACGCCGAGCGACATCCCGAGAAACTCGTAGACCGGACGCATCCAGTTCGCATCGCGCATCGCAAGGTAATCGTTTACGGTAACAATATGTACCGGTATGCCGGCCAATGCGTTGAGGTAAGCGGGCAATGTCGCGACCAGCGTCTTGCCCTCGCCGGTTCGCATCTCGGCAATATTGCCTTCAAAAAGCACCATGCCGCCGATCAACTGCTCATCGAAATGGCGTAACCCAAGCGTACGCTTCGACGCTTCACGTACAACGGCAAAAGTTTCGGCTATCAAGCTCGCCAACTCGGCGCCATCAGCCAGCTGTTGCCTGAACTCCTGCGACTTGGCGCGCAGTTCATCATCCGACAATAACTCAAGCCCGGCCTCTAATCTGGCGGCTCGATTAACAAGCTTGTCGTACTTTCGCAGGAGTCGCTGATTACGACTACCGAACACTTTCATCAAAATATTAGCCAAACCAGTTCCTCAATCGATTACCAGCTGATACGGCAAAGCCGCTCAGCGACACGGGGTCATTCAGTTACGCGCCGCATCCGCCGAAAGGCGGCTATTGTAAAGGGTTAGGGTCAGGTGGGAAATGCCGAAACGGCAGTGCATTCACCCCAAGCCATCTTACCGGAAGATACTTGCGACGGATGCCGTCAGGTTGTTTGGCGGACAAATTTGACCGGATTGACCGGTCGTCCACGATACCAGACTTCGAAATGCAGGTTGGGACCGGTTGCCCGCCCTGTTGATCCCAGCAAGGCGATCTTCTGCCCCGGCCGGATCCGATCACCCAATGCAACGAGATTCTGCTCACAATGGGCGTAACGCGTGGCATAGCCATTACCGTGGGTAATCTCGACCATGTTACCGTAACCGGATCTGGGCCCGGAATACGTCACGACGCCGCCTGCAACCGCCAGGACATCACTGCCCCTCTTGCCGGCAAAGTCGATGCCACGGTGACTGGCCGTCTTGCCGTTAAACGGGTCGGTACGCTTACCGAAATAACTCGAAATATAGCCTGACTTGACCGGTCGTCCCTGCGGATAAACACGGTCATGTAAATTGCGATTCAGCATCAACCGTTCGAGCACGAGCAGCTGCTGCTCCTGGTCATACAGTGAGCGATCCATCGAATTGATCTCATCAAAGAAATCGCCGACCTGACCCGTTGCCGGTCCGACGCTGGGCTCCAGCGGACCACCGAGCGCCGGCTCGCTGACGAAATCAAATTCACCATCATCCAGATCGGCCATGCTGGTCAACCGGTGACCGAGAGCATTCAAACGAATTGTGCTCGCATTTAATGAGCCCATCCGGACCGCCAGTGCATCAAGCTGTTCCTGAGCACGATTCCTCAATTCACTGAGCGCGACCTTCTGTGCTGCAAGGTCCTCACGTAACTCTTCGACACCCGCCATCGACTGCTCCGGGGCCATCGACCGGGTAAAAAAGACCCCACCGGCACCAATGAGCAAAATGAGCGAAAGTGTGACACATGCCACAAGAACGGGCATGGAAATTTGAAAATGACGAGCCGCATCCCTGCTCTCGGTGAGAAAAATTAATTTCATCAGATCCGTCTCAACCCCTGTACCATTACCGAGCGCCCCACACCCTGCCTGGAGAACCTGTTGACGGTTGATTCAATTGATTTTTTCAGATTCAGCAACCTGAATAAAACCTGACTCGAATACTCCATTGGGCAACCCCGCTATCATAGGAAAAACCGTTAGACCGGTGGCTTTGCGTCCCCCTCTTTCGACGGGTATGCCTTTTGCGGGCTAGACTATGCACAATGCAATTCACCAAGACAAGGAACAGGTTCATCATCCGGCTCATTTACTTAATGTATTATGTCAAGAAATAAGCCCAAGTCATTGTCTGAATTACTCAGCTCACCGAATTCCAAAATCGGCCAGCTCGCAGCCCGGGCTCAGGCTAAAGTCGGGTTAACCGACCATATCCGCAAAGGACTGGCACCCGATCTTGCGGCTGAACTCGTGCATTGCGCGGTTGAGGACGATGGCACGCTAATCGTGCGCGCCACGAGCCCGGAATGGGCCAACCGGATCCGATTCGAGAGTGAAAAGCTGCTGGCTCTTAGTCGGCAGCAGCATCCGGAGACGACACAGGTCAAGGTACGGGTTGCGCACCCGGGGTATTAGATCTGCCGATCGGGATGCGGACAACGATTGCGCTTTATTCCGGTTAAGCCACGACAGGCGAGGCGTAAGAAATCGGCGCCTTGCCAGTGTCATCGAATGTGATCGTTTCCCAGGCGCTTTCATCGGCCAGCAGCGCCCGCAGGAGCTGATTGTTCAGGCCATGTCCGGACTTGTAGCCATTAAACTCGCCGATGAGGCTGTGGCCCAGCAAATACAGGTCACCGATCGCATCAAGAATCTTGTGGCGCACAAACTCATCTTCGTAACGCAGACCATCCTCGTTCAGGACACGGTAATCATCGAGAACAATCGCATTGTCCATCGTGCCACCGAGCGTCAGATTGCGCGCCCGCAAAGCCTCGATATCGCGGAGAAAGCCGAACGTACGTGCACGGCTGACCTGCCTGACGAATGATGTTGTCGAAAAATCGATGCTCGCTGTCTGCATATGCCTCTTAAATATCGGGTGGTCGAAATCGATACTCAAATTAACCTTATATCCATTATACGACTTGAGCTCGGCCCACTTTTCGCCGTCCTCAACACGCACTGTTTTTCTTATCCGTACAAAACGCTTCAGCGCGTTCTGCTCGGCAATGCCTGCCGATTGCAGCAGAAATACAAATGGCGCGGAACTGCCGTCCATGATCGGCACTTCAGGTGCACTCAGGTCGATGAATGCGTTATCGATGCCGAGACCGGCGAGCGCTGCCATCAGATGTTCGACCGTTGCGACCAACGCCTGCCCCTGTACCAGCGTGGTACCGAGCATTGTATCGCCAACGGACGTTGCATCGGCCCTGACGTCGACCGGCGGTTCAAGATCCAGGCGTCGAAAAACAATGCCGATATTTTCCGCAGCAGGCCGGATCGTCATATAGACCTTCCGACCTGAGTGCAGCCCGATACCGGTCGCCCGGATTGAATTTTTCAATGTTCGCTGTCTAAACATAGGCATGGCGCGATCAAACGCACATCCGCTTTGCAGAACAATACGTCCCACGCACGGAAAATCGCGTTTCTCACCCCCTGGTTTTCCAGTAACCCATTGAATGCAATGCATTGATTCAGGTCACGCACAAATTGACAACCCGTAATACGTTGAAACCTACCATACGGTCGAAAAAACATACAACTTGATGAATCGAATTAACTTCCGGAATCAAGCTCTCCTTTTACATTAATAAAATCGTGATTGTGAATTCAATCAGCCTGCCGGCGCAGGAAAGCCGGAATATCGAGCAGATCAAATTCCGGCTGGGCCGGGGTTGTCTGTTCCGAGGCCGGTTGCTGGCGTGCCGCGGTCGGCCGCTCGAACTCACCGTAATTAGGCCCTACCGCTTCAGCCCGCGGATTTGTCGCCTCGACAACATGAATCGGCGGTACAACCCGCTTTTCAAGCGGCTGACCGAGTCCCGTCGCAACGACTGTAACGCGGATGTTATTGCTCATATCCGGGTCTATAACGGTGCCGACAACGACGGTCGCATCATCCGAAGCATATTCCTTAATGGTATCGCCTACCGCCTGAAATTCACCGATTGCCAGATCCATACCCGCCGTAACGTTGACGAGAATACCGCGGGCACCCTGCAGGTTAATATCTTCGAGCAACGGACTTGAAATGGCTGCCTCAGCCGCTTCGCGCGCCCGGTCTTCACCGGCAGCGCTACCCGAACCCATCATCGCCATGCCCATTTCACCCATGACTGTGCGTACATCGGCAAAATCAACATTAATCAGGCCGGGTCGGGTGATCAGCTCGGCAATGCCCTGAACAGCACCCTGCAGAACTTCGTTAGCGGATTTAAACGCATCCAGTAACGTCGTTTCCGGCCCGAGTACCGTTAGCAACTTCTCGTTCGGAATCGTGATCAACGAATCGACGTATTTACCCAGATCATGAATACCCTGTTCAGCCACCGATGATCGCTTGCCGCCCTCCATCACGAACGGCTTGGTCACGATGGCCACCGTCAGAATACCCAGTTCGCGTGCAACCTGCGCAACGACCGGTGCAGCACCCGTGCCGGTACCACCGCCGAGTCCGGCGGTAATGAACAGCATATCGGTGCCTTCGACAACCTCCTGGATGCGGTCGCGATCCTCCATGGCAGCCTGCCGTCCGACCTCAGGATCGGCGCCGGCGCCCAGGCCCTTGGTTATATTGCAACCAATCTGCAACGGGATACGTACATTCGTACCCTGCAGCGCCTGGGCATCCGTGTTGGCGCAAATAAAATCCACGCCCTCGATGCCGCAACTGACCATATGTTTAACGGCGTTACCGCCGCCGCCGCCTACGCCCAGTACCTTGATTACAGCGTTTTGACTGTATCCATCCATTAACTCAAACATTGATATATCTCCTCACAACAACAACTAAAAATTACCCTGAAACCAGGACTTCATACGTTCCCAAACTTCTCTCAAGCCCCCGCCAACCGGGTGATCGCCCACATAATGTGAATCACCCCGATTGCGCGCATACAACAACAAACCAACACCCGTCGCATGAATCGGGTTGCGTACAACATCTCCCAGACCGCGCACATGCTGAGGCAAACCAATGCGCACCGGCATATGAAATACTTCTTCTGCCAATTCGATTGCACCTTCCATTTTCGAACTGCCGCCGGTTAACACGATTCCGGCCGCTACCATGTCTTCAAAACCGCTACGGCGCAGTTCATCGCGAATCAGGCTAAACAGTTCCTCGTAGCGCGGCTCGACGACTTCTGCCAGCGTCTGGCGTGCCAGCTTTCGCGGCGGCCGGTCACCGACGCTCGGCACTTCGATTGTCTCGTCACGGTTCGCCAGCTGCGAAAGACAGCATGCGTACTTGATTTTGATTTCCTCTGCATATTGCGTCGGCGTGCGCATCGAGATCGCAATATCGTTCGTGACCTGATCGCCGGCAATCGGAATGACGGCTGTATGTTTGATCGCGCCGCCATTGAACACCGCGATATCGGTCGTACCGCCGCCGATGTCTACCAGGCAAACACCGAGCTCCATCTCGTCATCGGTCAGCACCGAATAACTCGATGCGAGCTGTTCGAGGACAACATCGTCAACCTCAAGGCCACAGCGCTGTACGCACTTGACGATGTTCTGTGCCGCGCTGGCAGCGCCGGTCACCATGTGCACACGCGCTTCGAGCCGGACCCCGGACATGCCGATAGGCTCACGAATGCCTTCCTGGCCGTCGATGATGAATTCCTGCGGCAGGACATGCAGGATGCGCTGATCGGCCGGAATTGCAACGGCGCGGGCCGCGTCTATCACCCGCTCTACATCGGATCGTGCAACTTCACGATCGCGTATAGCAACGATTCCGTGTGAGTTCAGACTTCGCACATGACTGCCGGCAATGCCCGTAAACACCGAGTTAATTTCGCAACCCGCCATGAGTTCAGCTTCTTCGATCGCGCGCTGGATTGAATTTACGGTCGACTCGATGTTGACGACAACACCCTTTTTGAGCCCGCGGGATGGATGAATGCCAAAGCCGATCACTTCCAGTTCACCATCCTCATGAACCTCACCGACGATCGCGACAACCTTGGAGGTACCAATATCCAATCCGACGATCAGACCCTTATCCACCTTCCTAGACATGAGGCTTCACCTCGTCCCCGGTCTCGGCGTTCAATGGCGCCTGATTCTTCCAACCGATGGCAAAGCCATTCGTATATCGCATATCGATGTAGTTCACGTCTTCAGCCTGTGCCGCAACAACCTTATCCAGCGCTGCAAAGAACCGGTCCAGGCGGTTCTCCACCATCCGGGCACCCAGCCTTACCCGGATACCGCTGATCAGTTGCATTTCCCAGGCACCGCGATCATCGAGTTGCAACGATACGGCAGCCATGCCACGGCGCTCGAGTCGTTCTTCAATCCTGAAATACATTTCGGCCACTCGTTGCTGCGTACCGTGCGGTCCGCTGAGCAACGGCAGTTCCGCCGGCGCATGCGAGATATTTTCAACAAACAATTCACCCCCGATGTTCAACAATCCAGCATCGCCCCAGCGCGCGGCCGGACTCTGCTCTTCGATACTGACCTCTAATGTGCCTGGCCAGTGGCGTCGTACCTGTGCATTTGCGACCCACGGCAACTCGCGTAATTGCCGGCGCATTGCATTCAGATCCGCACTCAGAAACCCGGTTTGTATAAATTCCCCCAGTGCATCTTCAACCTCGATTGCAGAAACACGCTCGAAGGCGCCGTCGATGATGACGGCCTCAACAGGCCGGTTCATCAGCCAGAGGGTCGCCACATAAACCGACAATGAGATGGCCAATGCCGTACACAGCGTGATTAGCCGCGCCCAGTGCACCCGTTCCCAGCAATCCTTCAGCGACGCACCAAAACGATGCAACGGGTTCGGTTGCTTCGTCTTCGCCTTGCGCTTGCGATTACGTTTACTCTTAGCCGCCATCAGCCGCCTCCGGCAGTTCGTCTCCGGTCACAGTCCCCGACATGCTCGTCTCGAGAACTCGCCAGACCAATTCACCAAAATCAATTCCGGCCGCACTCGCGGCCATCGGCACGAGACTGTGAGCCGTCATGCCAGGCACTGTGTTCACCTCGAGCAACAGCGGCTCACCGGCCTCGCCGAGCATGAAGTCCACCCGACCCCAGCCACTAGCACCGACCGCCGAGAAGGCTCGCAGCGCCATCTCTCCCCATTCACGCTCTTGCCGGGGACTCAATCCGCACGGGCAGACATAACGGGTCTGATCGCTAAAATATTTCGCTTCGTAGTCATAAAACGTATTGGCCGCATCGATGCGCACAAGCGGCAAAGCCTCGCCTTGTAATACAGCCACGGTATATTCGCGTCCGGTCACCCAACGCTCGGCAAGAACTTCGCAGCCAAACCGGGCGGCAGTGGCAACCGCATCAGCCAGCTCCCCGGGTTGTTCGACGCGCACGAGTCCGAGACTCGAACCTTCCTCGGCGGGCTTGATCATCAGCGGCAGACCCAGCGCGTCGATGATCGGTGTGAAATCCTGCGGGCCGGTGACCTCCCGGTAATCAGGCGTACCAAGCCCGGCGCCGGTAATCAATCGTTTAGTCCGCAGCTTATCCATGCTGATCGCCGATCCCTTGATACCGCTGCCCGTATAGGGGATACCCATAAATTCGAGCAGCCCCTGCACACTACCGTCTTCACCACCCCGACCATGCAATGCAATCCAGGCCCGGTCGAACGCTCCGGCTTGCAATGTAGCGACCAGATCAACGGCGGTGTCGATACGATGTGCATCAACACCGCTCACACGTAATGCCTTATGCACGGCAGCGCCGGACATCAGCGAAATCTCGCGTTCGGCTGAATGGCCACCCAGCAATACAGCCACCTTGCCAAAGCGGCAGGGGTCATCGACCACAATTCTTTGTTCGCTCCTGTACAAACCGGAGTTCATGCCGGTTCTCCGACGATATGCACTTCGAGCTGAAGCCGAACGCCGTGCAGGTCTTCAACCGTGCCACGCACGTGATCAATCAGGGCCTCTACATCAGCCGCGGTCGCATCGCCTGTATTTATTATGAAGTTCGCATGTTTCTGTGAAATTTCTGCGCCACCGATCCGGTGACCTTTCAATCCGGCAGATTCAATCAATTGTGCCGCATACCCGCCGACGGGATTTCGAAATACCGAACCACAACTGGGCAAGCCGAGCGGTTGTTTGGCCTGTCGTTCGCGCATCAATGACCGGACGGCCTCGACACTATCAGCGGCTTGCTCGACAAATTCGAATCGCGCGCCAAGAAACCATTCATCGGACGGCCGGCTGACCTGTCGATAGCCGATGTCAAACTCGGTTTTTGACCGCGTCCGGAGCGTACCGTGGCGATCGATGGTATCGACCTCAATAATGTTGTCCCACGTTTCACCGTCAAACGCACCGGCGTTCATCGCCAGCGCCCCGCCGATCGTACCCGGAATACCGGCAAAAAATGCCGACGGTCCGAGTTGCCACCTAACACAGCGGCGTGCCAGTGTCGTGCAAGGCGCTCCGACACCGGCTGCGACGACATGATCGGACAACCGTGTCACATCGCCCATCGCCCTGGTCGGCGCAATGACGACACCGCGAATACCGCCGTCACGAACCAGCAGGTTGCTCCCAAGGCCGGTCCAGTGGACCGGCATTTCGCTGTCGAGTTCACCGAGAAAAGACTGGAGTTCACTGATCGATACCGGGCGGAAAAAAATGTCGGCAGCCCCCCCGAGTCGCCAGGTGGTATGTTTCGACATCGGTTCATTTTTCAGAACCGCGCTCACTTGCAGTTCCTCCGCATCCCGGTTTGCTGTATTGCTTCGGGCAATCCCGAGGCCACGGCTCCGATATCACCGGCTCCAAGCGTCAGCACGATATCGCCATCGGTCAACGTAACGGCCAGCACTTCAGGCAGCTGGGCCAGGTCCGGCACAAATACAGGCTCGGCACATCCACGCATGCGAATCGCACGACAGATTGCGCGACCGTCGGCGCCCGGTATCGGATCTTCACCCGCCGCATAGACTTCGGTGACAAATAAAGGGGTGGCAACCGACAGGACTGCGGCGAAATCATCGAGCAAATCCTTCGTGCGCGAATACCGATGAGGCTGGAAAACCACTACGGCCCTTCTATCCGGCCAACCCTCACGAACGGCTTCAAGTGTCGCGGCAATTTCAGTCGGATGATGACCGTAATCATCAATGAACATCACCTGACCAAACGGCGTCTTTTCATCGGCAAGAATCTGCATGCGTCGGTCGATACCCTGAAATTCCGTCAGAGCACGGCAAACCGCATCGTCATCGAGTTCCAGTTCGAATGCTACAGAAATTGCCGCAAGCGCATTGAGCACATTGTGACGTCCGGGAAGATTGAGCTCGACATGGAGTGGCTCAGCATCATTAGGACGCAATACCGAGAAACGGGACACAACTCCACAGTTTTCAACGTTGATCGCACGAACGTCGGCCTCTTTATGAAAACCGTACGTCAACACTGCACGTTTAACCTGTGGCAACACCGCCCGCACCCCAACATCATCAAGACACATGATCGATACGCCATAAAACGGCAAATTGTGCATGAACTCGAGAAAGCTGCCGCGCAACTCCTCGATGTCGCCACCGTATGTCGACATGTGATCTGCATCGATATTGGTCACGACCGCCATCATAGGCTTGAGATGAATAAAAGACGCGTCGCTCTCGTCGGCTTCAGCGACGAGATAATGCCCGGCACCCAGCCTGCTGTTTGAGTCGGTACTCTTTAACCGCCCTCCAATCAGGAAAGTCGGATCTTCACCCGCCTCAGCCAGCACGCTTGCGACCAGACTGGTCGTCGTTGTCTTGCCATGCGTGCCCGCCACGGCAATTGCAAAACGAAACCGCATCAATTCAGCAAGCATTTCAGCCCGCCGGATGATTGGCAGCCGTTGCTCGCGCGCAACGACGATCTCCGGATTCTCCGGATCGATCGCACTCGATACGACAACGAGATCGGCTACACCAATATTTTCACCACGGTGGCCAATCGAGATCGTTGCGCCGAGCGCCGACAGTCGACGCGTCACGTTCGATTCTTTCAGATCCGATCCCTGCACTTTATAGCCCAGATTAATCAGCACTTCGGCGATACCGCCCATACCGACACCGCCGATGCCGACGAGATGAATCCGGTTGATCTTGCGCATGTGCTTGTTCATGACGCTTGCACCATCGATAAGCAAAGATCGACAACGTCATTCGTCGCATTGGGTCTTGCCAGGGAGCGGGCACGCACGGCCCGGTCGACAAGCAGTGCCCGATCATCGCCATAGCGACGCAATTCAGCAGCCAGTAATTCAGGCGTCAACTCCGATTGCGGTATCAATACCGCTGCACCGGCAGCAACAAGATAGCGTGCGTTTTTTGTCTGATGGTCATCGACGGCGGTCGGGTATGGCACAAGGATTGCTCCGATACCGGCCGCTGTCAGCTCGGAAATCGTTAACGCCCCGGCGCGGCAAATGACGAGATCCGCCCAGCCGTAACTCTCGGCGATATCATCGATAAATTCTTCAACCCTGGCGTCCATACCTGTGGATTTGTAAGCGTTGCGGGTGCGTTCGAAATCTGACCTACCGGACTGGTGCCAGACATCGTACGGCTGGCCAGTGCCGAGCATACTCAAAGCCGGCGGCACCACCTCGTTCAACACGCGCGCACCCTGGCTGCCACCGAGAACGAGTACACGCATTCTTTCGTGACGATTTGCGAGCCGCACGGACGGCTCCGGCAGAGTGGCAATATCGGAACGCACCGGATTGCCGACAAGCCGCGCATTGACAGGGGCAGAAAAACTGCCCGGAAAGGCTTCGAGTACCTCCCGGGCAAGCCCGGCCAGAAGACGGTTTGTTAAACCAGCCACAGAATTTTGCTCGTGAATAATCAGCGGTCGGCCAAGCATCCATGCGGCCAGCCCCCCCGGACCTGATGCGAAACCACCCATGCCGAGTACGAGCTTGGGACGATGCCGGATTACGACACGTAGCGCATCGTAGATGGCCAGCAGCAATTTCAGCGGTGCCAAAAACCATGACCAGGTCCCTTTGCCACGCAGACCCGAAACGCGCGTTGCCTCCAATGAAAACCCGTTTCGTGGCACAAGTTCATTTTCGATGCCGGACCGAGAACCCAGCCAGACGATTTCCTGGTTGTGTTCTCTCAGAGACCGCGCGACGGCGAGCGCCGGAAATACGTGACCGCCGGTGCCGCCCGCCATGATCAGTATCGGCGCAGTCATCGCTTGCGCACCCCGCGCTTGCTCTTCACCTTGCTGCGACCTTTGCCCCTGCCCTGACTCGCAATCTGCCGATTTTCCATTTCGATGCGTAACAGCAACCCGAGTGCCACAAGGGTAATCATCATGCTGCTGCGGCCATAACTGATCAGCGGCAATGTCAGCCCTTTGGTGGGCAGGATGCCCATATTGACACCGATGTTGATAAAAACCTGCACACCCAGCCAGATAGCCAGGCCAAATGCCAGGTACGCCTGGTAAAGCCGACCGATCGCCGATGAATTGCTGGCGACCCGAAGCGCCCGCCAGACCAACGCAGCAAATAGACCGATCAACAGCATGCTACCGACAAGCCCGAATTCCTCGGCAATGACGGCAAAGACGAAGTCCGTATGGGCCTCGGGCAAATAAAACAGTTTTTGTACGCTGCCGCCAAGACCGGCACCGAACCACTGCCCCGAACCGATCGCAATCAATGATTGCGTCAACTGGAAACCGCTATCGAACGGGTCCGACCACGGATCGAGAAAACCTGTCAATCTCTTTAACCGGTAAGGCGATAAAAAGGCGAGCGCTATCAGCGAGACAACAACAAACAAGCTGCTGACCAGAAAATCTCGCAAACGAGCGCCGGCGATAAACAATACGGCCAGCGAGATCGCCAACATGACGACCGTTGCACCAAAGTCCGGCTCAAGCAACAACAAACAACAAATCAACACGACCAACAGCATCGGTTTGGCGAACCCGAAAAACCTCTCCTGCAATTCCGCTCGATGCCGAACTGCGTAACCGGATAAATACATGAGCATCAATAATCGGGCGGGTTCGGAAACCTGCATAATGCTGATGCCGCCAATACTCAACCAGCGTGTACTTCCGTTAACGGTGTTACCGAAACCGGGAATCATGACGGCAATCAGCATCCCGAGCGCCAGACATACAAGCAAAAATGCAAAACGTTCCCATACTGATGTCGGTATGCGTAGCATGACCGCTGCGCCGATCAAACCGACGATCACAGCGAGGAACTGTTGCTCAAGATAGAACAACGGATTGCCGGTATTGCGCTCAGCCAGTGAAATCGACGCAGACGTCAGCATGACCAGGCCAAAGCAGAGTAATGCTGTAACGATCAGGACCAGTGTCCAGTCAACATCCCGGTCAAAGTCAAATGCCAGCGAGGTAGCAGGTGATTTACGTATTGCCGTTGCCGCGGTCATCGTACGAGTTCCCTGACTGCAGCCACAAAGGCTTCACCACGCTCAGCAAAATTGCGATACATGTCCAGACTGCTGCAGGCCGGTGCCAGCAAAACGGTATAACCGGGTTCTATAATCTGCAGCGCCGTGATGACCGCTTCACGCATATCCGCAACCACTTCCAATTGGCACGATCCGGCCAATTCCTTCGCCATGCGTTGCGCATCCTGACCAAACAGAAGAGCGGCCCCCGGGCGCTCTTTAAGCGCCGCAGCCAGTGGGACGAAAGTTGCGCCTTTCGCATCACCCCCGGCTATCAGGATAACCGGACCTTCGATGCCGGCCAGGCTTGCCAATGCCGCATCGACATTGGTCGCCTTCGAATCATCAATCCACGTCGCACCGGCTGCCGTCGACACGACCTGCATCCGATGCGCCAATCCGCGGAATCGCTTTAGCGCCTGCGCCATTCCATGGAGGTTTGCGCCGAGTGCCGCACCAAGCGCGAGCGCCGCCAAAGCATTTGACAGGTTATGCCGACCGATCAGCGGCATTTCATCGACAGAAATCAGCAGGTCTTCCCCGCACGCGATGCACTCGCCGCGTGCGGTCCGGCGAATACCCAGTTGCCCGGACATGGGCTCGTCCAGTCCGAATGTCGTGGTTGGCGTGCTCTGTCTGACGAGTTTTGCCAGATCCGGTTCATCACGATTAACAACAGCATGTTGACAATCACTATAGATACGCGACTTTGCTGTGCGGTAGGCCGTCATACCGCCATGCTGATCGAGATGGTCCGGCGACAGGTTCAATATCACTGCAACTGTGGCTGGAATGTCCCGACTGCGCTCGAGCTGAAAACTGGACAATTCCAATGCAATAACATCAGCTTCACGATCGAGCAAATCGAGTGCCGGTGTGCCAATATTTCCGCCGACAGCCGTCGACAAACCGGTTGCCGTCAACATCTCACCCACCATGGCGGTTACGGTACTTTTGCCATTCGAACCGGTGATCGCAATGATCGGTGCTGAACATTCGTCGGCAAACAAATCAATATCGCTGAGAATCTCAAGTCCCTTGCTGCGGGCATCACCGATCAATGATGCGCCCAGATCAAATCCCGGCGAAATGACGACCCGCTCAATCGTCGGATGCAAAGCGGATAATTTTTTACCTGACTGAATACGTGCATCGGGCATCACATCCAGAATCGCATCCATGCCCGGTGGTTCCGCACGTGTGTCGACAAATTCGGCCACAATTCCACGGGCAGCGAAGTATCTCGCACAGGATGCACCTGTCTGCCCCATCCCCATGACGAGCACAGTCGGTTCGACAGAAAGATCGCGGGGGGCGGGATCGATTTTCATGGCCGACATCGTCATCACCGCAGCTTCAGGCTCGAAAGCCCCACAAGAACCAGGATGACCGTAATGATCCAGAACCGGACAATCACCTTCGGTTCAGCCCAGCCTTTCAATTCATAGTGATGATGTAACGGGGCCATACGAAAGATTCGCCGGCCGGTCAGCTTGAATGATGCGACCTGAATGATGACCGACATCGTCTCGATGACGAATAAGCCCCCCATGATCGCCAACACCAGCTCCTGGCGAACAATGACCGCTACGGTGCCCAGCGCAGCACCGAGTGCCAGCGCACCAATATCGCCCATAAAAACCTGTGCCGGATACGTATTGAACCACAGGAATCCAAGTCCGGCGCCCGTCAGCGAGGTACAAAATACGAGCATTTCGCCGGCCCCGTTGATGTACGGGATACCGAGATAATCGGAAAAAATAACATTGCCGGCGGCATAACCAAAAATGCCGAGTGCACCGCCGACGAGCACGGCCGGCATGATTGCCAGACCATCCAGACCATCAGTCAGGTTGACGGCGTTGCTCGTGCCGACGATTACGAGATATGTCAGCACGATGTAAAAAATGCCCAGCGGGATCGCCACCCCTTTGAGAAACGGAATCAGCAAAGCGGTCTCATAGGGATTATCTGCCATCATAAACAAAATGACGGCGACGACAATTGCCGTTATCGACTGCCAGAATATTTTGGCGCGCGCCGACATGCCGGCCGGATCGCGCAGAACGAGCTTCTTATAATCATCGACAAAACCAATCAGGCCGAATGCGGCTGTTACGGCGATGACAATCCATACATAGGCACTCTTGAGGTCGGCCCACAGCAACGTACTGATCAGAATTGCCACAAGAATCAGCACCCCACCCATCGTCGGAGTACCCGTTTTCGGCAAGTGACTCTTCGGGCCGTCCATGCGCACGGTCTGACCAATTTGCCTGGTACTCAGGCGTCTGATCATGCGAGGTCCCATGACCAATGAAATAACCAGCGCGGTCAGCGCTCCCATGATTGCCCGCATGGTGATATACGTGAAGACGTTGAATCCCGACACGTAATCTTTGAGATATTCGGCCAACATGAACAACATCAGGCGCGACCCTCCCCGTTCACAGATTCATCGGCAAGAGCCTGCACAAGTTTTTCCATCCCCATGCAGCGAGAACCTTTAATCAGCATCGTCAAATTTTTTCCCGCATCCCCGGCCAATGCCTCTGTGAGAGCAGCGCCGAGTGCGTTGCGTTCAGCAAATGCATATGCGTCGGACCCAAACGCCAACGCCGCGGCCCGGGCTGTTTCACCGAGCGTGTAGAGTCGCTTGATACCGGCTTTCTTCGCTTGCCGTCCGACATCGACATGCAACTCCCGGCGACGGTCACCGAGCTCGGCCATATCACCCAGGACGAGCCATGAATGACCGCCGAGCCCCTCCAGAACATTAATCGCCGCTGAAACAGACAGCGGGTTCGCGTTATAAGTATCGTCAATGATGCGCACACCCCCTCGGCCAACGATGGTCCGCAGACGGCCGGCAACGTTCTCGATCGAGGCGAGTCCCGCCCTGATCGAGTCCCACGTCGCGCCGGCCGCCCGGGTCACCGCGATCGCCCCAAGTGCATTGAGCACATTGTGACGACCGACCATTGGCAACTTGATCCTTGCCCGATCATTTGCCTCGCGCACATCGAACGACAATTCAAATCCATCTTCCGTAACTGTTTCCTGAATATTCTCCGCCACATAGTCCGAGGCCTCATCGAGCCCGAACGATCGGACTCGTGCCGGGGCGGCCAACTGACACCACAACCCGAAGAACCGGTCATCCCGATTGATCACGGCAATGCCACCGGCCCCGAGACTTGCAAACAACTCTCCTTTCGTTTCGGCGACAACCTGCTCCGAACCGAACCCTTCGAGATGAGCTGCCCCCGCATTCGTCACCATGCCGATAGTCGGTATCGCAATAGCAGACAGGATGGCTATATCGTCACGGTGACTTGCACCCATCTCCAGTACTGCGACCGCATGGCTATCGCGCATGCGCAACACAGTCAGCGGCAAACCAATTTCGTTATTCAGATTACCGGCCGTCGCCAGCACTTTGTCGGACGCGCCAAAATGTGCGCGCAGGACTGCGGCGATCATTTCCTTGACTGTTGTTTTGCCCGTGCTGCCGGTCACGGCAATGACCGGTTTTTCGAAGTGCCGACGCCAGCATCGAGCCAACCCACCAAGTGCAACCCGCGTATCCTCGACTTCGACTTGCGGCAGATCGACCGCCTGGCGAACCTCGACCACGGCACCGGCCGCCCCGCGGCGTTCAGCTTCGGCAACAAATTCACCGGCATCGAAACGATCGCCGCGAAGTGCGAAAAATAACTGGCCGGATTGCAGCGAACGTGTATCGGTGCTGATTGAATCGAAACTCCGATCGGCACCGATCAATGTACCGTTAACCGATTGAGCGACACTGTTCAGCGTGCCCATGGTCATCTCACCTGACCCAGCGCCGTACGAACAATTGCAGCATCAGAAAATGGCAATATTTTGTCGCCGACCAGCTGCACTGATTCGTGACCCTTGCCCGCGATCAGTACCACGTCCTCGGCAGCAGCAGAAGCTATGGCGGTTTCGATAGCTGTTGCGCGATCATGGACAATGTCGCAATGAACACTGGATTGAGCACCGGCGACGACTTGCTCTGCGATCTTCCGGGGATCCTCATCGCGTGGATTGTCATCGGTAACGATCATTCGATCCGCGAGCATCGCCGCGATCTCCCCCATCGCGCGCCGCTTGCCCTGGTCGCGATTACCGCCGCAGCCAAACACACACCAGACCTTGCCGGGCGTATGCTGTCTCGCCGTCTCAAGCGCCTTGCCCAATGCATCAGGTGTGTGGGCAAAATCCACCACGACAGTCGGCCTGGCGTCATTACTGCGAATAAGCTCCATTCGCCCCGGCGGTGCAACGGCATCTGTAAGTGCGTCAATGGCCGCAGAAAACGCAACGCCGTTTGCCAACAAAATGCCGGCAGCCATGGCCAGGTTGTCTGCGTTGAATCGGCCCCAAAGAGCGCTTTGGAGAAGTGCCTCACCAAAATCACCGGATAACAATAAATCGATACCGTTCGCACGCTCCCCGATAAGTCGGCCACGCAACCGCGCATCCGGCAGATCGATAATTTCATCTACAACCGCAATCGATATCAGTTCGGGTCCCGACTTGAGCCGTCCGGCCATCTCGGCACCGAACCGGTCGCCGACGTTCAGCACTGCGGTTTCAATTCCGGCACCGGCAAACAATCGCGCTTTGGCCTCGGCGTATTGATTCATGCTGCCGTGATAATCGAGATGATCGCGACTCAGATTCGTCAGTGCCGCAACCTGGAAACGCACTTTATCCACCCGGTACTGGTCCAGTGCATGCGACGACACCTCGGCGATCACACGCTGCGCACCGGCATCAACCAGTTCCCGCAGACGTCGATGCACAGTTATACAGTCAGGCGTCGTCAATGCACTTGGCCGCAATTCAGCGCCGATACCGTAACCCAGCGTACCCATATAGCCGGCCGTCATGCCCAGATGTTGCATTGCCTGGACCACGAGCCAGGCCGTCGTCGTCTTGCCATTCGTGCCTGTAATGCCGGTCACTTCAACGTCGGCAGAAGGCGAGGAGAAAAAACGGTCGGCAATGACACCCAGCCTTTTGTGCAAACCGGTCACACAAATACCGGCTACCTCCGGCGGCAGAATCGGCGCATCGACACCCTCCGCCGGCTCCCAGGCGACCGCACGAATACCAGCGCCGAGAGACCGGGGCAAGAATTCGAGTCCATGACGAGTGCCGCCAGCACAGGCGAGAAACAGGCCGCCCGCCACCACATCACAACTGTTGCTGGAAATATCGCACACCGTCACGTTCGGCACGACAAGGTCCATACCGGCAAATAGTCGGGATAGCTCCACTTCAGCGCCAGCATGTTTCATGGGCGACTCACTGCAAACTTTGTCGTGCTGTCAGGACGCATGAAGTTATCGGGGGGTATCGCGAGAATCCGCAACGCACCCTCGACAACATGCGAAAAAACCGGCGCAGCGACTGCACCGCCGTAATACTCACCGTTAGACGGGTCATCGATGACGACGACGACCGCCAGGCGAGGCCGGGTTGCCGGCGCGATACCTGCAAACAGTGCCATATAGCGATCTTCGGAATAGCCGCCCGGCGCGAACTTCTTGACCGTACCCGTCTTGCCGGCAACCCGGTAACCCGCCACTGCCGCCCGTCGTCCGGTACCTTCGGCACTCACCACAGACTCGAGCATCGATAAAACGGCGCTGGATGTCTGTGCCTTAATGACACGCCTGGCAATCGGCGCCTGCTCCAGACGCAAAAGAGAAACGGGGTGCTGTAGCCCGCCTGCCGCGATGACGGCATACGCCTGCGCCAGCTGTAACGGCGTGACTGAAAGTCCATAGCCATAGGCCAGCGTCGCCTGACTAATCGGCCGCCAGTTGCTGTAATGACTGAGCAAGCCGGCCGATTCACCCGGGAAACCACTGCCAGTCAGATGGCCCAAACCGAAGCTGGACAGGACGTCGTAGAGCGTCTCGGCTGGCAACGACATCGCAACCTTGGTGGCACCGACATTACTTGAGCGCGCGAGCAATGTCGTCAGATCGATCCTGCCGAGGTTGCGCTCATCTTCGATAACCTTTGAGCCAACCTTGATAAAACCGGGCGACGTATCGATGCGGCTCGCAGCACTGTATTGACCACTCTCGAGCGCCGCGGCGATCACCAGTGTTTTCAGACTCGAGCCTGGTTCAAAAATATCGGTAATAGCCCGGTTGCGATACTTTTTGGCAATAAACTGCGCTCGATCATTCGGGTTGTAGGTCGGCTGGTTGACCATCGCAAGGACTTCACCAGAATCGACATCGAGCACAACGATGGAGCCGGAGGCTGCACCACCACGCTTGATCGCGGTCTTCAACTCGCGATAAGCCAGATACTGAATGCGCAAATCCAGTGATGTGGTCAACTGACGCCCCGGATTCGGCGACTGAATTCGCTCAACGTCCTCAACCACACGCCCAAGCCGATCCTTCAACACCCGCTTCTTACCCGGCTGCCCGGAGAGCCAGTGATCAAATGCGAGTTCCAGACCTTCCTGACCAGCGTCATCGATATTCGTAAAGCCGATGATGTGGCCGGTCACTTCACCTGCCGGGTAGTAACGCTGGTACTCACGCTCCACGTCGACGCCCGGCAGATTCAACCGGGTAATAGCCGCTGCATCGCCAGGACGCATATGCCGCTTGAGGTACATGAATTCACGGTTGCTGTTACGGGTCAGCCGCCGTGCCAACTCACCCGGGTTGGTTCCGAGGGCTGCGGCCAGCTGTGGAATACGGTCCGGGGTTCGTACAATCTCGCGAGGATTGACCCAGATGCTGTCAACCGGCGTACTGACAGCAAGCGGCTCGCCGTTCCGGTCGGTAATGACGCCTCGATGGGCCGGTATTTTTGCGATACGCAACTGCCGAACGTCGGCCTGACGCGTCAGAAAGTCATCATCAAATGTCTGTAACCAGACGACACGTGTCACGAGCACAGCTGCCAGGCCAAGCAAACCGAAAACGGCCCAGCGCGACCGTAACGTAAAGCTGCGGCGTATCATCGCATCTGTCTGTGCTTTGGACTTCATTGACTGAGTAACTTCATTTCTTCGGCCGCTGGCGGGCGCATTTTCATGCCCTCACGGGCCAGTTGTTCGACCCGGGCATAAGTCGACCACGTGCTCTGTTCTATTTGCAGCTGCCCCCACTCAACTTCCATTCTGTCGCGGTCATTGTTCAGCCTTTGCAGCTCGGTGAAGAGTTTGCGTGACTCATGTTTTGCATAGATACCGCCGATTGCCGACGCCATGACGAATAAGACCAGCAACATAATCACTGCAAGCTGGCGCATGCGTTCGCTCTGGCCCACCTCCGGATTCTTCCCCCGGTTCATCGAAGGCGCTCCGCAACCCGGAGCGTCGCACTGCGAGCCCGCAGGTTACTTTCTATTTCTCGTTCGCCGGCCCGAACGGCACGTGCAGGCAATCGCAACCGGGGCAGCGCAGATTCCGGCACTTGCGGCAAACGCGACAATGCCGGATCAATTCGCGAGTTATCACGCATAAAGCGTTTGACGATACGATCCTCAAGCGAATGAAAACTGATCACGACCAGTCGACCACCCGGTCGCATTGCATCAATGGCCTGGCCGAGACCCTGCTCAATGGCTTCGAGTTCACGATTAATATAAATACGGATCGCCTGGAAGGTTTTTGTCGCCGGATGCTTGCCGCCGGGCTTGCGCCTGACGACATTCTCAACAAGGACGGCGAGCTGACGGGTCGAACGGATCGGCTGCTCGGTCCGACGCCGGCATATCTCTCTCGCAATCCGGGGCGCTGCCCGTTCTTCACCATATTGAAATAACACTTTTCTTATCGATTCTTCTGTTGCGCTGTTCAGCCAGTCCGCTGCACTTTGTCCCTCGGTCGGATCCATGCGCATATCAAGCAAACCATCCAGCCGGAAACTGAATCCACGGTGCCGGTCATCGAGCTGCGGCGACGACACTCCGAGATCGAATAAAATGCCGCTTACCCTGCCAAACACATCGTGTACTTCCAAAAATTCACGCAACTGCCCAAAATTTCGCTGTTCAATCACGAATCGTGGATCACTGTCGGCCAGTATTTCCCCTGCATTAACGGCTTCCGGGTCACGATCGAGCGCGAACAGGCGACCACCCGGCCCCAACCGCCGCAAAATTTCACGCGCGTGCCCTCCGCGCCCGAAAGTTCCGTCGACATAGATGCCATCTGCCGTGACCTGCAACTGGTCGACCGTGTCTTCAAGCAACACCGGCACATGTAAATTCACTCCATCCCCCTGCGTATCCAGGGAACGCCTACTCCTGAACGACGACTAGTACGACAACGTTTCCAGTTCAGCGGTCAAATCCGCCCCGTCAACAGTCCCGGCATCCATCCAGCGACTCAGTTGCTCGTTCCAGCGGCCCTCATCCCATAATTCGAATTTATTCCCCTGCCCAAACATCATGGCCTGGCGATCCAGACCTGCAAATTCGCGGTGCTCTTTCGGAATCAGCACACGATGGTGACCATCCAGCTCAAGGTCAGTCGCGTAACCCATCAACAAGCCACGTAATTTTTGCGCCGTCTGGTTAAGACTCGGCAAGCGCATGAGCTTTCGTTCGGTCTCCTCCCAATCCGGTAATGGATAAATCAGCAGGCAGCTGCGCTGGTCGACCGTGCATATCAAATGGCCACCGCAACGGGCCGCGATCCTGTCCCGGTATTTTGTCGGTATGGATAGCCGCCCCTTGGCGTCGAGGGTGATTTTTGTTGGTCCGCGAAGCATTGAAATGGGGACAATTTGCCCATTCCCTCCCACTTTTTTCCACTTATCGACACTATAGGTACCACCTCGACCAGCTGTCAACAAAAGTTGTGATTAATTCTTTCAGGACAGCAACTTAGCGGTGGTTTCGCGAAAAAAGCAGAGTCCGTCACTATCCGGCTCACGCTATAAATCATGAGCTTAGAACGCTTTCTTTGGGCAATTATTGAAGAACAAAAAAACGCCCCTGAACGGGGCGTTTATGCAGCCTGCTCAGGCTTGTTGCGCACCACCGCGCACAAGCCACTGATTATCAAGGAGTCGGCCTGTAAGCCGGGTTCTGTCGAGGACAATCATTCATCTGCGACCGCTGTCACCAACGGCCTCTAGCAACCTACCCGGGAGTCCGTGCGGACACCGGTTCTGCCGGCCTTGCAGCCGACAAACACTCCCCTATTTGGTCTTGCTCCGGGTGGGGTTTACCGTGCCGCGGCGTGTTACCACCCGCGCGGTGCGCTCTTACCGCACCTTTTCACCCTTACCGCAGTCCGTTGCCGGCCCGTGGCGGTTTGTTTTCTGTGGCACTTTCCGTGGACTCGCGTCCCCCAGGCGTTACCTGGCACCCTGTCCGCCGGAGCCCGGACTTTCCTCCCGGTGCAAACGATTCTCACCGCCGCACCCGGCGATTGCCCGGCCGACTCCAGCCATCAAGATAATGCACGCACCGGGCCTGACGCAAGACATAAACTGAATGCGGACCACGGGCGTGTCCCGGATTTTTCCGTCGTTGACCCTTCTGAAACATTCAGCCGCTCCTGCGGCGTTTCAGAAGGGTCAACGACGGAAAAATCCGGCCAGGGAAAGACCAAAATCAAGGCAGCCCCCTCAGAAAAATGAAACAACAACCAACCTAACCCATATCTACTCACGCGGCGCCCTGAGCCGATTAGCGAGCTGATAGGCCTCGCGCTTTTTAACGCCGGTGATTTCAGCCGCCAGCGCAGCTGCCTGACTGGCGGATACGGCCTGTAGCAAAATCTTCACCACCCGCTCCAGTTCTGGTGGCGCCATAGCTTGTTGCTCGGGCGCGCCGGCTATGATGAGCGTAAATTCTCCCTTGGTCCCACCGGGATCCGCAGCCAGTTGCACACGCACCTCGGCCACGCTGCCGCGATAAATTGTTTCGTAACGCTTTGTCAATTCGCGCGCAAGTGTGATCGGCCTTTCGGCGCCAAAGATAGCCTCTATGTCCGCCAACGTATCGACGATTCGGTGTACGGATTCGTAAAGGATCAATGTCTCGGACACATCGCCCAATATCCTGAGTCGATTACGACGTGCGACGGGCCGGGCCGGCAAAAACCCCTCAAAACGGAATCGGTCGGTGGGCAACCCGGATACCGACAGGGCCGCGATGGCCGCACAACAGCCAGGTATCGGGCTAACCGGTAGCGATTCAGCGCGCACCCGCTCAACAACCCGATAACCCGGATCACTGATCAGAGGCGTACCTGCGTCACTGATCAGTGCAACGTCACCGCCCGATAAGAGTATGGCAAGCACTTCCTCGACACGCGCGGTTTCATTGTGCTCGTGCAATGACAACAATCGGCTCTTTAGCCCCAGGATCGTTAGCAATTGCCCTGCGCGCCGGGTATCCTCGGCAGCCACGACTGCAGACTTACGCAACACGTCTCGTGCGCGCGAACTGATATCGTCAAGATTTCCAATCGGTGTCGCAACGACATAAAGCGTTCCGGGATCCGTGGTCAAAACCTGTAAACTCCTGAGTTTAATCGTGAGCCGTCACTATTCAATTATCGCAAGTCTACGCCGGCCCCGCCCGGTGCGGGTAATCAAGGCCGTGGCCATGCAACGCCGCACAGCTCGAGCGATTGTGTGGCTGATCATATTGACCGGGCTGGTGAGCTGCACAACATTGCCACTTTCCACGCAGACGGGATCGCCCGAATATGCCGCCGCCAACCGCGCCGAGGAACTCGCCTCTCAGGGCCGACACCAGGCGGCTGCAGATGCATACCTTGAACTGGCCAACAAAACGGCTAATTACGCAGAGCGCCAACGTTACCTGATTTTGATGGCCCATGAACGATTGCAGGCGGGCTTCCCGGAAGTGGCAAAGACCATACTCAGCCGCCTCGGCGAGCCGGTCGATAAATCCAATTTACTCCTGTGGACCCGGGTCGCGGCCGAGGTCGACATTGCAACGGATGAACCGGGCCGGGCGCTCGCGATCCTGAATCGTGCACTACCCGCTCAAGACCGGCAAACGGCCCTCGAAATCCTGCGCCTGAAAGGCAATGCACTGTTTCGTACCGGCCAGCCAGTTGCGGCAACAAATATCCTCATCGAACGGGAAACCTGGCTCGAAAACCGTGACGACATCCTCACGCACCAGGCTGATCTATGGGCAAGCTACCAGAAATGGGGCGGTGCGCTGAAAACTGTCGAAAAAACCGAGGACCCAATCCTGTCAGGCTGGCTGGCCCTGGGACAGATCGCCTGGACACAACGAACCAGTCCAACGTCGATGCGCACGGCCCTGCGTTCGTGGCAGTCGATTTATTTCAATCACCCGGCCAACCGTGCGCTCGTACCCTCGATTCTTGGCCGGTTACCGGCCGTCATCGAATACCCGCGTCAGATTGCCGTATTGTTGCCGCTGTCGGGTCGCCAGAAGCACCTGGCCCAGGCCGTACGCGATGGACTGCTCGCAGCCCATTACCTGCCAACCGATTCGGGCTCTCGTCCACAGATCAGAATTTATGATGTCAATGTCGACGGCACGGCCCGGACCTACGAGCAAGCCGTCAGTGACGGGGCAGATTTCGTTGTCGGCCCCCTGCTGAAAGAAGAAGTGCGAGAACTTGCGATCGCCGGTATCTCGACGCCGACATTGACGCTGAACTTCCTCCCGGAACAATTCCCGCGATCTGTCGGGTTTTACCAGTTCTCACTGTCACCCGAAGATGAAGCCCGGCAAGTGGCACAGCGCGCAACCGCACTCGGCCAATATCGTGCCCTGGCACTGGTGCCAAACAATGCATGGGGAAGACGCTTGCTGGAAAGTTTTACTGCAAAATTGCAGGAGCAAGGTGGACAGATTCTGGACTACCAGCTCTATGATCCGGGCAACCCGGACTTTTCGAGCAGCATCCAGCGCCTGTTGCTAATCGATGAGAGCCGTGCACGCCACGACCGACTCAGCGCAAATCTGGGTATTAAGCTCGAATATGAGCCACGACGACGGGCTGATATCGATCTAATATTCGTAGCAGCACGCGCAACGACCGGCAAGTTAATCCGCCCGCAACTGCGCTTCCATTACGCCGGCGCAGTACCAACGTATTCTACGTCTGCCATCTACGAGGAGGGCTCGCGCAACAACTCGGACCTGAACGGCATCATGTTTCCGGACATCCCGTGGATTATTGCACCTGACGGCCTGTCACTCGAGGTACGTCAGACACTGGCAAAATATTGGCCTGACCAGGCAGAACGCCGTTCACGCCTTTACGCACTCGGCTTCGATGCATACCGGTTGATTCCGATCGTCAATTCGGGGAATAACAGCCAGAAAATCGAAGGAATGACCGGAACGCTGTATTTCGACGACCGTAACCGGAGCCTCCGCCTGCTGCCTTGGGCCAAGATTCAGCGCGGCCGGCCGGTTTTGATGGACCCGATCGCCGAACAGGTACGATTTACCGATGACGCAGCAACGAATGACACTTGGCTGAACACCTCGACAAAGGCCGTGTTGCCGAACAACTAGCCCACCGTTTTCTGATCGACCGCGGCCTGACAACCGTGACCACAAACTATCGATGCCGTTTTGGTGAGCTCGACCTCATTATGCGCGAAGACAGACTGTTGATCATCGTGGAGATTCGCTACCGGCGACAATCAGCTTTTGGCGGCCCCATCGAATCGATTTCATCAGCGAAACAACGCAAGATGGCCGTCACAACACAGCATTTTATTCACAGATACCCCGCTTTCCGGAATGCGCCGGTGCGTTTCGATGTCATTGGACTTGCCGGCACGCTGCGCGAACCGGACATCCGCTGGATAGCCGGTGCGTTTACAATGGACGATCTGACTGTCGCATGAACCAAAGACAGGGAATACAACATGTCTGCAACTGACCTGATCAGCCAACACTTCGAGGACAGCATCGCCGTCAAGCAACGGGCGGCCACGGTGTTGGCGCCGACAATCGCAATGGCCGCCGATCTGATGACCGCAGTGCTCGGTGCCGGTGGCAAGCTCCTGTGTTGCGGCAACGGCGGATCAGCCGGTGATGCCCAGCATTTCTCCACTGAACTGTTGAACCGGTTCGAAAAAGAGCGACCCGGTTTTCCGGCAATCGCATTGACAGCCGATAGCTCGACGCTGACGGCAATTGCCAACGACTATACTTTTACGGAAATTTTTTCCAAACAAGTGATAGCGCTGGGTAACCCGGCAGACTGCCTGCTGGCGATATCGACTTCCGGTAATTCCCCTAACGTCGTCGCGGCAATAAAAGCGGCGCACGAACAAAATATGAAAGTTGTTGCTCTAACCGGTCGTGACGGGGGCACAATCGGCCGGGAGCTCGGCACCGGTGATATCGAAATCCGTGTGCCGGACAAACGCACCGCTCGCATTCAGGAAGTGCATCTGGTCATCATCCACTGCCTGTGTGATGTTATCGATCAGTCGGCATTTGACCAGAAGTAAATCCTGCTTGAAAGCCCCGGAATCTCAACTCCAAACCAGAATTATTTCACCACGCGCAAATGTGATCGGCCGGGACCGGCCGGCGGTGGTTCCGGTTCGTCGTCATTATCCGTGTCAGACAGTGGCGGCTGAGGGTCCCCGTCTTCCTGTTCGGAGAACAACATACCCTCGCCAGATTCGCGGGCATAGATTCCGAGTATAGATTCCAGAGGCGCCCTGATCTGGTGCGGCATACCGCTGAAACGTGCTTCAAATTCGATAACGTCATTTCCCAGTACCAGATTTTTCGTCGCCGAATAGCTGCTATTCAGAACAATCTTGCCGTCTTGAACGTGCTCGACAGGAACCTGTACGCCGGGTGCAGCAGCATTAATGACAAGGTGCGGCGTTTTGCCGGTATCTGTCATCCATTCGTGCATCGCCCGGACCAGGTAAGGTCGTTGCGAAGGGTCCTGATTAGCCATGGTACTGACGGTGGTGCCGCTTACTGGCGCATTTCCTGTTCGAGTTCCGTCATGCTTTCCTGGAAAGATCGTCGCGAAAAAACATCATTCATGTAATTACGAATAGAGCTTGCATGCTCAGGAATTTCGATACCATAGGATTGCAACCGCCAGAGTATCGGCGCGATACTGCAATCGACGAGCGAAAAATCGTCGCTGAGAAAATATCTCTTTGCCCCGAAAACCTCAGAACTGGCCACAATGCTTTCTTCCAGAATTTTGCGGGTACGCGTTGCCTGTTTAGCATCGGATGCAGCTTCAAGCTGGTCTGCCAGGCTATACCAGTCTTTCTCAATCCGGTAGAGCGCCAGACGAAACTGGGCGCGGGTCACCGGATCCACCGGCATCAACGGCGGATGCGGAAAACGTTCATCGAGATATTCGATAATGACGCGTGAATCATAGAGTACAAGATCCCGATCGACGAGTGTCGGAACGCTGTGGTAAGGATTGAGATCAAGAAGATCCTCGGGCAGATCAGCGCCCTCAACCTTGACAATATCAATACTGATATTCTTCTCTGCCAGCACCAGTCGTGTGCGGTGACTATAAAAGCAGGTTGGACTGGAAAATAAAGTCATTATCGAATGCCTTTGCGTCGCAATAGCCATGAATCAATTCCACGGTTCACTTTGAACCGCTCCTTATAAAATTAGAAAAAATCTGACACACTATTTTATATCCGACCAGATTTCCCGTTTCAGAGCATACGCAAATAACCCGAATACGAACAGAAAGATCAGAACCCAGATACCGAGCTGCCGACGCTGAAGCTGAACAGGTTCGCCGATGTACCCCAGGAAATTCACGAGATCAAGGACGAACTGATCATATTCTCCGGGTGACAGGCTGCCTTCTGTCACTGACTCGAAACCCTCGAATGCCGGGCCATGCTCACCTGCTTCGAAAATCGCGCGCTGTGTACCCTGCAACTGCCACAGGACATGCGGCATCGCAACGCTGTCCTTGACAAGATTATTGAAGCCCGTTGGCCGACTCTCATCGATATAGAACGATCTCAGAAACGAATAGAGATAATCCGTCCCCCGGCTGCGCGCGATCAGAGACAGGTCAGGCGGTGTAGCGCCGAACCAGCGGGCTGCATCATCGGCCGGCATCGCAATCTGCATCGTGTCATAGGGCTTGCCGCCGGTGAACATCAGGCTGTCGACCAGCTGATCCTCACTGATGTGCAGATCTTTTGCCAGCCGATTGTAACGAACATACTGGGCAGAGTGGCAACCCATGCAGTAGTTGACGAAATTTCTCGCACCACGCTGCAACGAACCGATGTTACTGACATCGGTCTTGATATGTTCGATTACTGCACCACCCTCGGATGCCCGGGCCGGCGCTATAACACCAGTCGACATAGCGAGCAGACATGAAAATAATACAATTCCAGGTTTCATAAAGCGTCTCCGGCCACAGACCCGATCTGATTCCTTCATGGTTCTTTGATAAAAAAGCACGTTGAGTCTCATCAGTGGTGGTAGGTGACGCGTTCAGGAACCGGCCTGGTTTTCTCAAACCGCGTATAGATCGGCATAAAGACAAAGAACGAGAAATACAGGATAGTAAATACCCGGGTAATTGTGACAAAAGGCTCTACCGCCGGTTGCATCCCAAGGTATCCGAGCGAAATGAAACTGATGGCAAACACCGTCAAAGCCACTTTGAATGTCCAGCCACGATAGCGAATTGATTTGACCTTGCAACGATCGAGCCAAGGCAGAAAAAACAGCAGCACGATGGCCATTGCCATCATCAATGCACCAATGCCTTTACTCGGCACGGCCCGCAAAATCGCGTAAAACGGCGTGTAATACCAGACCGGCGTAATATGTTCAGGTGTTTGGAGCTGGTTGGCAGGCTCGAAGTTGGCGTGTTCGAGAAAATATCCACCCATTTCCGGTGCAAAGAACACCACAATGGAAAATACCGCGGCAAATATAATGATCGCCACAAGATCCTTCGCCGTGTAGTACGGGTGGAAGGCCACACCATCCAGCGGTATGCCGTCCGGGCCTTTATGTTCCTTGATCTCGACACCGTCGGGATTCAGCGATCCGGTCTCATGCAGAGCAAGAATATGCATGACAACAAGCATAATGAGTGCCAGCGGCACCGCGACGACGTGCAAAGCGAAGAACCGGTTCAGCGTGATATCGGATATGAAAAAGTCACCCCGGATCCACTCGACAAGATCCGCCCCGATACCCGGTACGGCGCCGAACAGCGACACAATAACCTGCGCACCCCAGTATGACATCTGACCCCAGGGCAGCAAATAACCGAGAAAACCCTCGGCCATCAGGCACAGGTAAATCAACATACCGATGATCCACAGCAATTCTCGTGGATTCTTATAGGATCCATACATCATGCCGCGGAACATATGAACATAGACCACGATGAAAAAAGCCGATGCGCCGGTCGAGTGCATGTAGCGGATCAACCACCCCCACTCGACATCACGCATGATGTACTGAACCGATGCAAATGCCTTCTCGGCATCGGGCTTGTAGCTCATCGTCAGGAAAATGCCGGTACATAACTGGATAACCAGCACGACCATGGCCAGTACGCCAAAAACATACAAGACGTTGAAATTCTTGGCCGCGTAGTACTCCGTCGCATGCTCCTTGAGCATTTTCGTTAACGGAAACCGGGCATCGATCCAGTCGAGCAGATCAGTCAGCTTGCCGGAAAACCGGGCCATCAGGCTGACCTCTACAGCATCCCGCCGCGCTGCATTCATGTGTTTGCTCCCGTGTCATCGCCAACCAGAATCAGGTCTTCACTGAGGAATCGGTACGGCGGCACGACCAGATTGGTCGGTGCCGGAACGCCCTTATACACCCGGCCTGACAGGTCGAATTTCGAGCCATGACACGGGCAATAAAAACCGCCGTTCCAGTCGGGGCCGAGGTCAGCCGGGGCGATGTCGAAGCGTTCAATCGGCGCACAGCCCAGATGCGTACAAACACCGAGTACAACGAGGATCTCGGGTTTGACCGAACGGGTATCATTCTGAGCATAAGGCGGCTGCTGACTTTCAACTTCCGATTCCGGGTCGGCAAGCCGCGAGTCTTCGGTGTCCAGGCGTTGCAGCATGTCCTTCGAGCGACGCAGAACCCAGACCGGTTTGCCGCGCCACATGATGCGCACCATCGCTCCCACTTCAAGCTTGCTGATATCGACCTGTGCCGGCGCACCCAGCGCCTGGGCCTTTGCATTCGGCTTGAATGACATCACAAATGGGACAGCGGCCATAATCACGCCCGCGGTACCGGTGACGCTCGTCGCCACGGACAAAAAGTGGCGACGGCTCATACCCGATTTTTCACTCATCGAGCTATTCCTCTTTTTTGTATTGATTCGTGCCGTCCCGTGCCGATCCTTGATCCGCCACTCAACCGATCATTGATCTCTATTTGGACGATCCTGCCATGATCTGCACCCGCAAGACTCAGCGAAGGGATGCAAAAAAATTCGTGCGAATTATACACAGGCTATTGCAATGATGCCTACCGGCAAGAATCTTTGCTGCAATCCGCTCACCCGAATCCTGATTCGGGCCGAATTCAGACGAGCCGACGTATGCAACCACCGAGCAGCTGGAGCTTTTCCTCGATGCACTCGTAACCGCGATCGATATGATAAATACGATCAATGACCGTTTCACCATCGGCAACCAGCCCGGCAAGGACCAGTCCGGCCGAAGCTCGCAGGTCTGTCGCCATGACCGGTGCCGAAGTCAGCTGCTCGACACCCTGAATGATGGCCGTATTACCTTGCAGGTTGATCGAAGCCCCCATGCGCTGGAGCTCGGACACGTGCATGAATCGATTCTCGAAAATATTCTCGGTCACGGCACCGACACCCTCGGCGACGGCATTCAGTGCGCAAAACTGTGCCTGCATGTCTGTCGGAAATCCGGGATACGGTGCCGTAGTGATGTCGACGGCTGTCGGACGGCACCCCTGCATATCGACCTCGGCCCAGTCCGGACCAGTTGAAACCGACGCCCCGGCTTCACGCAGCTTGCCCAGAATCGCTTCGATATCTTCGGGCCGGACCCTGTTGACTCGCACCCGTCCACCGGTAATGGCCCCGGCCACGAGAAACGTGCCGGCCTCGATCCGGTCCGGCAGCACCTCATACCCGGCACCGCTTAAATGCTTGACACCTTCGATCACGATACGATTCGTACCGGCGCCGGACACTTGCCCGCCAATCGCATTCAGGAAGTTTGCCAGGTCAACAACCTCCGGTTCACGTGCAGCATTTTCAATCACAGTTTCGCCATCGGCCAGCATTGCAGCCATCATCAGGTTCTCGGTACCGGTCACAGTCACCTGATCGAGCACGATATGCGCACCATGCAAATCATCGGCCCTTGCACGGATATAGCCATCCTCAATATCGACATGAGCGCCCATTGCACGCAGCCCGGCGACATGCAGATCAACCGGGCGTGCGCCGATTGCACAACCACCCGGCAACGACACGTCTGCATGCCCGAACCTGGCCAGCAGCGGGCCCAGCACCAGAATTGATGCACGCATTGTGCGCACGAGCTCGTAAGGTGCATCATATTTATTGACGCGGGCCGCATTCACCTCGAAACTCATATCATCGTGAACTATCGCCTCGACACCCATGCGGCCGAGCAACTCGATCATCGTCGTCACATCCTTCAAATGAGGAATATTTCCGATGATGACCGGTTCATCGATCAACAGCGTCCCGGCCAGAATGGGCAATGCTGCATTTTTAGCGCCTGAAATGCGCACTTCGCCGTCAAGACGGCTCCCGCCAATGATCGCGAGCTTATCCACCGCCGGTTCCGGCCTCCTCGGGCGTCAGCGCCTTGATCGATAACGCATGAATGTCGCCGCCGATCTTGTCGCCAAGGGCGTCATAAACCATTTTATGCCGCTGTAGCGGACGCTTGCCGGTGAAATCATCGCTAACCACAGTGGCCTCAAAATGCGTATTATCCGCGCTGACAACTTGCGCCGTGCAGCCGGCCAGGTTCTTCTCAAGCATTGTCTGGATCTGTTCCGGGGTCATCATCTTTCCTTCAGGCAATGAGTCCGGGCCAACTTATTTCGTCGCCCAGGTTCTATTCATGTAAAGCTCATCATTATAATCACCCCCTATGCTCTTGTATGCGATTGCACTGATTTCGGGAATTGCTCTGCTCATCTGGGGCGCTGATCGTATGGTCATCGGTGCTTCTGTCACGGCCAGAAATATGGGTATATCACCGATGCTTGTGGGTCTGACCGTAGTCGGTTTTGCGACTTCAGCACCGGAAATCGTTGTATCGATAGTGGCCGCAATCGACGGAGTGCCGAATCTGGCCATCGGCAATGCGATTGGCTCGAACATTGCCAACATCGGCCTCGTCGGCGGCATGACGGCACTCATGTGGCCGCTGCTGGTGCAATCACAAACACTCAGAAGAGAACTTCCGGTCATGGTCGTGGTCAGCGTTCTGCCCGCCATCCTGATCTGGGATCAAAAACTGAGCCGGCCGGAAGGATTCTTCCTGCTGTGCGCGTTCGCTGGATTTTTTTACTGGATCATCCGACTTGGGCTGCAAACGCGCGGCCACGATTCCATCGAAGCGGAGTATGCGTCGGAAATCAGGGCTGACATAAAGCCAGGCCTGGCGACCTTATGGATGATCACCGGCCTCGCATTGCTGATTGTCGGCTCCAAGGCGCTGGTCTGGGGCAGTGAAAATTTTGCCCGGGAACTGGGCGTCACCGATACTCTGCTCGGCATCACGGTCGTCGCCGTTGGCACCAGCCTGCCGGAAATGGCTGTATCGATCCTTGCAGCCCGCAAAGGCGAACACGGCCTGGCATTCGGTAACATCATCGGCTCAAATATCTTCAATATGCTGGCGGTGATCGGTATCGCAGTAGCAATTCGCCCGGTGAAGCTGGATGCTGCAACCATTGACCTGCATTTTCCGGCCATGCTGGGATTTACGATCGCGTTCTTCTTCATGGCGTACAATTGGCGAGGGGAGATTCGCGTCAGCCGCTGGGCCGGTGCCATCCTGCTCATTGGCTTTATCACCTATCACACGATAGTGGCGGTCAAAACATTCTGAATTCATGCCTGACGAGACGACAAAAAACTCACTGACTGAACTGGGTCGTCGTGTCCTGGACATCGAGGCGCGCGCGATTGAAGCGATGATTCCCAGGATCGATGACAGTTTTGATGCGGCCTGCCAACTGTGCCTGGCCACAATCGGTCGTGTCATTGTCACGGGTATGGGAAAATCCGGGCATATCGGGGGCAAAATCGCCGCGACGCTGGCCAGCACCGGTACACCGGCATTCTTCATTCATCCCGGTGAAGCCGGTCACGGCGACCTCGGCATGATTACGCCGAAGGACTCTGTCATTGCGATATCGAACTCCGGAGAAACGGCTGAAATCATCACGATACTGCCGCTGCTAAAACGCCTCGGTCTGCCGTTAATCACGATGACAGGCCAGTCAAAATCGACACTCGGTGCGGCATCGACAGTCGTACTCGACACATCCGTCAAGGAAGAAGCCTGTCCATTGAACCTCGCTCCGACGGCAAGCACGACAACAGCACTGGCAATGGGCGATGCACTGGCCGTCGCGCTGCTCGAAAACCGCGGCTTTACCGCTGAAGACTTTGCCCTGTCACATCCTGGCGGTGCACTCGGTCGCAGGTTATTGCTGAAAGTCGAGGACCTGATGCATACAGGCGATGAAATCCCGTGGGTCGAGCCCACAACATCACTGGCCGACGGCCTTATAGAGATGTCGCGCAAGGGCCTGGGCATGACCGCAATTGTTACACCGGATGGCAGGCTGGCGGGTGTATTTACCGATGGCGACCTGCGAAGAACGCTTGATCGTCCGATTAATATCCATAACACGACAATGGCGGACATCATGACGCAGCACTGCAAAACGGCCCGACCGGAGCAACTCGCCGCCGAGAGCGTACGTCTTCTCGAAACACAAAAAATTACGGCACTGCTTGTTGTCGATGACCAGAACATGCTGATTGGCGCCCTGAACGTACATGACCTGCTCCGGGCAGGCGTCATGTAATCGGAAAGAAACTTCATGAGTAATTTACGCACACCTTCCACCGAAAAACTCGCAGCCATCCGCTTGCTCATTCTCGATGTCGACGGCGTCATGACAGACGGTCAATTGCACTACGATGCACAAGGTCACGAGGCGAAAGTCTTTCATGTTCATGACGGCTATGGCATCAAACAAGTCATGCGAGCCGGAATCGGGGTTGCGGTGATCTCCGGCCGGCACAGCACAGCAGTTGAAACACGTATGGCCGAACTCGGCATCGAACACTTCAGGCTCGGTCAGGAAACCAAGAGCGAGTCATTTGCCGAGATTACGGCACAACTCGGTATCCCGCCCGAAGCTGTAGCCTGTGCCGGTGACGATATGCCCGATCTGCCAATCATGCAGGCTGCCGGCCTGGGCATTGCCGTGGCCAACGCCCAACCTGCGGTACTCGAACAGGCTGACTGGCATACCCTCAATTACGGCGGTCGCGGGGCAGTTCGGGAAATCTGTGATGCACTGATCGCTGCGCATAGCGGAAACTGCCAGTGACCCGGACAAATCAGGTAAACAGGTCCAGAGCCTTGCCGGCGAATAACAAATGAATGCCCGCCGCTGGCCAACCATCGCGCTCCTGCTGATCGCCGCCGTTGCCAGCGGTGTCCTCGTATTACGTAACAATGAAGAAGAGCCTGATCAGGCACCGGAACCGGAACTTGGCATCGGTTATTATATGAAACAGGCTGAACTCGTTCGCACCGGTGCAGATGGTCAGGTGCTGTATCGGGTGCAGACCGACAAGGCAACGCAAATAACCGAAGATGGGATCATCAAATTGGATATTGTTCACGTCAGCTACGACCCTCAAACCGAGGTACCCTGGAATCTCCGTGCCGATACCGGATATATCCTGTCAGATCGTAATATCATACAACTCGCGGGCGACGTTATAGCCAAAACCCGAGGGGATATTCAGGCACCGCTCAGGATCAGAACCGACTATCTGGAACTGAGCACGGACACTTATATTGCAGACACTGACAGGGATGTCGCCATTGACTACACAAACAATCAAATATTTGCCACAGGTATGCACGCATATCTCAAGGAAGAAAGGCTGCAACTAGTCTCGAACGTCAATGGCCAATTCATTCCGTAAGCTGCTCATCATTGCGCTCCTGTTGCTGTCCGGCACTGCCGTTGCACAGGACGTACCCGATATCGGCCTGATAAAGACGCTGCCAATCGATCTGGATGCAGAGTCATCGGAATTTGATCGCAAAAAAAACAAGCTCTTCTTCTATGGTCTGACTATCAAACAGGGTCTTCTGAGCATCAAGGCCGAAGAGGCAACCGCAAGCCGGCTCGATTTCGAGAATATGCGCTGGGAATTTTCCGGTACGGTCATCATAGACAATGACGGCACAACAATCCGTTGCGACAATGCAGATATTCTGTTTCGTGAGCATCAGATCCGCAATGCCGTGATGCAAGGTCAGCCGGCTACATTCGAGCGATTAAGGATCGGCGAAGAACGGCTAACCGAAGGTCGCGCAAACCTGATGGAATACGACGTCGATGCAGGCACCATTAAGATGTCGGATGACGCATGGCTCAGTGACGGCGCCAACGAAGTGTCCGGCAACCGAATTTCCTATGACCTGAATCGTGAGTACATCATTGCGGACGCGGATGATGACGGCCAGGTTCGCATGAAAATCATACCGCCAGAAGCCAGCCTGCCAAAGATCGAGGAAAAGATAAGACCGTGAGTATCCTCAGCGCAGAAAATCTTTCAAAACGCTATAAATTCCGTCAGGTTGTCAAAGACATTTCACTGGAAGTTCGCAGTGGCGAGGTTATCGGCCTGCTGGGACCTAACGGTGCCGGCAAAACGACGGCATTCTATATGATCGTTGGACTTATCGCGGCAGACGAAGGGCGCATCATACTGGACGGAAAGAACCTCACCCCCCTGCCGATGCATCAGCGCGCCCGCATGGGACTCGGCTATCTGCCGCAGGAAGCATCAATATTTCGCAAGCTATCAGTCGAAAAAAATATCATGGCAATTCTGCAGACACGCTCTGATCTGGATCGTGTTGAACGCGAGCGCATACTTGAGGAGCTGCTTGACGAGTTGCACATCCATCATGTCCGGACAAGCCTGGGCATCAGCCTGTCCGGAGGCGAACGCAGGCGCGTTGAAATTGCGCGCGCACTGGCTGCAGAACCGCGATTCGTCCTGCTCGATGAACCGTTCGCCGGCGTCGACCCGATCTCGGTGCTCGATATCCAGCGAATCATTCGGCACCTGGCCGAACGGGATATCGGCGTGCTGATCACCGACCACAACGTCCGTGAAACTCTCGGTATCTGCAGTCGTGCCTATATTCTCAGCGACGGAATCATGATTGCCCAGGGTTCGCCTGACGATATTCTCAGCAACCAGCAAGTCCGGGAAGTCTATCTGGGTGAGGGCTTCAGCCTTTAGATGAACGGCTTAAAGCTTTCGCTGGACCTTAAGATTGGTCAGCAACTGACCATGACGCCACAGCTGCAGCAGGCCATCCGGCTGCTGCAGATGCCGGTACTGGAACTCAGTACACAGATCGAACAAGCGCTGGCGGAAAACGTCATGCTCGAGCGCGAAGAACCGGCCGAACCTGCACCTGAAGTCGAAGAACCGGCCGTAGTCGCCGGCGAGAATGACGAAACGAACGTGTGGAATGAACACGCAGGTTCAGCCGCGCGCAGCGATAACTGGGGCGATGACTCGCGGCGACTGGAACTGGCTGACCGCAGTGACGAATCACTGCGCGAGCACCTGCTCTGGCAACTGGAAATGGAACACTTCTCGCCGCGCGAGGTCGTTATCGGCCAGTCGATCGTTGATTCGATCAATGAGGATGGCTACCTGACCGAAACACTTGCCGACATCCACTCCTCGCTGGCCGGCGAGGCCGACTTTACGAGCGAGGAAATCGAACAGACTCTGGCCAAAGTCCAGGCATTGGACCCGGCTGGAATTGGCGCACGTAATCTCGCCGAGTGCGTTGGTATCCAGTTGCACCTCCTCGACGAACAAGTTCCCGGTCGCAATACGGCTTGTCGTATCGCCGAGTCTTATCTGGGCCTCGTTGCGGATCAGGATTACCCGGCGCTGCGGCGCCAACTCGGCATCTCCGAAGAAGAACTCAATACCGCGCTCGCGCTCGTCAGGGCCTGTCATCCGCGGCCCGGTTCTGCCATACAGTCATCCACTGCCGAATACATCATCCCGGACGTCTATGTCCGCAAACAAGATGGTAAATGGGTCGTCGAAGTTAACCGCTCTATTGCACCACGGCTAAAGGTTAACCAGACCTACGCCGAGTTACTGCAGACAAGTGGGGGACATGCCGACCTGCGTGCGCAGCTGCAGGAGGCGCGCTGGCTGGTCCGCAGCCTCGAAATCCGCCACGATACGGTGCTCAAGGTCGCCATGTGTATCGTCGAACGTCAGGTCGACTTTCTCGAACACGGCGAGGAAGCAATGAAACCGATGGTGCTGCGAGATATTGCCGAAGAGATCGAAATGCACGAATCGACCGTTTCCCGGGTTACGTCTAATAAATATATGCACACGACACGCGGCGTTTTCGAGCTTAAATACTTCTTTTCGAGCCAGTTGGCGGCCACAGACGGCTCAGAACAGTCATCAACGGCAATTCGAGCCAAAATCCGCAGACTTATTGGTGCCGAAAACCCGCAAAAACCACTCAGTGACAGTAAAATAGTTATTTTGCTGGCAGATGAAGGCATCAAAATAGCCAGGAGAACGATTGCCAAGTATCGCGAAGCACTGAAAATTGCCCCTTCCAGCGAAAGAAGACAACGACCTGTACGTTAACTATCAAGGAGAATGACTCAATGCAACTGAATATGACGGGCCATCATGTTGAAATCACGCCCGCACTCAAGGACTACCTGAATGGCAAGCTGACCCGCATCGAACGGCATTTCGATAGTGTCACCAGCATCAACTGCGTCCTGACCGTAGAGAAAATGCGCCACAAGGCAGAAGCCAAGGTCAATGTCACCGGCGGCACCCTGTTCGCTGAAGCTGTTGAAGACGATATGTATGCTGCTATCGACGGACTGATCGACAAACTCGACCGGCAGATCGTCAGGCACAAGGAAAAACTGACCGATCACCACGCGCGCGACAGAAATAAGCGCGACTACTCATAGATTCGCCGGTTCAAACGACCACGGCCGACATCTATGCGTCTTGTCATCATCAGCGGTCTTTCAGGCTCGGGTAAAAGTGTTGCGCTAAACCTGCTTGAAGACCTGAATTTCTATTGCATCGACAATGTCCCGGCCGCATTGCTCGACACGGTGATCACAGAACTCGTCGCCACTCACGATTCTGTCTATGACAATCTGGCGGTGGGTGTCGATGCCAGGAACCGGTCGACCGACTTGAAATCGTTGCCCGTTCTCGTACATGACCTGCGTACCAGGGGTATTCACTGTGAAGTTGTTTTCCTGCATGCAGAAGATGACATTCTGCTAAAGCGCTTCTCGGAAACACGACGCAAACATCCATTGAGCGACAAAGGCCTGAGCCTTGCCGATGCAATCGCCAGAGAACGTGAATTGCTCGGGCCGATCATTGACAGCGCTGAACTCGTAATTGACACGACCCGAACAAATGTCCATGAATTAAGAAATGCTATTCGGGAACGTGTCGGTCAGCGAAAAGAGCCCGAACTGTCTATCTTGATTGAGTCGTTCGGTTTCAAACACGGACTACCCTCCGATGCGGATTTTGTGTTTGATCTGCGCTGTCTGCCCAACCCGTACTGGGAAATTCAACTCAGACAGTTGACAGGCAAAGACCTTTCGGTCATTGAGTATCTCGACAATGTACCCAGCGTACAGAACATGTATACAGACATTCTTACTTTTCTTGAAAAATGGATTCCACAGTACATAGACTTTAATCGTAATTATCTTACGGTTGCTCTGGGTTGCACCGGCGGACAACATCGCTCAGTGTATCTCGCCGAAAAACTGGCCAAAGAGCTGAAAAAAAAGTTCGGTCTTGTGCTTACCCGCCACAATGAATTGCGGGATGGCAAGAAAAGCGCCTGATAGCATGGGATATTTTTGATAGACGTTATCGCTGTTCCCGGCTAAACTCGCCTCGGGCCACGGATCCAAGCCTTGCAGACGGAGCGTGCAATGGAGTCTGAAAAGAAACCCCATCTCGCCAATCTGCGCGAAGCACTAGAGAGCGACGATCTGCGCAAAGCACACCGGATCGTCGAGGCATTGCATCCTGCCGAAACGGCTCTCCTCCTCGAATCTCTGCCGGTACCCCAGCGTGAGGCGGTCTGGAATCTCATCGATGACGAGACCGGGGGCGAAATTCTCGTAGAACTAAACGACGAGGTACGCCAGGGCTTGCTCGAAGCCATGGACACCGAGGCGGTGGTCGCTGCTGCGGAAAGCATGGAGCTCGACGATCTCGCCGACGTTGTCGCAGACTTACCAGAGGAAATGACCGAAAAGGTTATTGAGTCACTGCCGGCCGAAGACCGGGAACAACTCAAGTCGGTCCTTGCCTACCCGGAAGACAGTGCCGGCGGCATCATGGATCCGGTCGCCATTTCTGTGCGGTCAGACGTAACGCTTGATGTCGTAATGCGCTATTTACGTCGTTCCGGTGAATTACCGGACGGGACGCCGGCGGTTTTCGTCACCGATCGCAACAGCAAGTTCATCGGTCTGCTCTATCTGACTAAACTCGTCACCCATGACCCGCAGACGATGGTCGGAGAAGTCATGGATACTTCGATGAGCTCGATGTCAGTTCATCAGGCAACGACCGATGTAGCACTTGAATTCCAGAGCCGTGACCTGTATTCGGCTGCCGTTGTCGATGATGACGGCAAATTAATCGGGCAGATTACGGCTGATGACGTCATGGACGTCATTCAGGAACAAGCAGATCACGATATCCTGAGCATGGCCGGACTGGACGAAGAAGACGATATGTTCGCACCGGTTGTCACGAGCACTCAACGTCGGGCAATCTGGCTCGGCGTCAATCTGGCCACGGCATTCCTCGCAGCGGCCGTCGTCGCCATGTTCAAGCCGGCACTTGAACAAGTTGTGATTCTCGCTGTTCTCATGCCGGTTGTAGCCAGTATGGGCGGCATCGCCGGCAGCCAGACGCTCACCCTGATGATTCGCGGTCTTGCCCTGGGCCGTGTTCAGGATTCAAATGCACACTGGCTGCTGGTCAAAGAAATTCTGGTCGGACTGTTGAACGGACTAATCTGGGCCGCTGTTGTCGCCGGTGTCACTATTCTCTTATTTAGCACGTGGCAGGTTGGCGCAGTGATTGCAGCCGCATTGATGATCAACCTGATGACCGCTGCCTTCGCAGGCTTCATCATCCCGTTGGTACTGCGCAAACTGAATATTGACCCGGCACTGGCCGGAACGGTCATACTGACGACGTTGACCGATGTCATCGGCTTTGGCACATTCCTCGGGCTTGGCACATATTTCCTGCTCTGACTGCTAACCGAAAAATACTCGATGGTTACAAGTGTAAAAATAGTTGAGAATTATAATAAGAATCGCGGCCGAAACAGCATTTGCAGGGCGCTTGTTAAGCTAGCGGCCGTCAACAGACACATCAATTTTGAGTGCCGGCAACCGCTGAGAATATTCATCACTGAGATCTCGCCAACCAATAATTCCACTCGGAACATTGAGTGGAACACCGGTCATAAAATCCAGTAATTGTTTGCGTCGGGCCATCGCATCGGCATAACCGAGACGAATCAACTCGCGCGTATAACCGGCCTCGAACAACAGGTAACTGACGAGTTGCCGGCCACCGTAGTTTAAGGCGCCCATTGTTCGCATCAACAGCCTCACGGCATGCGGCATTTCATGCACATATCTCAGCGCTATCTCGCGAATATCCTGGCTCGGAAACATAATCATTGCATCGATAGACCGCAGACTTTCATACTCGCCCTGCAGGAATCCATCCGGCTGCTCATTGACGACGTAATTCAGTCGCGCGAGACGTTCGAGATCGGACGAGAGGCCATCCATGAGTAGTGCATCGAGCATGTAGCCGGCAACGCGGCCGAGGCTCGGATACGGCACAGGATCCTCGGGCCCGGGCTCAGGATCGGGTTCCTCGTTGCGCACACCGATAACAAGCATGCGCTGCGCGCCGAGATGAACGGCCGGAGAAAGCGGTGTTGCCTGGCGCATCGCTCCGTCACCGTAATACTCCTGACCGATTTGCACACCGGGAAAAATCAACGGGGCGGCAATACTCGCCATCAGATGATCGAGTCGTAATGTTGCCGGCACGCCGAGTCGACGTACACGCGACCATGGCTTCAGGCCGGGTTTACCCTGGTAAAATGACACCGATCGTGCCGAACCGTAACCTGCAGCCGTTATCGCAATTGCATCCAGAAAACCGCGGTCGATCGAATCCTGCACACGACTGATCTTGAGATGTCGGGTCAGCAACTGGCGCAAGGGATCATTGTCCAGTAAAGAACGAGGCGGTTCTCCAAGCAGGCCGCCGGTACTGATGCTTGCAAGCCAGCGCGTGCCGGTCTTGAGGATCGTCTGGGCATCACTGCGAAAAACATGGTGTGTCCGGAAATTTCCCCAGACATTTTCCAGTTCCAACACGCCCCGCGCGAATCGCCGCGCGCGCGTCGCAAGTACGATGGCATTGATCGCACCGGCAGAAGTCCCGCTAATGACCGGGAATGGGCAGGGCGAGCCTTTCGGCAGCATCTCCCCAATCGCTTTGAGGACGCCGACTTGATACGCACAACGTGCGCCACCGCCCGGCAACACGAGCCCGATGTCGTGCCGCACGGGAGCCAGATCCGTAACTAATTTCTTGCCCGCCATAAGCGACCGATGTTAACCAGAACCGTCAATACCCTACAAGGCATCCGATCACGACATGACGACTCGCCATCTGCAGGACAGTCCTGATTTTGCGGATTATTAACGCGGAGTAAGGGTTACAATCATACCCGTGACCACCCGGAGGCAAGGCCATGACAGGAATAATGGGGAAAGGGCTGACTGCGATGCTTGTTTTTATGGGCCTGACGGCGCCCGGCATGGCAGATATTATCGTCGGCGAGGCCGCCCCGCTGTTTCGACTGCAGGACCAGAAAGGCAATTGGCACACACTGGAGCAATACAAAGGCAAATGGGTCGTGCTGTATTTTTATCCGAAGGACGATACGCCCGGTTGCACGAAAGAAGCTTGCGCATTCCGCGACAATATTTTCGCATTCCAGGACATCGGCGCAATCATTCTCGGCATCAGTCTCGATGATGTTGCATCACATGAAGCCTTCGCAAAAAAATACAGCCTGCCGTTCTCGCTGCTATCGGATGCCGATGCGAAGATAGCGACACAATACGGTGTATTGAAGCAAATGGGCCCACTCAAATTTGCCAAGCGACAATCTTTCATCATCGACCCGGTCGGTAACATTGCAAGGCACTATGAGAAGGTTGATGCCGAAGCCCACTCGGTAGAAGTACTTGCCGATCTCAAGGCAC
>CAYNMF010000002.1:0-83855 GCA_964398325.1 uncultured Chromatiaceae bacterium | reverse complement strand
GCCACAGCAGAAAGAGCTCGCACCTCCTGTCGCCCCGCACACGATCTGTAAGCAGCAATTACAGCCACTGTCTTTCAGACTAATCAGCGTTTTTTATATGGGACAGCAGTGGTCTGACACCCATTTTTCCTGTAGCATTCCCGGTCCCGCGAAAGCGGGCCTCCTTGCCACACCACATAAAGTGGGTGGCTTTAACCCGTAGGGAGCAACAATGCGACATTACGAAATAGTATTTCTGGTCCACCCGGATCAGAGTGAGCAAGTTGCCGCGATGACCGGCCGCTACAGCGATATGGTCGAATCCAGCGGCGGTACGGTACACCGTCTCGAAGACTGGGGCCGTCGACAACTCACCCATTCAATCGCCAAGCTGCACAAGGCGCATTACGTTCTGATGAACATTGAGTGTCCGCAATCGGCACTCGAAGAGATTCTCGGCGCGTTTAAATTCAGCGATGCCGTCTTGCGCCACCTGGTGATCAGGCGCGATAAAGCGATTACCGAACCTTCGCCGCTGGTCAAGTCGGAAGAGACGAAATCAGAATTGCCAGGATCTGATAAGCCAACGGCGGACGAATCGAGCGAGAAAAGCCCCGAGACAGCTGATGATGCGAAAGAACCTGCTGCAGAAAAACCGGTCGAGGTTGTCGACAGTGCGCCAGTGCCCGATGTCGAACCGGTCACTCCTGAAACAGACGTGAAAACAGACGCTGAAAGTTAAAGAGGTTATTCGTCATGAGCAGATATTTCAGACGACGCAAGTTTTGCCGCTTTACCGCGGACGGCGTAACGGAGATCGACTATAAAGATCTCGAAACGCTGCGTAATTACGTCACCGAAACCGGAAAGATCGTACCGAGTCGAATTACGGGTACGAAAACGCATTACCAGCGACAACTGGCCACCGCCGTTAAGCGGGCGCGTTATCTTGCCTTGTTGCCATACACCGATAAGCACTGACAAGCGGTCTGATCGACCGCCTGCTGTCCGAAGCTGAGTCTATGCGCTCGGCTTTCGGAACATGGGTTGTCGAGCGCCGTATTGCGCGGGTCGCCCTGATCGCAGTGATGCTGCCCCTGTTTGGCGTCATCAGTGCGGCTATTGTCGTCTGTGTCGCGATAGTCAAGGGCTGGCATGAGAGCCTTGTTGACTGTCTGATTGCACTGGTTATCGTTATGGGCTTGACGGCGATGACCGGTGACGGATTCCAGCAGGTCCTGTTCAGCTGTGTCTCGACCTGGGGCATCGCGCTGCTGATGGGCGGTCTGGTCGGCATATATGGTTCATTGACGCTGGCAATACAGGTCGTTGTGGTCCTGTGTTGCGTTGGGATCATTGGTTTTGCCGTTATTGTCGATGACCCGATTGGATTCTGGGAACCGATCTTGAAGGTGATCGTCGGACAAATGCAGCAATTCGGTATCGAATTGACGGACCCGAACGCGATCATGGGGTTTGCGCCCATCATGAGCGGCTTGTTCGTCGCCGGGACAATAGCCAGTTCGATTGCCGCACTGCTACTCGGCTGCTGGTGGGCCGGTGGCGCCAGGGGTGTGTCGTTCCGGGACTTGTTTGTCGGTATCCGGCTTGGCTATGTGATCGGTGGTATTGCTGCGGTGGCCGGAGCCGGGTCGCTGCTGGGCGCTCAGCCGCTGGCCGGGAATTTGTTGCTGGTGGCCGGAGTCGGATTTTTGTATCAGGGGCTCGCGGTCGTGCATTGGCACGTCGCGCGGCGAGGGTTACCGTGGTTCGTACTGATTCCGGTCTACCTGCCGCTTTTTATGGGGGCGTCACTACTCGTTATGGCGCTGTTTTTGTTTGCCGCGGTCGGTTTTATTGACAATTGGTATGGATTGCGCCGGATAAAAACAATTTAATTTTATATGGTTTAATGATCAGTCGGTCGATGGAGAACGACAAAAATGGATATTATTTTGTTAGAGAAGGTGGGGAACCTGGGGAATATTGGCGATCGCGTCAATGTACGGTCAGGCTACGGACGTAATTTCCTGCTGCCCAAGGGCAAGGCTACGCTGGCGACGCCGGAGAATATTGCGATATTCGAAGAACGTCGAGCCGAACTGGAGCGAAAGGAAGCCGATGAACTGGCCAGCGCGCAGGTACGTGCGGACAAAATAAAAGAGCTGAGCCTGCAGCTTACGGCCAATGCCGGGCCGGAAGGTAAACTGTTCGGCTCACTCGGTACGATAGATATTGCAGAAGCCTGCACTGCGGCGGGCGTCCCGGTAGAGCGCAGCGAGGTGCGCCTGCCGGACGGTCCGGTACGCATGCTCGGTGAACACGAGATCGAGATCCATGTGCAGTCCGATCTTGATGTGACAATTCGGATCAACGTGATCTCTGACGGTGAACCGCCGGCAATTGTAGAGGATGCTGTCGATGAAAAAGGCGCTGCAGAGCCGACTCAGGACGACGCGGAAACAGATTAAAGTTGACGGCGTCGTATGGTGAGCGCGATTCCAGAACAGGACCAGTTTCTTACCGAAACGGATCGTTTGAATCTGCCGCCCAATTCCATCCAGGCCGAACAGGCGTTGCTCGGCGGGCTCATGCTCGACAAGAGTGCATGGGACCGCGTTGCTGACCGCGTCACCGAGAATGATTTTTATCGGCCTGATCACCAGCTGATTTTTACCGCGATTCGCACGCTGTCGGAGCGCAACGAGCCCTGTGATGCGGTCACGTTGTCCGAGTATCTGGACAGTCACGACAAACTCGGCGATGCCGGCGGGCTCGGCTATCTTGGCAATCTCGTCAAGGACACGCCGAGTGCGGCTAACGTCGCCGACTATGCGCGGATAATCCATGACCGGGGGCTGTTAAGGGCCCTGATAGAGGCCGGCAACGAGATTGCCGCCAGCGCTTATCACACGGAAGGCCGTAAAATTTCCGAACTGGTCGATGATGCGGAACGCATGGTCTTCGAGATCGCTGAAAAAGGCCAGCGGCGCGGCAGTGGTTTTGTTCAACTGCGCCAGGTGCTCAGCGAGACCATTGATCAGATCGACGAGCGCTATCAGAATCAGGAAGCCGTGACCGGTTTGTCGACCGGGTACAACGAATTTGATGAGATGACGGCCGGGTTACAGAAGGGCGACCTGATTATAGTCGCCGGCCGCCCGTCGATGGGCAAGACAACGCTGGCCCTGAATATCGCCGAGAACGCTGCATTGAATCAGTCAAAGCAGCAGCCCACAGCAGTGTTCAGCATGGAAATGTCGACCGAGCAACTTGCACTGCGCATGATCTCTTCGCTCGGTCGCGTCAACCAGGCGAGCTTGCGTAATGGCCGTTTGCACGACGAAGACTGGCCGCGCATTAACGGTGCAATTCAGCTCATGCAGGAAGCGCCGCTGTTTATTGATGACACTCCGGCCTTGTCGCCGACGGAGATTCGTGCGCGCGCCAGGCGCCTGAAACGACAACACGGGTTGTCGTTGATTGTCATCGATTACCTGCAGCTCATGCAGGTGACCGGAAATACTGAAAATCGTGCAACCGAAATCTCGGAAATCTCGCGTTCTCTTAAAGCACTCGCACGTGAACTGGAAGTGCCGATCATCGCGTTGTCGCAACTTAATCGTAGCGTGGAGCAACGCACCGAAAAGAAACCAATCATGTCGGACTTGCGCGAGTCAGGTGCAATTGAGCAGGACGCCGATCTTATTATTTTCATATACCGTGAAGAAGTCTATGACAAGGATACACCGCGCAAGGGTATCGCAGATATCAACATAGCCAAGCAACGTAACGGGCCTATTGGAGAATTTCGGCTGACTTTTCTCGGTCAATACACAAAATTCGAAAACTATGTGCCTGAAATCGAGGCTTTCTGATGGCGCTTGCCGCCGTCGCCAAAATTCGGTCGACGGCTCTGCAGCACAATCTGCAATGTGTTCGCAAGGCAGCTCCGGGTTGTCCGGTATTGGCCGTGATCAAGGCGAATGCCTATGGGCACGGTCTGGTAGCAACCGCACGAGCACTTGATGCATGTGACGCATACGGCGTGGCCCGGTTTCCGGCTGCACTCAATTTGCGCCGTGCCGGTATTGACAAGGACATCGTCGTGCTGAGTGACCGGCTCGATGCCGAAGCGCTGGAGCTGGCCCGCGACAATAACCTGCAGATCGTCGTTCATGATGAGGCACAGGTCGAGACATTGGTTGTCGCCGGTGCCGGCAAGCCCTTGATTGTCTGGCTCAAGATCGATACCGGCATGGGGCGTCTGGGTATTGCACCTGCGAAGGCTATGGCGACAATCGGCCGTCTGCGCAACAGCGGTAATGTTGCACCTGATCTGTGTCTGATGACGCACTTGTCGTGCGCCGACGAAACAGACCGCAGTGAAACCAGGCAGCAGCTGCGCCTGTTCAGTGAGGCGATCGGCGATTGGGGCGGTGACATCAGTATCGCCAATTCGGCCGGTATTCTCGGTTGGCAGGACGTTGTTGATCCGGGCCCGGTGGTGCGTTATTCCGGTCGTAACTGGGTGCGTCCCGGCTTGATGCTTTATGGTGTATCACCACTAAATCACTGTACGGCCCGCGATCTCGATCTGGAACCGGCGATGGTCTTCGAAGGTCGTCTGCTGGCCGTTCGAAACCTTCGTGAGGGCAGTAAGGTGGGTTACGGTGCCCATTGGCAAGCTGCGCGCGACAGTCGCATCGGGGTGGTCAACGTCGGTTACGCCGATGGTTATCCCTGGCGATTGTCGAATCAGGCGACGGTACGCGTTGGCGGCGCTGACGTGCCGGTCATCGGGCGTGTATCGATGGATATGATCAGTATCGATCTGACTGAAGCGCCGGAGTCCCGGCCGGGTGATGCTGTTGAGCTCTGGGGGCAGAATCCAACGGTCGGTGAACTCGCCAGGGTTGCCGGGATGAGTCCCTACGAACTGCTGACCGGAGTCGGGTCCAGAGTCATGCGACGAACCGAATAACCAAGTAAGGGCGCTGTTGGCAATCGTCGGGCCAAAGACCGCTCAGTCCGCGAAGAAACCCATCTTGATGCCGATGATCTGGATGACATCGTTATCGTTGAGTGAGTACGCCTGGTTTCCCAGTGGATTGCCATTGATGGTAGGCGGTTCACGGCCCTCTTCATTCTCAACCTTGACAATACTGTAGCCATCGGCACGGCGTGTGATTGCAACCACCTGTGCACTGGGTCGGCCCAGGGTCGTGACAGCCTTGCTCAATACAATCTCGCGGCCGGCAAACGTACCGTTCAGAACCTGGATCTTGGCCACCTCAACGGGCTTGGCATCGGCACTGATCGGCTGATCATAGTCGGGAACTGCCGAACCATTGCCCTGGTTCACCCGGGCGGCGACATCGGAACTGTCGATGACCATTGTCCGTGCAAATTCGTCGTCATCTTCTTCCTCTTCGTTAACGGCATCAACGTAGCGCAATTGATGCTTGCCGACCGTCACCACGTCGCCGTGTTGCAGGGCGTGTTTTTTGATCAGCTTGCCGTTGACATATGTGCCATTGGTGCTGTTCAGGTCTTCGAGGAATGAGTCGTTGAGGATATTGATGATCAGCGAGTGGTGGCCGCTGACGGTCGGATTGTCGATCCGGACGTCATTATCCGGAAGTCGGCCAATCGTATACCGCTCTTTGCTCATGTTGTATTCGGCCATATTCTGGCCATTCATGCTCAGTATTAATCTTGCCATTGTGTTTCGCGTCTATTGAAAGAAATGCTTGATCTTAGAAAAAACGCCGGTTTTCGCCGGAAATGGCTCCAATACATGGGCCAGAATGACTGATATGTTGTCCTTGCCGCCCTGATCGTTGCTAAGCTGGATCAGCTGTTTACCTACAGTTTCAAGGTTAGCACTAAAAGTGCTGATAGTTAAGTGAATATCGTCATCTTCAACCATGTCGGGCAGACCGTCCGAACAGAGCAGGAAGACGTCATCGGGCTGGACCTCGATTTCCTGAATTTCGACGTCGACCACCGGTTCCACACCCAGTGCCCGGGTCACATAATTGCGGTTTGTCGAGCGTTGGGCCTCCTCCTGTGAGTAAAAGCCACGATCGACAAGTTCCTGGAGCAAAGAATGGTCCAGTGTGATCTGCTCCAGATTGTTCTTTCTGAGACGGTACAGTCGCGCGTCGCCGACATGCGCGATTGACGCGCGGTTGTCAAAAAACAGGCATGCGACGAATGTGGTGCCCATACCTTCGCACTGCGACTGGCTTTTGGCAGTCTGGTGTATGATCTTATTGGCACGGTTAATTGCATCGCGCAAGACAATAGTTTGACGCATCATGCCGGTTTCAGGCTCCAGCGCATTGCGTTCCTCACGCAGGCAGGCCTCCGATACGAGTTCCAGCACCGTTTTAACGGCAATTCCGCTGGCGACTTCGCCGGCATTATAGCCGCCCATGCCATCTGCAAGTACGAGCAGACCCGCTTCAGGGTTCGTACCTATGGCATCCTCGTTGTGATCACGAACTTTACCCACATCGGTCAGTTCGACACAGGTGAATTTATTCGACAGATTCATAAAGACGGCGTGACTCTAGAGCGCATTCAGGTGCCTAACGTACTACAACAATCTCTTAAGGCCAACGCCAGGGCCCGACCATTCGGGTATCTGTCCTCGGGTTTCTTGGCGAGAATCTTGTCCAGAACGATGTCGATATCAGCCGGCAGATCGTCACGAATGCTGCTGACCGGTGTGTGATGATCGTTCATGATCTTGTCCATGAGCTTGGGGATAGAGTCCGAGCGAAACGGTGTCGTGCCCGTCAACAGCTGGTACATCGTGATACCCAGCGAATACAGATCCGATTCGCCGGTCACGGCGCTTGCGGCCAGTTGCTCTGGCGACATGTATGACGGCGTGCCAAGAATGATGCCGGTCTTCGTTCGACTCGTGTCAGTCAGACGTGCAATACCAAAGTCGGTTATTTTTAATTCATCGGTCGCTGCGTCATACATGAGGTTGGCCGGCTTGATATCGCGGTGAACAACGCCTTGACCGTGCGCATAATGCAGCGCTTCGGCGGCCCGGGCCGTCAATTCTATCACCCACTTGGGCGGTAACAGGTTATCCGGCTGAGTATAGTGATTGAGTGCCTTGCCGCCGAAATATTCCATTGCGAGATAGGCGACGTTATGATCTTCGCCGGTATCGTAGATTATTATGATATTCGGATGATTCAGGCGTCCGGCCGATTCGGCCTCGCGAATGAACTGTACCTTGGCCGCTTCGAGGTCGGCATCGCTGAATTCTTCGGCAAGTGCGATGGTTTTAATTGCAACTTTGCGGTTGATCTTCGGGTCGCGGCCGAGATATACGGTTGCCATGGCGCCGCGACCGAGAGTTTTTTCGATAATGTAACGGCCCAGTCTGCGTTCAGTCGACCCGGTGGCCAATGCCTGTTGCGCAACCGAATTTCCGGTATCCTTGCCGGATTGAGCATCATCGTGCAGCGGGTTCTTGCGCACACCGGATAGTTTTTTGAGTTTCACCCGGACATCGCGGTATTGCGTATCGATCGAGTCGATGTACGTCAGCACGCGCTCCGCTTTCGCAAATTCGCGTCGTTTGCCGTGTGACATCGCAATGTCGTACAGGCGTTTCTTTGTTTCTTCTGTCGGCTGCTGCTGGCGCAGTACGGAGAATGCCAGGTCATGTTCGTTTTCATCAAGAAGGTTAGATGCTGGCGTCTCGTGTATTGCGCCGGCTTGCCCGGTTAATGCGCCGATACCCCGCAGAGAGATCAGAGCTTGTATCGAGGTGATGCTCAGGACTGAAAATAATGTGGCAGTCACCAGCTGTAACCAGACTCCATATGCCATCAGGATCAGGGCTTCGACAGTCAGCAGGGTTGCAGCGAGAGCCAGCGTGACGACGACGGCGCGATTCATGCTCAGGACCGGGGCGGAAAGGAGAATGACAACACCGATAATCAGCAGGATGGCCAGTTCAGCAGAGCCCAGCCAGTAGGGGCGTGAGACGAAATCCATCTGTAGCAGATTGGATAATGTCGTGGCGACGAGTATTGGCATTGGCATCGTCCCACCGAACGGCGTGCGATAGGCGTTGGTCGCAATGTCCGTCAGATCTCCTACAAGAATAATATTGTTTTTGAACAGGCCGCTGGAATCTTTGGCCGAAAGTACATCATTTGCGCTGATGGAGCGAAATGCCTGCTGTTCTCCATCACCTTCGTAATAGCGAATCAGGTTCGTGAAACCGGGCCCGGTTTGAATATCCTGTTCGTTGATTCGCAAATTATTGGTGCCTTCGATCTGCAACGTCGAATTTTTCTGGTCAGCTTGCGCGACGGCAAGCGATAGCGAGGGAAATACGCGGTGTCCCGATCTGACGAGTAGATTATTACGACGAACAACACCGTCTGCATCGGGCCAGTATTGTGCATAGCCGACATTCGCCGCGCTATCACACAATACTTCAGGCAATGTCAGAGTGCCGTTAGCCTCACGGACCCAGAGGAGGGTTCTATTTGACTCGGCATTGACTTGCTGAACGGTATAACGCCGACATTCGCCTTTAGCTTCTTCGAGCGCCTGGCGGGTTGGCCGGGCGATAATCGGCAACACGATATTGCCGGCGTCACGAACGGTGCTGACGATGGCTTTGCGTTGTTCGTATTGCTTTCTAAATTCGCTCAGCTGTTTCTCAAGAGTTTCCTCTTTCGCGTCGTTTTGGCCTTTGCTGGCACGTTTTTCAAGTTTGGCCAATGCGGTTAGTTGTTCAATATCCGGCAATTGGGTGTTGGCGGGAGGCGCCTCGAGCGGCACAATCAAGGCGGCACCGGCAGCATTGAGTGCATCAATAACCGGTTCAAATCGATCAATGTCCCAGAATTCACTGTTGTTGTTCGAGGTTGCAGTGTTGACGAGGATAATGCGCTCACTGGCGGTCGCGGGCTGTAGTTTTTGCAGGAAATCATAGAATGTCGATTCGAGCGCGGACATGCGATCACCGGCGAGCACCATGAGTGTCACGAGGATCAGCAATAACGCTCCGGGCGCGGCAAGATTGCCACGATGAGAAGGGGCGAAATTCTGTAAAATCATGCGGTGAATAGTAGCGATAAAGCAAAATTTAAGGTGAGAACCAGGTTTCATTTTTGTGCTGAACGTCGGGCCTTGTGGCCCATGCGGCAATGCCGCATTGAGAGGAAGATCACACTTTGAGTAAGTCTCAACGATCCTATGTGTGCGGCGATTGCGGATCGGCAACGATCAAGTGGCAGGGACAGTGTCCCGCATGTGGCCAATGGAATTCATTACAGCCGGCCAGACCGGCAGCTGGCCCGGCCAAAGGCCGGGAAAGCTGGGCGGGAAACCTGAAGGTTGAACGGCTCGACGCTGTTGGCAGCGAGACAGCCGAGCGCCGATCGACAGGGATGGCCGAGCTTGATCGCGCACTTGGCGGAGGGCTGGTCGCAGGCTCGGTGACCTTGCTGGGCGGAGATCCCGGTATCGGCAAGTCGACATTGCTGTTGCAGGCTTGTGTCTCATCCTCTGCAGACGTAACGATGCTGTATGTCAGCGGTGAGGAATCATTACAGCAGATTGCGTTGCGCGCGCAGCGCCTCGGCCTGAATCCTTCCGGTATTACTGTTTATGCTGCAACGGATATCGATGACATTGTCGCTCTGGCCGAGCAGGAGCGCCCCGCGGGACTGATTATCGATTCGGTGCAGACGATTTATTCGACCGATATGCCGTCGGCACCCGGCTCGGTCAATCAGCTCCGTGAATGTACAGCGCGACTGGTGCGGCTCGCCAAGGGGTCCGGTATACCAGTGATCCTCGTCGGGCATGTGACGAAGGAAGGTAATATAGCCGGACCTCGCGTACTGGAACATATGGTTGATACTGTTTTGTATTTTGAAAATGAGGCCGGCAGCCGCTACCGCGTTTTGCGTACCGTGAAGAATCGTTTCGGTGCTGCAAATGAGTTGGGTATTTTCGTGATGACCGAATCGGGTATGCGTGAAGTCAGAAACCCATCAGCAATTTTTCTGACACCACGTGATGAACCGGTTGTCGGCAGTGTCGTTACCGCGATTCACCAGGGGAGTCGACCCTTGCTCGTCGAGGTGCAGGTGCTGACGGACCGTTCGGGCGGAGGACCGCCGCGCCGTGTTTCAGTCGGTATCGATCAGAATCGTCTTGCTTTGTTGCTGGCAACATTGCACCGCTATGGCGGCATGAGCGCACATGATGAAGATGTGTTTCTGAACGTCGTCGGAGGCGTCAAGATCAACGAAACATCGGCGGATCTCGCAACGCTGATTGCAACAGCTTCGAACCTGAATGATATGCCGGTACCCAGAAGCGTCGTCGTTTTTGGTGAGGTGGGTCTGGCCGGTGAGATAAGGCCAGTACCGTATGGTGAGGAACGTTTGAGCGAAGCGGCCAAACTGGGATTCAGTCATGCGATTGCGCCGACTGCCAATGTGCCGCAAAAACCGATTGCCGGTTTAACAGCGATAGGTGTTACAACACTTGCCGAAGCGCTCAATGCGCTCGCAAATCTCTAGCAGGCCTCCCAGGGTCATGCCATGTGTGCTCAGTCTGCCGGTGGCGTCAGCGGTGCGTTGATGCGTGCGGACTGCACGACGCTGTCACTCGTTTCCAGAATTTCGACCGGGTAATCATTCAGCATCAGACCGGTACCCTTTTCCGGAATTGCTTCGAGCGTTTCCAGGATCAATCCGTTCAGCGTTTTTGGACCAGTGGTAGGCAGGTGCCAGTTCATCATCCGGTTTAGCGTGCGGATATTGGCGCTGCCCTGCACGATATATCCTGATTTGTCGTCCTGGCGTACGTCGGCGTGTGTGGGTACCGGTTCGCTTGTGAACTCACCGACGATTTCTTCGAGAATGTCTTCGAGCGTCACAATGCCCCGGATATCGCCATATTCATCGACGATAAAAGCCGTACGCTGTCGGGCCCGCTGGAATTGTACGAGCTGCTTGTTCAGAGGTGTGCCTTCAGGGACGAAATACGGATCTTCTACGAGATTCAACAGTAGATTTTGGTTCAGTTTTTCTAGCCCGGTGCTTTGCACGAGTCGTTTCATGTGCAAAATACCAATGACATCGTCGATGCTGTCCCGGAAAACCGGCAATCGCGTGTAAGGGCTATCTCGAATTGTGTCGAGTACCTGGTTCCAGTCATCGTTCAGGTCAATGCCGACGATTTCATTGTGCGGCACCATGATGTCGTCGACGGTGATGTCTTGTAGTTCGAGTATCCCGACCAGCATCTGGTGACGTCTTCGTGGTAGCAGAGCGCCGGACTCGGTGACGAGTGTGCGCAACTCCTCGACGGTCAGATGATCGTGATCGGCGTCATTAACATGGAGTCCAAACAACCGCAGCAGACCATTGGCGATCAGGTTGATGAGCCAGACAAAAGGTGAAAGCAGACGGGAAAGCGGGTAATAAATATACGATGCCGGTAATGCGACGCGTTGGGGATGCAGCGCTGCCAGAGTCTTAGGCGTGACCTCGGAGAAAATCAACAACACAATCGTGAAGATGAATCCGCTTGCGGCAAACCAAAAGGGGCTGCCAAGACGCAAAGCAATAATGGTCACCAGTTGGACTGCCAACACGTTGACCAGATTGTTGCAGAGCAGAATCAGGCCGATCAGTCGATCGGGTCTTTGCAGTAGCTTTTCGGTGAGTTTCGCACCACGATGTCCCGATTTTGCCCTGTGGCGCAGGCGATACCGGTTCAGGGTCATCAGGGCCGTTTCCGTGCCCGAGAAAAATGCCGAACAGATCAGCAGGAGTATCAGGAGTCCGTATAAGACTCCCGAGGGTATGTCATCACCCACGAGGGTGGGTCTCCTTCGTTGCCATAATTATAGCTGATGGTGTCTAACGGTGAGGCAGGCTGTCAAGCGATTGAACTGACAGGGTCCTGGCATTGGGCACTGGATTTGGACATTGCGGTGCCCGGAAGGGTTAAAATATGCCTTATTTCACTGTGTCGGACTGACAGACGGGGAGAGGTTCATCGATGTTTGATAATCTGAGTTCCAGGCTCAAGACCGTCGCCGAGCGGGTGCGTGGCAAGGGTCGGCTGACCGATGACAACATTACCGGCGCGGTTCGTGATGTTCGCCGGGCACTGGTGGAAGCCGATGTCGCGTTGCCGGTCGTTAAGGATTTCATCGCCCGGATTCGTAAGCGTGCAATCGGTTCTGAAATCACGCGAAGCCTGACACCCGGACAGGTCTTCATCAAGATTTTGCATGACGAGCTTGCCGAAACACTTGGCCATGCAGGAGATGATGGTGAAGGCATCAATCTTCGGCATCAGCCGCCGATCGTGATTTTACTGGCAGGCCTGCAGGGTGTGGGCAAGACGACAACGGCGGCAAAACTGGCCTTGTATCTCCGGCAGCGGCACGCCAGGAAGGTTATGTTAACCAGTCTGGATACAAGACGACCGGCTGCCATCCTGCAGCTTGAACGCTTGGCTGAGCAGGTTGGCGCTGAATTTTGTCCGAGCGATGCAGCTGATGCGCCGCTGGCGATAGCCGAGCGTGCCGTCCTGGCGGCGCGGCGCGGATCCAGTGATGTGCTGATCCTTGATACGGCAGGACGTACGCGCCTTGATCAGGAATTGCTGGATGAACTTGGACAAATTCACGGGCAAATTGCCCCGGTAGAAACACTGTTTGTTGTCGACAGCATGGCCGGACAGGATGCTGTCAATGTCGCCGCTGCGTTCGCCGCCGCGGTACCGCTAACCGGCGTGATTTTGACCAAGGCTGATGGAGATGCACGTGGCGGTGCCGCATTATCGGTACGCACCGTGACCGATCAGCCGATCCGCTTCATCGGTACCGGTGAGGACATAGAGGGCCTCGAGGCCTTCTATCCTGATCGCATGGCATCGCGTATTCTGGGAATGGGAGACGTTCTGAGCCTCGTTGAGGAAGTTCAGCAAAATGTCGATCAGGAAAAGGCTCAGAAACTCGCCAAAAAGGTCAAGAAGGGCAAGGGATTCGATCTCGCTGATCTGCGCGATCAACTCAGTCAGATGGCCAGTATGGGGGGGGTGGAAAGCCTGCTTGAAAAATTGCCGATCCCCGGTGGGGTCGATGCCGGTAAACTTGCCGGTCAGGTCGATTCCAGGGCGATTGCCAGGCAAATAGCGATCATTAACTCGATGACCCCGGAGGAGCGATGCTTCCCCAAAGCGATCAAAGGCTCACGAAAACGTCGCATCGCACTGGGTTCAGGGCAGGCTATCCAGGACGTCAACCGGCTGCTCAAGCAGCATGTCCAGATGCAGAAAATGATGGGCAAGCTCGGCAAGGGCGGGAATCTGCAGCGAATGATGCGTGGGCTGACCGGAATGTAAAAGGGGACAATCTCATTTTACATTCCCGCAGATTCCAGTAAAATTAACCGATTAAGCCGATCCGTATTGGGGTTGCCCGATCCGCCGGCCTATTTTTTTGAGAGGAAAGAACCGAGTTATGGTCAGCATCCGATTGTCCCGCGGTGGCGCCAAGAAGCGCCCCTTCTATCACATTGTTGTGACGGACCAGCGTAATCGACGCGATGGTCGCTATATTGAACGAGTTGGTTTTTTTAACCCGGTCGCTCGTGGCGCCGAGGAAAAATTGCGTGTCGATATCGAGCGCATTGAACACTGGATCGGCAACGGGGCTCAACCGTCTGATCGTGTGTCAACGTTGCTAAAGAATTTTCGCAAGACGCAGGAATCGTCGACCAAGGGGGAGCCGGCCGAGACGGCTGCCGAGTAGTTCGGCGCCAGGGTCTGCGCTTTCGGTGTGGACGATAAGTTAGTTGTCGTCGGTCGTGTTGCCGGGCTGTATGGCGTAAGGGGCTGGGTCAAGGTCATTTCATATACCGAGCCCCGCAAAAATATCCTGAGCTATCGGCCTTGGTGCCTGGAGCGTTCGGGTATTGTTGAACAAGTTGAACTGGCAGCAGGTCGTGAGCAGGGCAAAGGTCTGGTGGCACAAATTGCGGGGATTGAAGACCGCGATGCAGCCTCAGGTCTGATTGGCGCAAATATTCTCGTGAACCGGGAGTTGTTTGCGCAGACCGGGCGGAACGAATATTACTGGCGTGATCTGGTTGGATTGCGGGTAGCGACAATGGAGGGCGTTAACCTCGGCGTCGTTGAGAGTTTGCTGGAAACAGGTGCGAACGATGTCCTGGTATTGCAGGGCGAACAACGTCGCCTGATTCCATTTGTTATGGACCGGATCGTCAAAAGTGTCGATCTCGATACGGCGACGATCACCGTTGATTGGGATCCGGAGTTCTGATCGCCGGGATGAATTCGGCAAGGATAGAAAAAAGGGCATGGAGTTTCGTGTCGTGACGCTATTTCCGGAATTTGTTGCGACGACAACGAATTTTGGCGTCTGCGGGCGCGCTGTACGGCGCGGGTTGATCGGTATTAATACGGTTGATCCTCGAGAGTTTACGAATGATGTGCACCGAACCGTCGATGACCGTCCATATGGCGGTGGCCCGGGAATGGTGCTGAAGGTTGAGCCGATCAGCGCTGCGATTAGTCATGCGCGGGCCAGCATGCCGGTCGGTAGTCCGGTCATATTTCTGACCCCTCAGGGGCGCAGATTTGATCAGGATGTCGCGCGGCAGTTTGCGACGCTGCCGGGTATTTTGCTGGTCGCGGGTCGATACGAGGGCTTCGATGAGCGATTGCTCGAAAGAGAAGCGGATGACGAAATTTCGCTCGGTGACTTTGTCCTGAGCGGTGGAGAAATTGCGGCAGTGGCCGTCATCGATGCGGTGGCCCGGTTGCTGCCGGGGGTGCTGGGCGATGAAGCCTCGGCAGAACAGGATTCGTTTATGGATGATCTGCTCGATTGTCCTCATTACACGCGTCCTGAGACGGTCGGAGGTCGGGTTGTCCCGTCGGTATTACTCGAGGGTGACCACGAGGCGATTCGGCAGTGGCGTCTGAAACAGGCGTTGGGAAGGACCTGCCTGCGTCGTCCGGAATTGCTGGACAGGCGCGAGTTGAATGAAGAGGAACAGCGATTATTACGCGAGTTTCTTGAGGAACGAGAATTGAAACTGGCCGGGGATGGCCCCGTCCGACATTGAAATGAACGAACAGAGCTCTTGAGCGCAAGGCGGATAGAACAAATGAGTAACATAATCGAGAATTTTGAAGCCGCACAGATGAAGACAGACATTCCGGATTTTGCGCCGGGCGACACCGTCATCGTGCAGGTTAGGGTCAAGGAAGGCAGTCGCGAGCGATTACAGGCTTATGAAGGTGTAGTAATAGCAAAGCGCAACCGTGGCTTGAATTCGTCTTTCACGGTACGCAAGATTTCACATGGCGAAGGCGTCGAGCGCGTGTTTCAGACCCATAGCCCAGGCATTGCCAGCATCCAGAGAAAGCGACGCGGTGATGTCCGGCGTGCCAAGCTCTACTACCTGCGTGAACGCAGCGGCAAGTCGGCGCGCATCAAAGAGAAGATCGGCTAAATCAGGATTGCCGGGAGAAAAATTGGTGTCAGACACCAGGATTCTCGTCGCTCTGTACCTCGCCGCCACGGCCATTTTTTCCACGGGTTGCGCGAGTATCGCCGCTTCTGCCGGCGCTCATATGGCCGATAATCTGTCCGTTTCAATCCTTGATCAGGATGACCCTGAGCTGGTGCGCGAAGGCATGCCGGCCTTCATGTTGCTTCTTGACAGCATGGTTCGCTCTTCTCCGAACGATCCTGAAACAGTGGGTGCCGCTGCCCGGCTTTATGCAGTGTATGGCACTGCATTTGTCGACGATCCGGATCGTGCCAGGACGCTGACAACACGGGCTCGTGACTATGGTGAGCAAGCACTCTGTGCCCAGCAACATCGTACCTGCAACCTGGATTCATTGGACTTCGAGAATTATGAGGCTGTCATAGGTCTGTTGAAACAGCGTGATACGGATGCCCTGTATAGTTATTCGGTGGGTTATTTGTCGTATATCCGTGCACATAGTGCTGATTTCGGTGCATTGACCGGATTACCCAAAGTCGAACTCGCCCTTGAGCGCCTGCTGGCCATCGGTGCGGCTGAGAATGCAGGATCCGTCAATATGTATCTTGGTATTCTCAATACGTTAAGGCCACCTGCGCTCGGCGGCAATCCCGAAGTTGGCCGGGCCTACTTTGAAAAGGCGCTGGCCCTGACGGGGGGGCGAGACCTGAGTGTCAAAGTTGAATATGCCCGAGGTTACGCGCGACTCATGTATGAGCGAGAATTGCACGATCGGTTATTGAACGAAGTGCTTGTCGCCGAGGTCAAACAGGCAGGTTTTACGTTGACTAACCAGCTGGCACAGAAGCAAGCGAAGGATCTGCTGGCTTCGGCCGATGACTATTTTTAGTTTGCTTGCGCTGCGAACTTCGGAGATTAATGAATGCGTCTTTTTCCTGGTCTGACTTCGAGCTTCCTCGTTTTTGCACTGTCATTTGCGCCGATCACCGAAGTTCAGGCTAAAACCTTCAAGCTTGCGACCTATGCTCCCGAAGGCTCGCAATGGATGATCGATCTGAAGGCTGCCGCTAAAGAGATCGAGGAAAAGACTGCCGGGCGGGTCAAACTCAAGTTATATGGCGGCGGTATCATGGGTAGCGAGAAGAAGGTGCTGCGCAAGATCCGCATTGGACAGTTGCAGGGCGGGGCATTTACTGCGACGGGTCTGGCTGAACGTTATCGCGATATCGTGATCTACGGTTTGCCGATGGTATTTCAAAGTCAGGCTGAAGTTGATTATGTGCGTCAGCGGATGGATCCGGTTCTGATGAAGGGGCTCGACGAAGCAGGTTTTGTCAGCTTTGGTTTTGCCGGCGGTGGTTTTGCCAAACTCATGGGCGCCGAACCGATTACTGATTTGCAGGCTTTGCGTGGCCATAAGGTCTGGGTGCCTGAAGGCGATAACATCAGTTATCAGGCCATGCAAGCAATGCAACTATCACCCGTTGTATTGCCACTTACTGACGTACTGACCGGATTGCAGACCGGCTTGCTCGAATATGTTGCAACACCTCCGGTCGGTGCCGTTGTTTTGCAGTGGTACACGAAGGTCAAGTATGTGACGTCGGTGCCGTTTGCTTATACGCTCGGCGTACTGGTCATTGACAATAGGGCATTTAAACGTATCAGTGCGGCTGATCAGGGCGTTATGCGAGAAGTGCTGACCGGGGTTTACGAGGTATTTGAGAAACGTAATCTTCAGGATAACCTTGATGCTGAAGAAGCGTTGCGATCAAGCGGCCTCAGGTTTGTCGATGTGGATCCGCAGCTGGTGCCGTCCTGGCGCCAGACGGCTGCCGCATCCAATCGGAAGATGGCGGAGCAGGGTGCATTTTCAGTTAAATTGCTTGAACAACTTCTCGGCTATATCGCCGATTTCCACAAAGATGTGGACACGAACCAGGCTGCGTTAAACTCGACTGAGTGAGTATCTCCGAAGAACAATCCGGCCTGCTCGACAAGGCCGAGCGATTTGGCCGCTTTGTCGAGACCGCCTCATTAGTACTCGTCCTGTCGGCCATGATCATACTGGCGGCGGCACAGATAGTCATGCGCAATGCATTCGACTCCGGGTTATCCTGGGGTGACGAGGCGTTACGATTGATGGTGCTCTGGGTCACGATGCTCGGGGCGATCGCTGCGTCTCGCGATCGCCGGCACATCGTTGTTGATGTGCTGTCTCGAATGCTGCCGGACAGTCTTCAAGTATGGGCTGCCTTCATCGTTGACAGCTTTTCAACAGGTGTCGTCGGCACATTGGCATGGTATGCCGTCGTGTTCGTTGGTGATTCCAAAGAATATGGCGACCTGCTGTTAAATGATCTGCCGGCCTGGCCGTTCCAGCTGATTTTGCCGGTTGCATTTTTGCTTATCGCCTGCCGCTATGGCATATGGAGTCTGCGACACTTGCGTGACATCATTTACGCGATGAGGCGGTCATGATTTACGCTGCACTCGTGCTGCTTGCGTTACTCGGAGCGCCGCTATTTGTTGTCATTGCGATGAGTGCGATGCTGGGTTATGCCCGCAGTGATATTTCGCTGTCGGCCATGCCAATCGAGATTTTCGGTATTGCCGAAATGCCCATCCTGCTCGCAATTCCGTTATTCACATTTGCCGGATATTTGCTCAGCGAAAGTCGAGCACCCTCTCGTCTCGTGCGCCTGACCAGCGCATTGCTTGGCTGGATGCCGGGTGGTCTGGCATTGGTATCGATTGCAGCATGCGCTCTTTTCACTGCATTCACCGGTGCATCGGGCGTGACGATCGTTGCGCTTGGAGCAGTCTTGTACCCGGCTTTGGGTCATGCCGGTTATACAGAAAAGTTCAGTCTCGGACTCGTCACTTCAGCGGGCAGTCTGGGTCTGTTGTTCGCGCCATCTTTGCCCCTGATTCTGTACGGAATCGTCGCCGAAGTACCGATTGATGACCTGTTCCTGGCCGGCATTTTGCCGGGTGTCGTGATGATGATTTTCATGGGCGGCTATTCACTGTGGGTCAATCGGGACAACAGGAAACCGTTGAGTCAGTTTTCTTTTGGCGAGATTGCTGCTGCGATGAAGGCAACGGCATGGGAGATCCCGTTGCCTTTTATCGTGCTTGGCGGCATTTATAGCGGCTATTTTGCTGTTTCCGAGGCCGCTGCCGTCACGGCTGTTTATGTGCTGATCGTCGAAGTTGTGGTGCTGCGCGATGTCAAGTGGCGTCAATTGCCCGGGATAATTCGTGAGTCCATGGTACTCGTTGGCGGTATTCTTTTAATATTGGGAGTGTCACTGGCATCGACGAATTATCTGATCGATGCACAGGTGCCCGAGATGCTGGTTGGCATTGTCAATCAATACGTCAGCGGGTCAGTGAGTTTTTTGCTGTTGCTGTTCGTTTTTTTACTGATTCTTGGGGCTATTCTGGATATTTTCTCTGCCCTCGTGCTGGTTGTGCCGCTGATTTTACCCATCGCGCAGATCTATGAAATACATCCGGTACATCTGGGTATCGTATTTCTCGCTACGATGCAGTTGGGTTTTTTGACGCCTCCGGTCGGGCTTAACCTGTTCATATCGAGCTATCGTTTTGAGCAATCGATTGTGAGAGTATATCTTGCGACATTTCCATTCCTGATGATGCTGTTATTTGCAGTATTGTTGATCACGTTCTGGCCTGATTTATCTCTGTTCATGCTTGGAGAATGACAGTATGAATTCGATAGTTCGAATCTGGACTCAACTCGTTGCTGTAATGATCGTCATGCCATGCTGTACATTGCAGGCCGCAGCGGTTGAAGATGCTGAGATGCATTTTATTTTGCCGAATGGCTTCTCGGTCAGAACTCTGGTTGAGGGTGTGGCAAATGCACGGTCTATGGCATTGGGCGACAAAGGTACATTATTTGTCAGTACCCGGCGGCTTGGTAAGCTTTATGCGGTTACGAATGCATTTACGGGCATACCGCGGGTAATTACGATGGCGACTGGCCTCGACATGCCGAACGGCATTACCTTTGCCGACGGTGCGCTATACGTAGTCGAGTCAAAAAGAATCGTGCGATATCCCGACATTGAAAATCGGCTCACGGACCCGGGAAAGCCGGAAGTGATTGCTGATGAACTGTCCTATAAGGGCAAATTACATGCATGGAAGTACATCGCATTCGGGCCGGATCACAAACTTTATGTGAGTATCGGCGCGCCGTGCAATATCTGTGAAGCCCCGGAACAGTCAGTCATGTTGCGGATGAATGCGGAGGGTTCCCAGCGTGAAGTTTTCGCTCTTGGAATACGTAATTCTCTCGGATTCGATTGGCATCCGGGAACCGGGGAACTCTGGTTTACTGATAATGGCCGCGATATGCTGGGCGATGATATCCCGCCGGATGAATTGAACCGTGCCGAACGAGCGGGTCTCGATTTCGGATTTCCGTATTGTCACGGTGTCGATATTGCCGATCCAAAGTTTGGTGCGATCGGTCGCTGTTCCAATGCAATTTCACCGGCACAGTCACTGGATCCGCATGCCGCGGCCCTTGGTATGCGTTTTTACACCGGATCGATGTTCCCGAAAGAGTATCGCCGGCAGATATTTATCGCCGAGCATGGTTCGTGGAATCGGAGTAAGTCGGCCGGCAAGACGGGATATCGTATTTCGCTGGTGCGCTTGAATGGGGACGAACCGGTCAGCTACGAACCGTTTATGGTGGGTTTCATGAATGATGAGCAGCAGATATACGGACGTCCGGTTGACCTGCTGGTTGCGCCCGATGGTGCGCTTCTGGTGAGTGATGACATGCGCGGAGTGATATACACAGTGACCTATAATAATGAAGACAGGTGACATGAAGGCGACTGAACATTGATGATTGAATCGATACAAATCCAAAGGCTGTTAATCTGATGAGATTCCTGCGCTTTATTTGGCGGTTTCTGAATAATCTCCGGAGATTTTTCCAAATTCTCCTGATGTTGTTTATTCTGGGCCTGATCTTTGCCGGTCTGGCTGAGACAGAATTCAAGATCCCGTCGTCTGCGGTGCTCGTCGTTGCGCTAAATGGTGTTCTTGTTGATCAAATTGCAGGTGATCCGCTGGAACTTGCCATTGCCGAGGCCCAGGGTGCAGATATTCCACAGACGTTATTGACCGATGTGACTGAAAGTCTGAGTGCAGCGGCAGACGATGATCGGATCAAGGCGGTCGCTCTGAATCTGGATGGCCTCACAGGCGGCGGTTTGGCTAAATTGCAAACCGTTTCGGCCGCGCTGGGCAAGGTGCGTGATGCAGGCAAGCCGATCATTGCCGTAGGTGACACTTTTTCACAGGATCAATACTATCTCGCCGCCTTTGCCGATGAGATTTATTTGAATGAGTTCGGTGTTGTGTACATTGATGGCTACGGATACTTCCGTACCTATCTCAAAGGCATTCTCGATAAATTAAAAGTAGACTTGAACGTGTTTCGGGTCGGTAAGTACAAGTCATTTGTCGAGCCGTATATTCGTGATGACATGTCCCCGGCTGATCGCGAAGCCAGTAAGCGCTGGCTCGATGTATTGTGGAGTGCATACAAGAATGATGTTGGCACAGCGCGCCACCTGGAACCGAAAGATCTGGATAATTATGCGAATCAGTTTATCGAAAATCTGCGTAATACGGGCGGCAATACAGCACAGCTGGCACTGGATGCCGGCCTCGTTGACAGCCTGGCCGGACGCGAGGAAATTGAGAAGCGCCTGATCGAATTGGCAGGACCGAGTGCCGATGATCAGGGTACCTACAGCAGTATTGATTTTCGCGACTATCTTTCACGCACGCGAGCAAAACAGATCGAGCGGCCCGGAAAACCGAAAGTTGCTGTGCTCGTTGCTTCGGGAGAAATTATCGATGGCGAAGCTCCAGTCGGCACAATCGGAGGTGACTCGCTGGCCGCCTCGATAGACCGGGTTGCAAATGATGATCTGATCAAGTCGCTTGTCTTGCGGATCGACAGTCCGGGCGGCAGCATGTTTGCTTCCGAGGTTGTTTTCGATCGTCTCGTACAGTTGAAATTGATGGGCAAGCCATTGGTCGTGTCAATGAGCACAGTTGCAGCATCGGGTGGTTACTACATCGCCATGCTTGCCGATCAGATCCTGGCAAGCGAGACGACAATTACCGGTTCGATCGGTGTCGGGGCTCTTATGCCGACGTTTCAGCGTAGTCTGGATGGTATTGGTATTCATATTGACGGGATCGGTACGACGAAGTTATCGGGCCAACTCCGGGTCGACCGTGAACTTGGCGAGCAGGCTAGAGAGTATCTGCAGTTAAGTGTTGAGGATGCTTACCGAATTTTTGTCAGTAAGGTCGCTGATGCACGTGGCTTGTCTTATGATCGAGCACATAATTTGGCACAGGGGCGTGTTTGGGCCGGCAGTGATGCCCTGGCTGTAGGACTTATTGATGAAATTGGCGGTCTGGATGATGCCGTTCGATCAGCAGCCGAACTCGCGGGTCTGGCCGAGGGTGAATATAGTGTGCAAGCCGTCGAACCCGAATTGACCTTCGGTGAGCGGGTTGCATTGGAGTTTGTCGGCAAGGCGGTTAGTTTGCTCAGTGTAACCGGAATCAAGTTTGATCGCGGCTGGACCGGCTCTTTGGCAGAGCGCCTGATGCAGCGCATGGAGCGTGAACTTGGTCAGTTCTCCGGGCTGAATGATCCACGCGGCATCTATTACCACTGTTTCTGCACTTTGCCCTGATCGACATTATGCGCAAGTCGAAATAAAAAAAGGCGATCCTGACGGACCGCCTTTTCTTCCACGAAACAGGCGTAATACAAACGCCGGTCTCGTACAGTCAGACTGCTTTCAGGTTACCGGCTGCCGACTTGCCGCGCTCCGAAACGATGTCGTAACTGACGCGCTGACCTTCGGTCAACGTGCCCATGCCGGCACTTTCGACTGCACTGGCGTGCACGAAAACGTCGTTTTCGCCACTTTCCGGTTCGATGAATCCAAAACCCTTGGCGGGGTTAAACCATTTAACAGTTCCTATAGCCATTCTTGGCCTCCATAACAAACAAAATGCCGCGCGCAAATCGGGCGCGGTAACGAACAACCTGATCGTTATGGGTGACTTGGATTGGACATCCGAAAACCGGACGGGTACCTGAAAGGCAGGCCAAAACGTAGATCGCACGCGGATACTGCGCAATATCCCGGGCGAACGCAACCCGTGGGGCGTCCGAGCAGGTACCAGGTGGCTGAAGTGTGCCCCCCTCATACCAATATTTCTGCTATCATGCCGCCCGCCCGAACGAGATAAAAGAACTTAAATCCCTTTCTAATCAGACGCTTGCGGACTGGTTGCAGGGTCTTTTCGGGCATCGATTCAGTCATTCAACAACCGGATACACAGCCTTGATCTCTACAGCAAATCTTTCGATTCAATTCGGCGCCAAGCCCCTGTTTGAAAATGTCTCCGTCACTTTTGGTCATAGCAACCGTTATGGCCTGATTGGTGCGAACGGTTCCGGCAAATCGACTTTCATGAAAATTCTCGCGGGTGAACTGAAGCCGACTGCGGGCAATGTGTCGACCGATCCCAATGAACGGATCGGCCAGCTGCGTCAGGATCAGTTTGCGTATGAGAATTACCGGGTCCTGGATACGGTGATCATGGGGCACGAGAAAATGTGGCAGGTAATGCAAGAGCGCGAGCGTCTGTATTCACTGCCTGAGATGAGCGATGAGGAGGGCATGAGAGTCGCGGATCTCGAAGTCGAATTCGCAGAACTCGATGGCTATACTGCCGAATCGCGGGCAAGTGAACTGCTGGAAGGCATCGGTATTTCCATCGAACAGCACGAAGGTCCGATGAGTGCCATTGCACCAGGCTGGAAGCTCAGGGTGTTACTGGCCCAGGCACTGTTTTCCGATCCGGATATTTTACTGCTCGATGAGCCGACCAATAATCTGGACATCAACACGATTCGCTGGCTTGAAGGATATCTGAATAACAGCAAGTCAACGATGGTCATCATCTCGCATGACCGGCACTTTCTTAACAGTGTCTGCACGCACATGGCCGACCTTGATTACGGCGAACTGCGTATGTTTCCCGGTAATTATGATGAATACATGACGGCCGCCACGCAGGCACGCGAGCGCATGCAGGCGAACAATGCAAAAAAGAAAGCCAAAATGGCCGAGCTGCAGGCCTTTGTCAGTCGTTTCTCGGCGAATGCCTCAAAGGCACGTCAGGCAACTTCTCGCGCCCGTCAGCTGGAGAAAATCCAGCTTGAGGATATCAAGCCGTCGAGCAGGGTCAGTCCCTTTATTCGCTTTGAACAGGACAAGCCGTTACGACGTTTCGCAGTAGAAGCAACAGGCCTGAGCAAAGCCTTCGACGAAGGTCCCCTGTTTGAGAGTCTTGATCTGGCCATTGAAGCAGGCTCCCGGGTGGCCATTATTGGACCGAACGGTATCGGTAAGACCACACTGGCTCGCTGCTTGCTGGAAGAACTCAGCCCTGACAGCGGTGAAGTAAAATGGTCTGAGAACACAAAGACAGGTTACTTTGCCCAGGATCATGCCGCAGAGTTCGATCGGGACATGACCCTGTTTGAATGGATCACGCAATGGCAGCCTGAGGGTGCGGATGAGCAACTATTGCGAGGCACGCTGGGCCGAATGCTGTTTTCCAGAGATGACAGCGAGAAATCGGTAAAGGTCGTCTCAGGTGGCGAAGAGGGGCGGTTACTGTTCGGCAAACTGATTCTGCAAAAGCCCAATGTGATGGTTATGGATGAACCGACAAATCACCTCGATATGGAATCCATCGAGGCTTTGAACCTGGCATTGGCCAACTATCCCGGCACACTGATTTTTATCAGTCATGACCGGGAGTTTGTATCGTCACTGGCAACACGCATAATTGATATGACGCCCGATGGAATCATCGATTACACAGGCAGCTACGATGACTACCTGCACACGCAGGTGGGCGGAAATGAGAATACGCGAGTAGCGTGAAATCAGGGCAGAACCGGGTAACAAGCCAGGTCAAATTGAAAAATCTGCTTTCGCCCTGTGGTGAACACAACACGATTTTCCCGCAGAGAATATCGCGAGAGCAGGTGTAGTCGGTCAGAACCGGCCACACACATTAATCTACAGGGCGTAAAGACCGCTCCACAATATCAAGCCGCCAATAACTACCAGAAATATAATTCCTACTGTCACATCACTCATTTCTTATCCATAATTTGTGATTTAAAGACCGATCCGGGTTCTCGCTAATATCTAACTGACTATCAGCATGCTAAAGGATCATAACCGAACCCGCCGTCAGGCTGGATCAGGTTGAATCCAGTCTGTAGCTGATACTATTACCAAAACCCGCTACTGTCTATTTCGGACTCCCACGATTGACTTTACCTGCGCTTGGTCAGTCTCCGGCTGGACAGGAGTGACTTGGTATTATTTTTCTTCAGTTTCAAGGTATTCCGAACAATGAAAACTGTGATTATTTTAGTAATGGCAGCCATGTTCTGCCCCGTTGATTCTTATGCGGAGGAGATTGATCCGGTCATCGTCTCGTCCAGTATGTACAAGGTTCTTCTGGAAAATGAGCATGTACGTGTGGTTCGATATTCAATTCAACCGGGAGAGCGAGATGACTGGCATACTCATCCGGCAAAATTTTCATATGTAGTTTCCGGTGGCACTTTACGAATTACCCTCGACGATCGTGGCTCATTCGATATAACGGAAGAAACGGGTGATGCATCCTGGATGCCGGCACTCGGCAAGCACTTTGCAGAGAACGTCGGCGACCGTCCGGTCAGTATAGTTCTTGTAGAGGTCAAGTCTGCAAACGAGGATTCAGATCAAGTATCAAAGAGCAATTGATATCAAACAATTTTGCATATAACGTCAGTGACGATTTCTGGTTAATTGCCAAGTGTTTTTTAAGTCCCCGCCGGATCATGGGAGTTACTTTCACTTGCCAGCATCCTGGCGGCGAGGAGCTTAGCGAAGCTTTCTGGGGTAATCGAAGGTGATGAATTTACGGGGTGAAGTATTGATCTCGCTCCAGTTATCGGTGTCAGCTTCGATGATTACCATGCCGCAAGTGGGTACGTTGTCGATTGATTGGCCGCTCAACTGGTTGGCCAGATCCGTAATGCCGGGGTTGTGCGTACAGACAACGATGTCGCTGAATGTATCTTCCTGTGCTTTGATGACATCAAGAATTGTTGCCGGGTCAGCCGCATAGAGTGCCTTTTCAGTTTGCAGGAATTCGATCGGGTAACCGATTTCCCGGGCCAGTAATTTTGCCGTTTGCCGGGCCCGTTTTGCCGAGCTCGTTACAACCAGTGACGGTCGCACGCCGTGAGCGATCAGCCGGCGACCCATGATCGGTGCATCGTGTTGACCGCGTTGATTCAGCGGCCGGTCGTGATCGGCCAGGCCGCGTTGCCCCCAGCTGGACTTGGCGTGCCTGAGTAATGTGAGTCTTTTCATGAAGTTGAAATCAGAGCAGGCCGGTTTCCAATTGCGCCGCCTCGGTCATCATGCTTTGATTCCAGGGCGGGTCAAGAACCAGCTCAACATCGACTTTGCCGACTGTCGGTATCATGCCGACCTTCTCGCGCACGTCCTGAACAAGGATTTCGCCCATGCCGCAGCCGGGGGCGGTCAGCGTCATTTCGATGTAGACGTAGCGCTCGCTATTCGGAAGTTTTGAGATACCGCACTCGTAGATCAGGCCCAGATCGACGACATTGATGGGGATCTCCGGGTCGTAAACAGTTTTCATCTGGTCCCAGACCAGCTGGTTGAACTCTTCGTCTGACGCACTGTCGGGCAGCTTTGGCGGCTCAAACGGCTCCTTGCCTAGCGCGTCGGCATCCAGTGCGCCAACCCGAAACAGGTTGCCTTCAAAATAAATAGTATAACAGCCACCCATTGCCTGAGTGATGTAAACGAGATTGTCTGTATTCAGTGTGACCGGAAAACCATCGGGTACGAGTACGACTTCGACGTCTCGTTTCAGGGTTACCGGTTCACTATTCGGTCCAAACATAGCCTATTCTTCCGTCGTTGTTGTCTGAGTGTTTTGACGTAACGCTGCTTCCAGAGTTTTCCATGCCAGTGTTGCGCATTTGATGCGTGAAGGAAAAGCACGCACACCGCCCAGCGCCGCCATATCGCCTTCGATAGCTGCTTTATCAGTCTCTGGTGATTCAAATTGCCGCATGATTCTGTCGATTTCATGTTGTGCATCTTCTAGATCATGGTGTTTGACTGATTCGGTCATGATTGAGGCTGATGCCATCGAAATCGCACACCCGGTACCTTCGAACGCCAGGTTTTCGATTCGATCATCGGCAAGGCGCAGATATAGAGTGAGTTTGTCGCCGCATAAAGGATTGTGCCCAATGACGACACGATCGGCAGGTTCGAGACGCATGAAATTATGCGGGTGCCGGCTGTGGGCGAGCACAGTTTCACGATAGAGCGTCTGCAGGTCATCCGTAATATCCATCAGCGAAACATCCGGATAGCCAGTTGCAGACCTTCAATCAATTGTTCGATGTCTTGCCGGCAGTTATAAAATGCCAGTGAAGCGCGTGCTGTGCCGGCAATACCGAAAAATTCCATGACCGGCATCGCGCAGTGGTGACCGGTACGAATGGCAATCCCCTGATGATCGAGTACCGTACCCAGATCATGCGGATGAATGCCGTCAAGGTTGAAGGACAGTACGCCGGCTTTGTGTTCGGCGGTGCCTATGATCTGTATGCCGTCGACTTCGCTGAGGGCCCGGGTCGCATAATCGAGCAAAACGGCTTCATGCGCCTGTATATTATCCATGCCGACGTCAAGCACATAGTCAATGGCAGCACCGAGGCCGATGGCGCCGGCTATATTCGGTGTGCCGGCCTCAAATTTATACGGCAGGTCGTTGTAGGTCGTCCCTTCGAAACTGACCGTCCGAATCATGTCGCCGCCACCCTGATACGGAGGCAGGCGCTCGAGCCATGCTTCGCGCGCATAGAGTATGCCGATGCCGGTCGGTCCGAACATTTTATGACCGGAAAATGCATAGAAATCGCAGTCCAGAGCCGACACATCAACGGCCTGGTGAGGGACCGCCTGGGCGCCATCGATCAGCACGGGTATACCGCGCGTTCTTGCTGCCGCGATGATCCGGTCTACCGGGTTGATCGTGCCCAGCGCATTGGATACTTGCGCCATTGCGACGAGCCGTGTGCGCGGGCCGAGGAGTGCAAGGTAATCATCCATGATGATTTCGCCCCGCTCATTAATGGGAACTACCTTGAGGACTGCGCCGCGGCGTTCGCACAGCATTTGCCATGGCACGATATTCGAGTGATGTTCGAGATGAGAAATGATGATTTCGTCACCGGAACCGATGCTCTGGCCTAAACCGGCGGCAAGCAGGTTGATTGCTTCGGTCGTGCCGCGCGTAAATACAATCTCGCGGGTTGATGCCGCATTGATGAAATGTCTAACTTTCTCGCGAGCCCCTTCGTATGCTTCAGTTGCGCGATGGCTTAGTGTGTGCACACCGCGATGCACATTCGCATGATCCCGCTCATAGTAGTGACGAACGGCATCGATGACACTCTGTGGATGTTGTGAAGATGCGGCACTGTCAAGAAATGCGAGCCGGTGCCCATTTATCTCCTGTGCCAGAATTGGAAAGTCACGCCGTATCCGGTCGATATCGAGATTTGTCACAGGTTCGGTTTGCTGGTTTGGTCTGGGCATGATCAGGCAATATCCGGTAATTGTTTGCCCATTTGTTCACCGAGGTAATCGGCCAGGCGTGGCGATTTTGGCCGAACATGATTGATGATTTCTTGCGCAAAAGCGCCAACGAGCATCGTTCTTGCGATCGTTTCAGGTACGCCGCGGGCACGCAGATAAAACATCGAGTCCATGTCAAGTTGTCCGGTTGTCGAACCGTGGGCACACTTGACATCATCCGTATAAATCTCGAGCTCGGGTTTCGTATCGATTTCGGCTCGTTCGCTCAGCAACAGGTTGCGGTTATTCATTTGTGCATCTGTACCGTCGGCACCCGGATGCACAATGATCTTGCCGTTGAATACGCCGCGTGACATGTCGTCCAGAATGCCACGGTATCTCTCTATACTCGTCGTATTCAGAGCATGATGGTCGACACGCAGGTGATTGTCGGCATGACGCTTTTCATTCGACATGAACAGTCCGTATAAATTTGCAGCGGCCCGCTCACCGAGCAAATCAACCTCAAGATCATTACGTGCCAGTTGGCCGCCGAAGTCGATGTTGACGCTGTCAAAACGGCCATCAGCGGCCACGCGAACGATCTGGTTGGCGACATGCATTGATTGCTTGCTCTCATTCTGAAATCGGACAAAGAATAGCTGTGCATGCTCGGCGCAGTCGATGCTGGTTACGGCATTGGTCAGGCATTCGCCTGCACTGACATGATGCTGAATAACCATGGCATCGGCATTTCGACCGATATTGATGGACAATCGCGGATGTGCGGCGGCAGGCTGTCCATCGGCGGCATAAACAACATGGATGGGAGATTCAATCTTATGATTGTCGGTGATATTGATAGCGAGACCGTCGATCAGAAAGGATGTGTTCAGTGCGATCAGCGCATTATGATCGACGGGTTGGTGACGAAAAATTTTCTTGCCAGTGGAAATATCGGCGGCCGAGTAGGGGATCAATTCCAGGCCGGGAGCTGATTCGATCAGGGTCGACAGGTCGGATCTGTACAGACCGTTGATGAAAACAATCCGGATTTCATTTTCGTTGATCGGCAGATCGTCGATTAAAGCTTCGATGACACCGTCACTGTCGCCCGTCGGCTGGTTTTGCAGGTATCGGGCGCTGCGTTCGGCAAACCCGGTCAGGTTCGTGTATTTCCAGTCCTCGTCTTTTACCCGCGGAAACCCCGTTCCGCGAAAAGTCTCGAATGCCTTCTCGCGCACTGGTTCCAGCCACTCGGAAGAGCGCTCGTCCGGGTGCGTACGCAGTTTTTCGAACGCATCTTCAATGATTGTCAGCGCAGTCGCTGAGCGCTCGTCACGGGTTTGAGTTCCTTTCTCCATGACTTAAGTCACCGCTGCCTCAAGTACCCAGTCGTAGCCCCTGGCCTCGAGTTCGTGAGCCAGTGTCTTGTCTCCGGACTTGATGATTCGTCCGCCGGCCAGTACATGAACGTAATCTGGTTGTATGTAATCGAGCAACCGCTGGTAATGGGTTATAAGCAGGAACGAACGATCTTTATCACGCAGTGCGTTGACACCGGCAGCGACAACTTTCAATGCGTCGATGTCGAGACCGGAGTCGGTTTCATCGAGAATCGCGAGCTTTGGTTCCAGGACGGCCATCTGGAATACTTCGTTACGCTTTTTCTCGCCACCTGAAAACCCTTCGTTGACGCTGCGATTCAGGAAGCTTTGATCCATTTGCATCATTCGGGCTTTTTCCTTGATAACCCGCAGAAATTGCGCCGCATCAACCTCCGCTTCGCCACGAAACTTTTGCCGTGCATTCAGTGCGGCCTTGAGCAGGTATGTATTATTTACACCCGGAATCTCGATCGGATACTGAAATCCAAGGAAAATTCCGTGCCATGCACGTTCCTCCGGCTTCATATCGAGCAGGTCTTCACCGAGGAAAGTCACCGAACCGCTTGTGACCTCATATCCGTCTCGACCTGCCAAAACATGTGCGAGCGTGCTTTTACCCGAGCCATTCGGTCCCATGATGGCATGGACCTCACCGGTACCCATTGAAAGGCTCAGGCCCTTGAGAATTTCAGTATCACCTGCAGTGGCATGCAGATTATCAATATTCAGCATAGTCAGATCACCCTACCGCGCCTTCGAGACTTACATTCAGCAGCGCCTGTGCTTCAACGGCAAATTCCATTGGCAATTCGCGAAAAACTTCTTTGCAGAATCCATTGACGATCATATTGACGGCATCTTCTTCGCGAAGACCGCGTTGCCGGCAATAGAAAAGTTGATCGTCAGCTATTTTCGACGTAGTAGCTTCGTGCTCAACGATGGCCGTTGGGTTCTTGATTTCCATATATGGGAAGGTATGTGCGCCGGATTGCTTGCCCATCAGCAGCGAATCGCATTGCGTATGGTTGCGTGCATTGTCGGCAGTCGGGAAAACCTTGACGAGTCCACGATATGACTGCTGTGCGTGGCCGGCCGAGATACCCTTGGAAACAATGGTGCTGCGCGAGTTTGCGCCTATATGCACCATCTTCGTACCGGTGTCGGCCTGTTGCCTGTTGTTGGTGACGGCTACGGAGTAAAACTCACCGATCGAATTTTCTCCGCGCAATATGCAACTCGGATATTTCCACGTGACTGCTGAACCCGCTTCGACCTGGGTCCAGGAAACCTTCGAGTTTGCCCCGCGGCAGTCTGCGCGTTTTGTGACGAAGTTATAAATACCGCCGCGACCTTCTTCATCGCCCGGATACCAGTTCTGCACGGTTGAATATTTAATTTCAGCATCTTTGAGTGTGACCAGCTCTACGACGGCAGCATGCAGCTGGTTTTCATCTCGCATCGGTGCTGTGCAGCCCTCAAGATAGCTGACGTGGCTGCTTTCATCGGCAATGATCAGTGTGCGCTCGAATTGCCCGGTATTGGCTTCATTGATTCGAAAATAGGTCGAAAGCTCCATCGGGCAGCGAACTCCCTTGGGGATATAGACAAAGGATCCGTCGGAAAAAACGGCTGAATTGAGGGTGGCGAAGAAATTATCGCGGTACGGCACCACGCTGCCAAGATATTTCTCAACCAGTTCCGGATAGTCTTTGACGGCATCGGAAAACGGACAGAAAATCACCCCTGCGTCAGCCAGCTTTTCCCGGAATGTCGTTGTCACCGATACGCTGTCGAAAACGGCGTCGACGGCGACGCCGGCCAGCGCAGCGCGTTCGTGTAGCGGTATACCGAGCTTGTCATAGGTCTCGAGGAGTTTCGGATCGACCTCATCGAGGCTTTTGGGTCCGTCATCGTTCTGCTTTGGTGCCGAGTAGTATGAGATCTTCTGATAATCGATTGGATCAATGTTTAGCTTCGCCCAGTCCGGTTCGTGCATCTTCAGCCAGTGTCGGTATGCCTTAAGCCGCCAGTCGAGCATGAACTGAGGTTCATCTTTCTTGCGTGAGATCAGGCGTATGACATCTTCATCGAGTCCGGGTGGAACCGTATCACTCTCGATATTGGTCACAAAGCCATGGCGATATTTTCGGTCGACAAAATCTTCTACTTCGCTGTTTTTTACAGACATCGTGTCATTCCGTGTGGCATAGGGTGGTGAGTTAGCCGGTCAGCTTGCCGCAGCAGGGCGTTTACCTGCATTTTGAGTCAGGTCCAGAGATGGAAAATCAATGGGCGGATGTTCGAGGTCGGCCAACGTGATGTCTGCAAGGGCAATGCGAATTGCGCCATTGATTTTCTGCCATGCGCCGCCAACCCGGCACAATGATTCGAGTTCGCACGCGCTATCAACCGTGCTGCATTCGGTGATAGCCACCGGTCCTTCGAGCGCATCGATGACCTCTGCTGCTGTAATCAGCCTGGGGTTGCGAGCCAGCCGGTAGCCACCATCCGTCCCCCTGACGGAATCGACCAGCCCGGTTCTGGCGAGCACCTTCAGCAGCTTCTGCGTAGTCGGCTGGGCCACATGCGTGGCGGTTGCGATTTCCGAGGCCGAACACAAGCGGCGCTCCTGCCCTGCCAGGAAGACAAGGAGCAGGGTGCCGTAGTCGGTCAGTCTGCTGATTCGAAACATATTCTGGTTCTACAGGTTAATTAGGACTATTTTAGTCCAATATATCTCATGAGTGAAGAGCTTCAATGCTTGTTACAATGAACTAGTGGCCTCTGGAGGGGTCGGATTACACGTATATCAGCGTGGTCAATACGGACTTATGTTGATTGAACGGCCCGGCATACAGCCGGGGAGGCTCAGGAGCCATGAAAGTATGCTGAAACGAATTTCGATCCTTTTTATTTTTGTTGCAACCTTGGTTGTGCCGTGGGCTGCAGGGGCGGATCAGGCCCGTTTGCCGCATCAGATCATTGAGACGGCTGCACGCACTATGGCTGATGAAATGAGAGGCCGAAAAGACTATCTGAGCGAGAATCAGGAAGAATTGTATACGTTGATCAATGAAATTCTTGTGCCGCATTTTGATATGCGTTATGCCGGGTATCTCGTGCTCGGCAAGTACTGGAAGGTTGCAACAAAAGAGCAGAGGGACCGGTTTATCGGCGTTTTTTACAAGTTCCTGCTACAAGGTTATGCGAACGGCATACTGAAATTCGACGAGGATGCGGTCATCGTACACCCGGCCGAAGCCGCGTCGAACGACAAGCGTGCGGTCGTCAAGACGGATATGCAAATGAATGACGGGGCGCAGGTGCCCGTCAACTACAGTATGCGTAATTCCAAGGCCGGTTGGCGTGTCTACGATGTACGCATTGAGGGTGTCTCTTATATCCAGAACTATCGTAACCAGTTCAATGCCGAAATCGGTGCGTTGGGGATTGATGCGGTGATCGAACGACTGCAGTCGGAAACGCAGGAAAACGTGACGTAGACAGATCTCTAACTTATTGCAGTTGGTCCTTGCCGTTTTCGGCGAGAGTCTTGCCCACGAGATTCTAATAATGTGTATTTGTCTATGTTAAATCATGGGACATGTGGGCGTGCTACAGAGTAGGGTAGTCCTTCATGCGCCAGTTCATTCTCTATCTTGGTGCCGGCATCGCCTGCACAACAATCAGCGATGTTTTGCGTTGAGTCGGGGCGGCAATATTTATGCGTTCTGATGGGTGGATCCGGCCAGTTTCAGCTTCGTAGGTGAGAAAGTTGCTCTGCTGTCCGGTGAGGCCTATGTGTATGATATCTATGCGATACCGACGCAACGGGGCCGAAATCTCGCGTCAATTTTGAACGCTGATTACACTGAGTTATTGCACGGGGAAGGTGTTTCTACTGTCATTGGCGTTGTCGATGCCTTTAATCGTTCGTCCCTGAATTACGTCAGAAAAGTCGGATGCATTGTGCGGCGAAAGAATTTATATCTGAACCTGTTCGGACTGGTGAAAAAAATCATGCTGGAGAATCTGGCAGAAAAAAATCAACTGAGCCGGTTGGGGATAGATAATGCCATGTTTGTCAAACATCGGTTTCTAATCGAACTCGTCATCAAACTCATCGTCCTCAAAATAAAACTCCTCTTCAGGGGGAGTTCCGTCGTAGAGTAAATATTCCCGATTTTGCAGGTAGGCGTCGCGAACAAATGCATACGGATCAAATGCACGTTGAACTTCTTTGTCGATTCCGATGAGCAATGATCGTCGGTGGATTAACGAGAAGATATAGAGATTGCTCTGCACGCTGCTGCTGAACAACCTGAATTGAGGATTGACGTAGGCATCGGCTATATCACCGACACCCGAGCGAATGGTTCGCGGGCCGAAGAAAGGCACCATGACATAGGGCCCTTCCGGTACGCCCCAGGTGCCGAGCGTCTGACCAAAATCTTCTCTGTTCTTGATTAGCCCGACATCAGTTGCCGGATCCATGAAACCGAATATACCAACTGTCGTATTGATGATGAGTCGCGATGTATCCAGTCCGGCCTGTTTGAATTTGCCCTGTAAAATCGCATTAATAATATCGACCGGATAGGTGATATTGTCGAAGAAGTTGGTGACGCCGGTACGCATAACCGAAGGAGTAATGGACTGGTAACCTTTTGCAACCGGGCGTGCTACATATTTGTCGGCAACTTCGTTGAATCGGTATATCTTTCGGTTGATCGGTTCGAAGGGGTCTGAGGTGTTGCCTTGTTCGATAGTCTGTTTTGAAGCACAACCGGATATCACCATCAGGCACACAATGAAGCCTGCCAGTCGGGCAAGGTTCTTATGTGCAAATTGATCAATCATGTCTATTGTTAGTGGCGCTTTTTATTATTTTGTTCCCGGCGCTGGTCCATGTATCCCTGGACCTGTGCGAGACGAGAGCGAAAGCGTGACTTCTGTACCGGATCAAGTCCGGGTATGCCGAGTGCCAGCACAAGTTGATCTGATGCCATGGTCAGGTCGCCACTGAGCAGATGGTATTCTGCCATGTAGTAATGGGCATCGGCCGTATCACCGGCAGCACTGGCTGCGAGTGCAATTTGTCGGACCTGTTCGGGGGTAGGCGGAACCTGGTTGTATAGATCCAGCAGAATGCGATGTGCTGCCTTATTCTGATTATTTTGCATCAGCACCCCGGCATAGCGAATGGTGAGCGGCACATTGCGCGGGAACAATTTGTTGGCTTCTTTCAGGGTCGCCAAAGAGCCTTTAATGTCGCCGGTTGCGGCCTGTGTGGCAGCGTATCCCGTATGGAAGTGGATAATGCCTTCATTGGCGTCCATCAGTTCTGCAAATATTTTCTTGGATTCCTTAAAGCGTCCCAACTCGGTCAGCGATAGAGCGATGCCATACTCGGCACCAATTTGGTCAGTATCTATGGGGTTTTCCAGGGTTGCGCGAAAGTATGCCAGCGCTTTTTCCGGTGTCGGACTGTTCATGAGTCGAATGCGGGCACGGGTCAGACTATAACCGGTGGAATCTTGAACCTCGCCAACGGCGAGTTTGGATGCACGTTCACGAGTTTCGGCAATTCGGTTGACGGTGACCGGGTGGGTGCGCAGAAACTCGGGCGCCTGATATCCGAGTGTGCCTGTTTTTCGGGCCAGAGTGGCAAAGAATTCAGGCATACCATACGGGTCAAATTCGGAAGCAGCCAGTAGCCCGACGCCGACTCGATCTGCTTCATATTCGTTTTCACGCGTAAAGTTGATTTGCCCCTGGGCAGCCATGCTTTGAGCGCCGGCTACGCCGCCGGCGATTACATCAGCCTCGCCGGTAACAGCGCCAAGCAGGATGGCGCCGAGCATCGCGGCCATTGACAGGATACTGGTGCGTTGATTGGCATAGATTGCCCGCGATATATGTCGCTGGGTGACATGGGAAATCTCATGCGCCAGCACACCGGCCAGTTCACTTTCGGTTTTAGTTGCCAATATCAGGCCGCTGTGGACACCAACGTAGCCTCCGGGCAAGGCAAAAGCATTGATAGTCGGTTCATCGACTACGAAAAACTGGAATCTGAAGCTTCCGTTTTGGGCATTGGCCGCAATACGTTGCCCGAGGTTCTGAATGTATTCCTGAATCTCCGGGTCCGTCATGATTTGGCCGGCATCGCGCAGGCCCTTATAAATAGAGCGGCCGATCATTTGTTCCTGATCCTTGCTCAGGACCGTGTCCGCCGGGCTGCCGATATCCGGCAGTGTTTCGTCAATGGCCAGTGCCGGCCGGAATAAAAGGCTCAGCAGAATGGCGATGATCGTTAAAGTGCGAAAATTAATGCAAGACAATGTTTACAGATCCTTTACGGCTTCGAGTACGGCCTCTATATGTCCTTTGACTTTTATTTTGCGCCATTCGTTCCGCAGTTTGCCCTTCTCATCGATCAGGAAAGTGCTGCGCTCGATGCCCATAACCTTGCGGCCATACATATTTTTTTCATGGATGACATCAAACGCTCTGCAGGCCAGTTCATCCGGGTCGGATAGCAAATCAAACGGAAAGCCGAATTTCTCCTTGAATCGCTCATGTGACGTTAGTGAATCACGTGAAATTCCGAGCACGATAGTATTTCGTCGCCTGAATTTGAGGTGATTTGCCTTAAAGTCGCAACCTTCTGTTGTGCAACCGGATGTGTTGTCTTTCGGGTAGAAATAAATGACCACGTTGCTGCCGCGCAGGTCTTTCAGGGAAAGTTCTTTACCGCCTGTTGCGGTCAGCCTGAAGTTTGGCGCTATGCGTCCGATTTGGGGTTTGCTCACTGACTCGGGTCCTGTACTGGCTATAAGTTTGATGTTGTCGGTGCGTGAAATCAGCGGGCAGCCGGTTCCATGATCGCATCCAGATTTTCGTTGTCACAGAATTCGAGAAATTCTTCACGCAAGGTGGAGAGCTGAATGTCCGCAGGAATATTGACAGTCATTTGAATGCTAAACATCGGTGCGCCGGTGTGCGGGGCATTATATTGACGGGTATTGAGTTCGGCAATTTCCAGTTTGCGAGCGGCGAAGAAGTTCGACAAGCCCAGCACAATACCTTCATGGTCGAGGCTGACGGCATCGATTACGTAGGGCGCGGCAACGATGCCGGTACGGGGTAAACTATCACGTACCGTAATCGTTACTTCACCGTGATCTTGCAGCGCATCAAGTTTCTCACGAATTTTTGCTACGGAGTGCCAGTTGCCGGAAATAAGCATCAGCATCGCGAATTCCGAACCCAGCGCGATCATTCGGCTCTCCTGGATGTTGCCGGCGGCATCGGTGACGATCTTGCTCAGATCGCGAATGAGGCCGGCCCGGTCAGGTCCGATGACCGTAACGGCCAATTGTTTTTCCGGGGTCTTATTTACGGGGGGCTTTTCCACAGGGGCTTTCTCTCGTACGTTACTGTCGGTGCGTGCTTAGTGTATTTCGTGAATGCCAACTATACCGCTATCAGACCAATGCAGCGATTCTTGCGCATTGACCGGGTCGTCAGTACCATCGCCGCTCTATTTGTCAATCTATTGGCCATTTGGCCGGTTCAGTCATGCTCAAAGGTAGTTTTGTTGCCCTGGTTACCCCGATGTTCGAAGACGGACAGATTGACTACGCATGTCTGGAAAGCCTGATCGACTGGCAGATAGAGCAGGGCACCCATGCTTTGGTGATCGCCGGTACGACGGGTGAATCAGCCACGTTGTCGAAAACCGAGCACGTGGACCTGATTCGTCGATCCGGAGACATTGCCGCCGGTCGAATCCGGATTATTGCCGGGACCGGATCGAACTCCACAAAGCAAACGATCGACCTGTCGCTCGAGGTTGCCGATGCCGGTATCGACGGGTACCTGATGGTGACGCCGTATTACAATAAGCCGACCCAGGAAGGGCTGTTTCAGCATTTCATGGCAATTGCCGATGCGGTTGAGAAACCCGTCATGCTGTACAACGTGCCGGGGCGCACCGCTGTCGATATGTTGCCGGAAACGGTTGAACGACTGGCCGGACATCCACAGATTCTGGGCGTCAAGGAGGCCACGGGTGACGTGAGTCGCGTGGTGCAACTCCGGGAGGCCTGCGGGGACGACTTCGGCCTCTATAGCGGCGATGATGCAACCGCGCGGGAATTTATGTTGCTTGGCGGTGACGGCGTTGTGACCGTGGCCGGAAATCCGGCGCCGGCACTGATGGCAGCGATGGCGACGGCAGCCATAGCCGGCGATGCCGGTGAAGCGGCCCGGTTTGATGCGCTCCTTGAGGCACTGCATCGCGATTTGTTTGTCGAGTCGAACCCGATCCCTGTGAAATGGGCAATGGAGAGACTTGGCCTGATTTCGTCCGGAATTCGTTTGCCGCTGACCCGCTTGTCTGCGGACCATCAACTGGTGGTTGAGGCGGCTCTGAAAGCGGCCGGATTGATCTGAATGATTTACCCGACCTGAGTTGAATAGCGTGCGGCAAAATTTTTCAGTAATTTTTGTTCTTGTACTGGTCAGTGGGCTGTCCGGCTGTTTTGCCAGTGGCGTGCCGAAGTGCGATAAACGCCAGGAATACCAGTCCAGCGACAGTATCGCGCCATTGCGTGTGCCGGATGGTCTGAAACAGCCAGATCGAACTTCAGCCCTGACCATTCCTGCGCAGTCACCGGAGGCGAAAGAGAGACAAAAGGATGATCCGTGTCTGGAAAGCCCACCGGACTATTTTGGGCGTTAAGTCAGCCGGGTATTAATCAGGATACTTCGATACACCGATTGAATGGCCGCAGAGGCTGGGTTAATCTTCTGCGCCGCTTGCGGGTACCCGCGCAGATCAGCGCATCGAACAGGAGAGATGGCCGAGTGGTCGAAGGCGCATGATTGGAATTCATGTATACGGTAACCCCGTATCGAGGGTTCGAATCCCTCTCTCTCCGCCAAATCAAAAGGGTCCTTCGGGGCCTTTTTTTTTAAAAAAAAAGATTGCAGGCTTCAATTTATAACGAATTTAATCATCCGGATTTTTCTCGTAGTCATATAAATCCGGAATAGCGAAAAATTTATTAATTAGATTAATCAATTTTCTTAATAAAAGTGCATAAATCATTGATATTTGATCAAAGAACTTAACATAATAAAGAGTTCATAGACTCTACAGGTACATACTTGTACGTTAACTAATTTCTGCTCAATCAATGGCACAGTCTCGGAAAGTCAGTAGAATAAGCATATAAATAAAGCATTCCGTACTTGGCCGGCGGTCTGTCTTTCAGGATAATTTAAGGGGTTATCCGGTAATGAGCAGGCTATCGTTTATGGAGGTTCGCGCCGCTTGCACCGTTTCTGCGGCGAATATTGTGCAAGACACCGGATTATTCTTTAAGGCACGAACCCGTCACGCCTTAAGCGCCTGACGATGGCGCTGGTCGCCGCATCGATGATTTGCGCGCCGGACTCTTTGTCAAAGGTAGTCGTTTCAATACTGTACAGAAGCTGGTCATTTTTTGTGTCGTACAGATCTGTCGATAGCGTAACCGTGCTTTTGACGACCAGGTAGGCGGGTTCTTCATATTCGTCGTAATCATAACGAAAGAAATCGACCGGACTGTCGTTCTTGCGGCGCGTCTTGTGCCCGGTACGCGCATTGATCTCATCGGCTGAAACCTGTTGATTGACGAGTCGCGTGACAATTACGGCGGTAGCGCCGGTCCGGGTAATGACCGCCGTTATATTGTCGCGGTTCACGGTGCTGCCCGGTTGCATGGACTGGTGGCTGGCCCAAGCCCTGGTGCCGGATGTCTTGAGTTGGTCCAGCATCATATTTTCAAACCGCCGACGCTGGTTGGAATCATCGGACACGCCGACGACAAGAATTTTGTCATATGGGCGGGCCGGATTTTGCTTGAGTTCATGCCAGGTGGAGGAAACCGTGGTTGGTTGGGTGCAGGCGCTCATCACAATGATAGCGGTTACCCAGTACAGGGTGCGGGCGCGTATGGAGATCAGGAGCATTTGATGGCTTGTCTGTTGCTAAAGTCAGGAAGGTATCATGATCTAACGGGCGAAAAAATGTCGGCGAATCGACTAAACCGGTAATTTTTCTAACGTTCACCTTCATGGCGCTTGCCGAATTGCCCGCCACCGCATACCCTTTCGTCTGGGTCCGCGCTGGTCCCCCCGCGGTGGCGATCCGTGAACCCCGTCAGGCCCGGAAGGGAGCAGCGGTAACGGTGATGCCGGGCGCCGGGGTGTGGCTGGCGCGGATTCTTTAAATTCGAACCTTAATAATGGTAAATCCATGAGTTATCTCGTACTTGCGAGAAAGTGGCGGCCAAAGACTTTTAGCGAGGTCACCGGTCAGACGCATATTGTGCAGGCGCTGGAAAATGCCTTGAACTCGGGACGTGTGCACCACGCGTTCCTGTTTGCCGGTACCCGCGGTGTAGGCAAAACAACGATTGCGCGGATTCTGGCCAAGGCACTGAACTGCGAAGCCGGCATCAACGCCGAACCTTGTGGTAAATGCAGTGCCTGCGTTGCGGTTGACCAGGGGCGTTTTGTTGATCTGATAGAGATTGATGCGGCATCGCGTACCGGCGTCGATGACATGCGTGACCTGCTCGATAATGTCCAGTACAAGCCAACCGTAGGGCGCTATAAAGTCTACCTGATCGATGAAGTGCACATGTTGTCGCGGCAAAGCTTCAATGCATTGCTCAAAACGCTCGAAGAGCCGCCTGAGCATGTCAAGTTTCTGTTCGCGACAACCGATCCTCAGAAGCTCCCGGTTACTGTGCTGTCTCGATGCCTGCAGTTCAATCTGAAACGCCTGACCATGAACCAGATCGTTGGCCGGATGGATAAAATTTGTACCACCGAGCACCTTGAGGTGGAGGCTGCAGCGCTCAATCGTCTGGGTCGGGCTGCTGCAGGCAGCATGCGTGACGGTTTGAGCCTGCTGGACCAGGCTTTGGCCTACGGTGCCGAGCGGCTCAGGGATGCCGATGTGGCCGAGATGCTCGGCAGCATGGATCGACACCGGATTGTCGCGTTGCTCGATTTACTTGCTGCCGGTAATGGTGCCGACCTGATTGCGGCAATCCATGATCTCGATGAACTTGTGCCCGATTACGAAATCGTACTCGATGAGATCGCAACGGCGTTACAACGGATTGCCGTGATCCAGGTTGCCGGTGCTGATGCAGTTGAGGATGAGGATGAACTCGAATCACTCACTCGTCTTGCGGGCGACATAGGAAAAGAAAGCATACAGCTCTATTACCAGATTGCTGTGACGAGTCGACGTGACCTGGCACTCGCACCGGATCCGCGCATGGGCTTCGAGATGGCCTTATTGCGAATGCTGGCCTTTTATCCGGCCGGATGCGCTACCGGCACGGGAAGTTCGTCGTCATCGCCAAATCAGCACCAGGCGACGCCTGAAGCCGGCAAGACACGCCGGCAGGCAAAATCACAAGCAACGCCTGCCCCGGTGCGTCCGCCCCCGGGTCCAGCGCCTCAGGCAACACAATCAGCACCGCCGCCGCCTTCGGCGGACGCTACTGCTGACAAGGTTTCTGTCGAGGATATTCGCGACTGGCCTGATTTCGTGGCCGGGTTGTCACTCGATGGTGCGGCACACCAACTCGCTGCCCACAGTGCACTTGAGGCATCCTCACCGTTCGAGCTCCGCCTGTGTATAGAGCGACGCAATGAGCACCTGCTGACAGACAAGTTAAAAAGTCGACTGACACTGGCGATTCGGCAGCGAATCGGCAGCGGGATTGCTGTGCATTTTCTGGTAACCGACAAGGCGCTTGAAACAGCCGCGGCGCGTTCTGTCGACCACAGTGAGCAGGCCATGAGTAACGCGCGTGAGGCAATTGACAATGATCCCGACGTGCAACAACTTGTAGATTTGCTGGATGCTGAAGTGGTGCCCAATTCAGTGCAGCCGGTCGACCAAAAATTATCGCCGGAGTAGAGCGATCAGCATTTGATTTTGCTAATTAAAGATGAAGGATAGAGTGCAATGAAACCGGACCTCGGTATGCTGCTGCAACAGGCGCAGAAGATGCAGGAGAAGATGCAGCAGGCTCAGGAAGAGCTGGCTGACCTCGAAGTGCAGGGCGAGGCCGGCGGCGGTCTTGTGCAAGTGACGATGACCGGGCAAAACGAGGTGCGCCGGATTCATATTGAAGATACCCTGATTGCCGAGGATCGGGAAATGCTTGAGGATGTCGTCGCGGCTGCGGTCAACGATACCCTTCGCAAAGTCAAAAAGGTCGTCGAGCAGAAATACGCCGGTATGGGTGCAGGTATGGGTCTGCCGGCCGGTATGAAACTGCCGTTCTGATCGCAAGACAGGCTGATCGACCTCGATGCACTTTACACCCCGGCTTCAGCAGTTGCTTTCGGCCTTGCGCTGCCTGCCCGGCGTCGGGCCCAAATCGGCACAGCGCATGGCATTTCACTTGCTCGATCGTGATCGAGAGCGTGCCGATGAACTGGCACAGGCGCTGCAGTCGGCTCTCGATGAAGTCGGTCATTGCCAGAGTTGCCGTATGTTTGCCGAACAGGCACTTTGTCCGGTTTGTGCGGATCAGAAACGCGACACTGGTATCCTTTGTGTCGTCGAAACGCCGGCGGATGTCATTGCCGTCGATGAATCGGCTTCGTTTCGTGGGCGTTACTTCGTACTGATGGGGCGGCTTTCACCGCTGGATGGCATTGGCCCGCAAGAGCTTGGGCTGGATCTGCTGGATAGCCGGCTGGCAGAAGAACACATCGGCGAGTTGATATTGGCGACCAGCGCAACAGTCGAAGGCGAGGCAACGGCCTCCTACATAGCGAGCCTTGCCGCGAAACGCGGTATTCGGGCCACCCGCATTGCGCATGGCGTACCGATGGGTGGTGAACTCGAGTATGTCGACAGCAGCACGCTGACGCTGGCAATCTCCGCGCGCACAAATATCGAGACAGATTAAGAAGAATACAGGGTGTTATCCGGTTACGGCGCGTAACAGCCTTTTGTATGACTCATAGCGTCGCTGTGAAATGGCGTCGCTTTGCACGGCCAGCTTGACGCCACAGCCGGGTTCGCGCAGGTGACGGCAATCGTTGAAGCGGCAGTGATCGGCTGCAGCCAGTATTTCCGGAAATCCTGCCTGTACGGACCTGGACTCAGGAATAGCCGGAATAAAATCTCTGACACCCGGTGTATCGATCAGTCGTCCGGCTCCCGGCAGATCATGCATCGCCGATGCGGTTGTCGTATGCGTGCCTTCCTGCGTCGAAGCTGATATGGCCCTGACAGTGATATTGGCATCCGGAACAAGACGGTTGATTAATGACGATTTTCCGACGCCGGATTGGCCGACGAGGATACCAGTCTGGTTGTGCAGGGCCTCGCGCAGCTTGTCGATGCCATGGTTTGTCTGTGCGGAAACCGACAGGGCGGTATAGCCGATGTGTTCATAGTTACGCAGCATGGCGAAATGGCTGCGTTTCTGCTCGGCGAGGTCACATTTATTGCTTGCCAAAAGCAACCGGCAGCCCATCAATTTTCCGGTACACAGGTAGCGGTCGATGAGGAACCAGTCGGGTTCGGGTCGGGGAGCGCAGACGACTATCATCAGGCTCAGGTTGGCCGCCAGCACCTCGGTGCCGGGTCGATCGGCCGGCTGGCGTTCCAACACGTTGGTACGCGGGGCATTCCCGGTGACAATGGCAAGTTTCCCGTGATCATCAAATACCCAGTCGACATGGTCACCGCAGACCACTCGCAGGCGGCGGCCCTGAACGAGATAAGACAGCCGATCGCCCGACTTTGTTTCGAGCTTGCCGCGTCTGCCATGTGCGGCAATGATCAGGCCAGTGTGCGTTGTTTGCCGGTTAGCCATGTTGACGCAGGTGCCTGTTTTTCGATAATCGTTTGTTAGACTTGGCTTGCAAGCGTTTCACATCAGGATGATTTATATGGATGCTCAGGACGGTCGGTTAATCTGGATCGATTTGGAGATGACGGGTCTGGATTGTCAGGCAGATTCTATCATCGAGATCGCGACAATCGTCACGGATGCTAACCTTGAGGTTATTGCCGAAGGTCCTGTTATCGCGATTCACCAGCCTGATTCGGTGCTTGAGGGCATGGATGAATGGAATACCAGGCAGCATACCGGCTCGGGGCTCGTTGAGCGCGTCCGCGTCAGTCGCGTGTCGGCAGCTAAAGCCGAGCAGGCGACACTGGCGTTTCTGGGGGCGCATCTCAAGCCGAACAGTTCACCGATGTGCGGGAATAGTATTTGCCAGGATCGTCGTTTCATGGCCCGTGAAATGCCGGAGCTGGAGGCCTTTTTTCATTATCGGAATCTGGATGTCAGTACCCTTAAAATTCTGGCCGGACTCTGGGCACCGCAAGTGCTCTCGGGCGTGAACAAGGAGTCGGAACACCTGGCACTGGACGATATTCGCGACTCGATCGTCGAATTGCGCCATTATCGCCAACATCTGCTGCGAGTCGATGTATCTTGAGTCGGCTGGTCATCGCGTCGACAGCCATCCATAATGGCCGTTGCCCGAGTCAAACCGGGATTTCTGTGTGCTAGAGTGGGTTGCCGAGATAATTGAGCGGATAGTCGTGTCTGTGTATATGCCCATGAAATTGAGTCAAGCGAACGGAGCTGTGGCGCACCCGCGCCAATGGATGATTTTATCACTCGCGTGTTTTGCCCTTGGCCTGTGGCTGGCCGCCGGATCAGTATCGGCGCAAGAAGGAAGCGGTGAAAATCGCTGGGTCACCGATTCCTTTGAAATCACAATGCGCAATGGCAAGGGTAAGCGTCAGGCAATTGTCAGGATGCTGCGAAGCGGGACAAAAATTGAGTTGCTTGAGATCGACCCGGAGGCCGGTTACAGCCGGGTCAGAACGGCCAGCGGCGCGGAAGGCTGGGTCTTAAATCGCTATCTGCTCAAACGCCCGCCGGCACGCGTTTCAATGCCTGAAGTTGAAGCACGTTTACGGACCAGCGAAAGCAAGCGCAAGGAGCTCGCAAACCAGCTCAGGACCCTTGGGAAAGAACGGGACCAGTTAAAGCGACAGCTTAATAATGTTGAATCATCGGGGAAGGGGCTGCAAAAGGAACTGGATGATGTGCGACGTTTGTCTGCAAACGTTATTCAGGTTGACAGTCAGAATAAAAGTTTGCGACAAACATTGGCAGAAACACAAGCGACAGTCGAAAAGCTACAGGTTGATAACAAACGTCTGGCCAGTCGCGCTAACCGAGAATGGTTCATTATCGGTGCACTGGTAGTTATTTTCGGTATGTTGATCGGCCTGATTCTGCCGCGAATACGCTGGCGCAGAAAATCTTCGTGGGGCGATCTTTAGCCGTAAATAAAATTCTTTGCGGCTAAGAAGCTGCTTCTGAAACTTTTTCACTGGCGAGATACAACCAGGTTTCCAGTACAGAATCGGGATTCAGCGACAGGCTATCGATGCCCTGTTCAAGTAACCATCGAGCAAGATCAGGATGATCCGACGGCCCCTGGCCGCAGATTCCGATATATTTACCTTGTTTCTTGCAGGCCTCGATGGCCATTTTCAGCAGGCTTAATACGGCCGGGTCACGTTCGTCGAACAGATCAGCCATCAGCGCAGAGTCCCGGTCGATGCCGAGCGTGAGTTGCGTCATGTCGTTTGATCCAATCGACATTCCATCGAAGAGATCAAGGTACTGCTCGGCAAGCAGTGCATTGGTGGGTAATTCGCACATCATGATCAGTTTCAGACCATTTTCACCTCGCTTCAGACCATGACTGGCCAGCAGCTCCGTAACTTTTTTTGCTTCGCTCACGGTGCGTACAAACGGCACCATTACCTGCACATTTGTTAGCCCCATATCATCGCGAACACGTTTGAGTGCCTGACATTCCATGGTGAAACATTCGCTGAAAGACTCGGATCGGTAGCGAGATGCACCGCGAAAGCCCAGCATCGGGTTTTCTTCCTGCGGTTCATATTGCTGGCCACCGATCAGATTCGCATATTCATTCGATTTGAAGTCTGACAGGCGCACGATGACCGGTAGCGGGTTGAATGCCGCTGCGATACTAGCGATGCCCTCGCTGAGCCGGCCGATAAAAAATTCGACCGGGCTGTCGTATCCGGCCATCTGCTCGCGAATCATGTTCTTGAGATCAGGACGTAATCCGTCAAACTCCAGTAGTGCTTTCGGATGCACGCCGATCATGCGGTTGATGATGAATTCCAGCCGTGCAAGGCCGACACCATGACTCGGAATATTGGCGAAATCGAATGCGCGATCAGGGTTGCCGACATTCATCATGATTTTGACCGGGACATCAGGCAGGTTGTCGACCTCGATCCGCTGCTGATCGTAATCAAGGCGACCTTCGTAAATATAGCCTTCATCGCCTTCGGCACACGAAACGGTGACAATGTCGCCATCGACGAGGGTTTCGGTTGCATGATCGCAACCGACAACTGCCGGTACGCCCAGTTCACGGGCAATAATTGCGGCATGACAGGTGCGTCCGCCGCGGTTTGTGACGATTGCCGAAGCTCGTTTCATAACCGGTTCCCAGTCCGGATCGGTCATGTCCGCGACCAGCACATCACCACTCTGGACGCGATTCATTTCGTCGGGACTGCGGATGATTCTCACCGGACCGCTACCGATCAGTTGCCCGATGCTGCGGCCCTGGGCCAGGATGCGTGAATGATTTTTGAGTGTATAGCGCTGAATGACCTGACTGGCCCGGCTCTGGACTGTCTCCGGACGAGCTTGCAGCAAATAGATTTGTCCATCCTGGCCGTCCTTGCCCCATTCGATGTCCATGGGCCGATCATAGTGATCCTCGACAATCAGCGCATAGCGGGCGAGTATTTCCGTTTCCGCATCAGTCAGCGCAAAACGTGCCGAGTCCGCAGGGTCGTTGTCGACGGTTGTCACTGTCTTGCCCGGGACGGTACCGTCGGCAAAGATCATTTTGATGGCCTTGCTGCCAAGATTCTTTCTCAACACCGATCGTTTGCCGGTACGTAGCGCTGGTTTGTAGACGTAAAACTCATCCGGATTAACGGCACCTTGTACAATGGTTTCGCCAAGGCCGTAAGAGGCGGTGATCAGCACTACATCACGAAAACCTGATTCAGTATCGAGCGTAAACATGACGCCGCTACAGGCGAGGTCACTGCGTACCATTTTCTGTACGCCGACGGCCAGGGCGACGTCGTCGTGTGCGAAACCCTGATGTACGCGGTAGGCTATCGCACGGTCGTTATACAACGATGCGAATACATCATGTATTGCGGCAATGAGTTGTTCAGTGCCGCGGATATTCAGGAAGGTCTCCTGTTGTCCGGCGAACGATGCATCGGGAAGATCCTCAGCCGTGGCTGACGAGCGCACTGCGACAGACAACTCACCATCATGCTCTGATTTCATCTGTTGCCAGGCTTCAGTAATTGTGGCTGCGAGCTTTTCAGGCAAGGGCGTTGATCGGATCCATGCACGGATACTCTTGCCGGTGGCAACCAGTTGCTCGATATCATTGACGTCCAGTGTGGCCAGAGCCGTACTGATTCGCTCGTGGAGCGTTCCGCCATCGCTTTGCTGGTCAAGAAAGTCGCGGTATGCTTTTGCTGTTGTAGAAAAACCGCCGGGAACGCGAATGCCCAGATCTGTCAGATTGCTGATCATCTCGCCAAGAGATGCATTTTTACCGCCGACGCGTTCGATGTCATTCATCCCAAGGCCGTGCAATGGGGCTACATAGTCTTCCAACGGGGGGCTCCCTTGTTTTGTCAGTATAGAACTGGAGAATCAGCGTTCTTATATGGATAACATTAACGGATAAAGATTATGGTTCGTCGTACAGTGTTTTTTCTTTCTGACCAGACCGGTGTGACGGCGGAAACCCTTGGTCACAGCCTGTTGACCCAATTCGACGAGCATCAATTCGATCAAATAACTTTGCCATTTATTGATACCATTGACAAGGCAGAGGCTGCCGTACGGCAGATTAATGCAGTGGCGGCCGAACAGGCCGTACGACCGATCATATTCTCAACCCTGGTGCACGATGACCTGCGGCACCGTTTCTTGCATGCTTCCGGACTGTTTCTCGATTTTTTCAGTACCTTTCTCGGTCCACTTGAACATGAGTTACAGACCAAGCCGTCCCATACCGCCGGTCGGGCCCACGGGATGCAGGATTCCGGTAGCTACGATCGCAGAATCGAAGCAACCAATTTTGCACTCAATTATGACGATGGAAGCAAGATACAAGGTTATGAAAGAGCCGATGTCGTGCTGATCGGGGTGTCGCGGTCAGGAAAGACACCGACCTGCCTCTACCTGGCGATGACATATGGCGTGTTTGCAGCAAATTACCCGCTTGCCGAGGATGAGCTTGAAACCGGGATTTTGCCGGAGGTTCTGCAACCGTACCGGGATAAACTTTATGGCCTGACGATTGCGCCGGAGCGCCTGGTGCAGATACGTAAGGAGAGGCGAGCAGCGGGTCGGTATGCAAGTCCTCAACAGGTCAGCTTTGAATTGCGTGCTGCCGAAGCACTGTTTAAGCGATGGCAGATTCCATTCGTTGATACGACCAGTTTCTCGATTGAAGAAATATCAAGTACGATTCTGAGCAAGACGAATGTCGAGCGACGGGTGAGCCCATAGCAGACTGTAAAAAATTCAACCGGGTGGCTGTGCAACCATGAGCTTGTTGCACTTTACTATACATTTTTGTGAATGCGGTCATTGATGAGGGCGCAAAAAACAGCTGTGATATAGTCAAATTATGCTTGTAGACAGCTACATCGTTCCTGAATGCGTCTTCGGCCCCGGTAGTTTTGGTGGGCTGATGGCGCTGTATGAGAGTAATTATTTACGGCTTATTCGCTTGCTTGACACTGTGCAGGTGAGTGAGGCCAGAGCATTGAACTCCTGTTCAGCTGATGATGAGGACTTGTTCCTGACGGTCGAGTCAGCCACCCGGTATACGCAGGTCTTGCGTCTGACCTATCTGTTCGAAGAGTCAGGCGGTCGCATCGCAGACCCCGATCTGTGCATTCGTGTATATCTTGATGCCCGAATGACAGAAGTTGTCAGCTGGGCTGAACATCATCAGCATGAGGTGTTACGCGACTTGCATAGTCGTGTTTCCCGACAGGTGAATAAATGCTGGCGGAGAAATATGGTTCTCAGCAAGTGGCTGGATTATCTGCTCGAAAAAGGACATTCATTCACGCTGGCGACATGAAACACGAGTTCTGACCACGGGCGGCCTGCGTTTGGGGCGGTTTTGCCATAATTTGTAGATTGCATCAAGGTTTACGGCGCAACAGTACGTTAATTTCTGCCTTATTCAACGTGGTCCGGCGTATTAGCCGAGGCCCTATCGTAGGTTGCCAGGCGGAAATATGGTCGGCATTGCATTACGGCGGCGTGAACAGAAAGTCGAATCTGAAGACGAACGGCTTTTAAAACTGTTCCGAAATCGCTCTGAACTCAAGAAAGAGTTCGCGAAGCTGCGCCTGGAAGGCCAGCGCCTCCAGGATCAATTGCAGCAGCAGGAAGGAGTCACGCTTCGCTCGCAGCAACAACTCGAACAACTCGAGGGCATGCTGGCACATCCGGTCCAGGCCGCCAATGCTTCAGTATTTTATCAATTGCGAGGTGTATGGAACCATTGTCATCGAAAACTGACGCGACTCGGTGAGGATTTGGTGGCACATCAACGCGACCGCGAGATGCAGCTCGATCAGAATAAGTTCAATGCAGTGAATAAGGCGGCCTTGGCCGTTATCGAACGCCACGAGCAGCAAGCTCGCAAGCAACATCAGTCGATCGGAGCGGAATTGGAGTTGTATCGACAGCAATATGTGAGGTATCGCGGATTCTGGAATTATTTCAGACGCCGGACGATTGCGGCACAAATAGAAAATTTAGATGAATCTCATGAGACCGCTGCGACACACCTTGCACACTGCCTTGAACAGATGAGAGACAAGAAGGCAGAGTCACCGCCTGAATTTGGTGAGTTATCCCTCGCTGGTCGCAGAAAGATTGATCTGGTGCTGATTGCGATTGCCCAGGAACTGTATCTGCATTTCAGCAAGGGTAATGTCAGCGGTTTGGCCAGAGAAGCTTCGGTACGTCAGGTCACCGACGTGAACTACGGTGATATTACCGAGTGCCGGAACATGAACATTCAAATCGAAAAATGCCTGCGCAGGTTGCCAACAGGCCAGGAACTCGTTGCCAGTGCACGTGACCGGGTTGTCTATCTGGAACAATGCGCGGGTTATCGACTCGAAACCGACACTGTTCCGGTGGCAGGTTCCTTTGCCCGGATTCCATTGGCGGTTGGGGAAGGAGGCGATGTGCGGGGTCAACGTGCAGTCAACTTAAACGTGCTCGCAGACGAATACTGGGAAATTTATTCTGTATTGTTGACCTGAGCGTTACGGCATCTGGTCAGGGGTGCTTATGCGTGTTACGAGTGAATTCTGATTTTCGTCAAGCACGACGAGATCAGCAACAATTTCAGATGCCTGATCCAGCAGTATATCGGGCTGTTCTTCGTCTTTGATGTCATCGAGCGAATCGATCGGTTCCTGCCCGTTTGCAATGCGACGCTGGTTGACACGTTCCAGACGCAGTTTCCGCGTCAACGCACGTTCATCCAGGCGCGTTTGCTTATTCAGCGAAATCGAATTTTGTGCCCGGAGTTCCTCTACGGCAGCTATATCTGAACGAAGATAATCGATATCAGGATTCTTGTGAATGCGATGATTGTAAGACTGTGTCAGGTAAGCGATTTCATTGTCCAGTGGTTTCTCCGCCGAGAAACCCGTTGCCTGGATCTGATCCCAGGGCAGGGCACGTTCACGGCTGCTTTCACCATTTTTTTCCGGGTCGATGATGGATGGAAGATCGATATCCGGCAGAACGCCTCTATTCTGTGTACTGCCGCCGGTGATTCTATAATATTTGCCAATGGTCAGTGTCAATTGGCCCAGACCCTGTTCAGGTACGTGTCGCGCATACTGGTCCAGAACATACAGATTCTGTACGGTGCCTTTGCCGAATGTACGTTGACCAATAACAACCCCTCGTTGGTAATCCTGAATTGCCGCGGTAAAAATCTCCGAGGCAGACGCACTGAATCGATCGACGAGCACTACCAGTGGTCCATCATAGGGTTCATCCGGTTCCGGGTCATCCAGTACCTCTATGCGCCCGGTCGTATCTTTCAGTTGGACGACGGGACCTTCGCCAATGAACAGTCCGGTCAAGGCCGTGGCTTCAGACAAATGACCTCCGCCGTTACCGCGCAGATCGATGACGAGGCCATTGATACCGTCTTGCTTCAGATCCTTGATCAGGCGTCTAACGTCGCGCGTTGTGCTGACGTAGTCCTTTTCGCCTTTACTGCGGGCATCGTAGTCCTGATAAAAACTCGGTACGGTGATGACGCCGATAATATCCTGTTTACCCTCTCTTTCGACCGAGATCTTTTTGCTGCTGGCGGCCTGCTCTTCGAGCTTGATCTTGTCACGGACAAGTTCGACAATATTTTGTTCAGCGCCCGGTAATGCATCAGCCGGCAGGATCTGCAGCCGCACCGTCGTGCCGCTGGGTCCTCTAATCAGTTGCACGACATCATCGAGCGGCCAGCCGACAACATCAACCAATTCTTCGTCCTTACCCTGGCCGACGGCTGTAATCCTGTCGTTTGGCGACAATCGTCCATCGATCGACGCCGGCCCACCCGGGATGATATTCAGCACGGCGACAAGTTCGTCATCCAGTTGCAGTGATGCGCCAATACCCTGGTACGACAGGCTCATCTGGATTTTGTATTCTTCAGATTGGCGCGGAGACAGGTAGCTTGAGTGTGGATCCAGCGTTCGAGTGAATGAGTTCAGAAAAGTTTCGACAACATCATCGCTGTCGAGTTTATTGATACGCTTGAGCACCCGCGCATAACGCTTGTGCAAGACATCTGCCGCATCATCCCATTTCTTGTCGGCCAGGGTCAGGCCCAAGGCATCGTTCGTGACGCGTTGGCGCCACAGTTGCTGCATCTCATCAGACGACGACAGCCAGGGAAGATCTTTTCGATTAAACACATATTGTTCATCACTCGTGAAATCTATCGGGTTGTCGAGCAGTGATATTGCGTAATCGAGATTTTGCTGGGCGCGCAATCGGTACAGGCGAAAAATATCAAAAATCGGGTTGAAGTTCCCGGATCGCAGGACGTCATCGAGTGAGGTGCGATAGCGGTTGAAATAGGTAATATCGGAGGCACGGAAATAATGCTTGTTGGCATCCAGCGTTTCGATGTAATGGTCCAGAATGATCGGAGACAGTTCGTCGTTGATTGTGATCTTGGAGTAGTGCGCGCGCTCGACAAAGCGAGTTACCATTCTGGAGACTTGCCGATGTCGTTGATTGGATTCCAGGATTGCCGGTACCGCATCGGCTTGATGCGTTGCCGCTGAGAAGACCGGTGCTGCCGGCAAAAAAATCGTCGACAATGACAGCAACAAAATCAGAAGTGTTGCTGCAATTGCGGAGCTCGATGCACGGCCGCGGGTCATGGAAATAGACTTGTCTTTTAACATTCTTTACGCTTTGTCATAAAATAGGGTTCAACTCATTGTGGCAAGGCTAGAACGGCTGGTCCTTTCAAGCAAGGCCTTATGCCTCAGAAACGATGTGACGTAACGGAGTCTGCAAATGAATCCTTTTACGGTAATTCTTGGAATTACCCTCGGCAGCCTGGTCTCAATGGCCTTCAGTCTGGGCGGTGTCTTGTTCGTATTCTGGATTCTTAAGGATGAAAGCCCCAGGTTTGACTCTGAAATGCCGGAATTGTTGCGGAGCACAGCCATATTTTTTGGCCTGGCTGCGCTGGCGGCAACGGGATTCATTGGAACGCTGAAGCAAAAGCCCTGGCGTCATATCTGTCTTGCATTCCTGTGGCTGGGTCTGATCGGCACCACCTGGTATTATTGGCCCGCCTGAAACTCACTACTCGAACAGTTGAATTATATTAAGAGTATTTCTACTTTATTCTCATAAGACTTTGATAAAATAAATAATTATTGGTTATAAATATACAGTATTTCATATAAATCGGTTAATTAATTATTTTTGTCTCGCTGCTCGTTATCCGATTCCCCGGGCGTGTCCCCGATCTGCCCGCGCCGAAATAAACGCAAGCCAATCAACCAGGCTATGACAATTAGCAAGGGTGTCAGGATCAGTGTCAGGGCGGCTCGCTCTCCATGACCGGCTGACAGGTAAATTACCTCCAGGTAGCCCGCCAGTCCGTTCTCGCCTTCGTACGGCCCGACGATGTAGCCTCCGATGAGATAAGCCACTATAGGGATAAAGACAGCTCCTGTTACGAGGAGCGCCAGGACGTTCATCAGACTTTGTTTCCACGGCACTGTCATGCATTTGGCTCACGGTGTAGCAAGGATGTCCTGTCATTTTAGTAAAAACAGACCCAGAGAAGAAATGAGAAATTGGTGTCTGACACCCATTTCTCATTTCTTCTGGCGGAATCTATGCCGCAAGGCGGCAATTCCGAGCCCCGGGTTTAGCCGTGAGTGTCTACATCGCCAACCCGGGTAGATGGCGATCGTTCAGAGCCGTCAATGGCCAGCCGCCGGTCAGTTTCGTTGTTATGGCACGCAAATCCTCCGGCCCGATCTCCTTATCGCTTTGTATCAGTTGTCGAATCAGATCAAAGATATCGATCTTTCCGTCAGTCAGCGTCTGCAGTTCGTTGTCGACTGCATGAAAAATGGTAACGGCCCTGGCCGTTATGGCACCACTTGCACAGGTCGAGGCAAGGTTCTCGACCGGTTGCCCGCGGCGAGCAAAGATGGCTATTGATGCATCAAAACGGTCATGGGAGATGGTTCCGCTGAGGTGCAGGATTTTGAGAGCGACATACTCGGCTATACCTTCATCGATCCAGTCCTGATCATCAGCGGTTTGAACCGGTATCAGCACATGGGCCATCTCATGCAGAAGAGTGCTTGTGGCATTTTCACTGAGCAGCGGTCGACTGGCGTGGATGTACAACGAATTGGGGGCTGACAATCCGCCGTGCCACATGGGTTCACCTGCCGAAACGATACTGACACGTGTCGGTAGTGTGTCGACTTCCGTTGCAAGTAACGGCAGTGTCCAGCGCAGTAGCGCAAGCATGCTGATGCGCCGGATACCCACGCCGAGCGGCCCGGCTACGGAGACGTTGACACCGGCAATATTGTCACGCCGAACGCCCAGCCTGCCTGCAATGATCCAGCCGACGGGGCGATCAAAAATGCGGTTCGGGGTATCAATAAGCAAATGGCCGTTCGCGCCTTTGGGGAACGGCGTGATGATCGACCAGTTATCTGGTAGCCGGGCTGAAAAGATGCTGGTCGCGACTGCGCCGGCGCGTTGCCGGATTGATGCAGGCGGGAATACATCATCACCACGGAAAATGGCCCAGTCGTCGGTTACCAGCGCATCAAATCCACCACTGGTACGTTGATGGTCGATCAAGACCACGTATTTGATGCTGCCGCCATGAGGCGGTGGTTGCCAGACGATGAACGCACCATCGCGGTGTATATCACCATCGCCGGTGAAGTCTGAATATACCTGAGCCGGTGCCCTGAACTGCACTTCACGTAACAGATTTTCGGTCTGCCTCACAGAAATCCGGGCGTTCGCGATTCCGTCCGTGTGTGTCAGGTTAACCTCAAAGTGCAGCCGATAGTGGTCATGATCCGGCGTGCCCTGAGCTACTGAATGTCCTGTTGTGATCAGCAGGACGAGTAAAGGGAAAAGTGCCGAATTCATTATTGACAAAAAGCCCACTTTAGTTTTTTTGTTCTCAGTAAAATATAAGCACCGTTATCCAATAAATTTTGCGGGAGTGACTTTGGCCGCTATAAACGCACTGCTATGATTTAATGGCAGATAAAGACATTCCTGCTGGTGGGGCAATGTAATTAGAGGATAAAGCTGGTGATCCGTTGAAAGTACTCTCAGAGTGGTCCTTCATCGGCAATAAACATGCGCAATTCTTTAGCCAGCCCCTTGCAGGCCGCCGATTTGGTTCGGGCGATCATTGGCACCGGGATAATGAGGGCCGGGATAACGGATGTGCCGTGAACGTCTGCACTGACTTCACCGGCAGATTTTCCTTCCCGGATATCCCAGATAGCCGCTTTGTAAGAGGAATCGTCTTCCCACCAGGCCAGCCCGAAGCAGCCACCACCACCAGGTGCGATTGCGCACGACAGGCTACCGCCGCTGGCAGATTTTTCCGTGTCGCCCGTTACCCAAATGATATAGCGGACGCCGCTGGTTTCGAGTCGCTCCATCAGGCCGGGGCGCTCAAACAAGGTGGGCAGGGCCTCAGGGCCACTTGGCATGGTCCGTGGTTCGAACCAGGGGAACATGACATCGATAAACTCTTCATCGGAGTAAACGTTGAGCCCACTGCGGCCTCTTTGCACGGTCTTGCTGACACAGTCTACGAATTCATCTTCGGTCTCATTGCCGGCGTGATAACTGGCCTCGAGAATGACGATGCTTTCATCGGTCATGATGCCAGTTGCGGCATTCTTCGATTCTTCGACACGTGTCGTCATGCATCCGGTGAGAGAGATTAACAGTACGATCACCGATGTCATTGACTTTAACATCATGATTCGCTGTCCTCGCTGAGGAGCGCCTCCCTGATTTCAGGTTCTTCCGCAAATCCGATAAGGATACTGGCAGCTGCATCACGCATTGCCTTGATCACGGCTTCTTCCATCGCTGCGCTCGTGCTGAAGGTTCGGTCATCACTTTGACCGTAAGCACTAATGGGCCAATTCATGATCAGTGTACCGTCGGGCGTGTAGACATGCAGATTGTAGCGGATCCAGACGGCGAATTGTTTCGAGCGCGACTGTCTGGGCAGGGAGAATTCGAAGGCATCGATCCCGGGGACAATCACGGCATCCAGAGCCGCGTAGGATGGGCCAGAACCACCGGCAGCCTCAACAACTTGCGTTATGTTAAATAGAGACGAAAATATGCCATCGAACAGCTTCTTATTTGCTCCGCCGAGATTGAATGACCATTCGACATCGTTCGGCAGGTCTTCCTTGTAGCTGTAACTGGTGAATGCTTCTTCGTAATACACACCAATACTAAGCGGCAGCGGTTGAATCACCGGTTCCGGAAATTCGGTCTTGATGACGACCGATTGTGCGCATGCGCTTAGCAACGCTGCCACCAGCACCAACAGATGCGGCAGGATATGGATTTTGGCCGTGTTACTCGAATTGATCACGTTGTTCCGGCAGGCCTATCGGATCTGCATGAATGATAATTTCGCAACCGGGATAATGTTGTTCGACCTCTGCTTCGACATCATCCATGATTTGGTGGGTGCGCAACAGCGTAATGTTCGGTTCCATCTCCAGGTGAAACTGGACGATATAGTGATTGCCGCCGAAACGGGTTTTCATGTCGTGAAGGCCATGAACATCCTGATGTGCCAGGGCCATTTTTTCGATGGTTTGCCGATCTTCGAGCGGAATTTCGTGATCCAGCAGTATCTGGAGCGAGCGGTTCGCTATGCCTAAAGCGCTGTTCAGGACAATGATAGCAATAAGCATGCCGACCAGGGGATCGATGATTGCGATCCCGGTCCAGCTTGTCAGGATAATTGCGAGGCCGACGCCAAGATTGATCAGAATGTCTGACTGATAATGCACCGCATCGGCGCTGATCGCGACCGAACCGGTTTTTTTACCGACGTACCGTTGCAGGCCAACTAGAAACACGGTGGCGGCAGTCGCCATGATGATGACACCGAGTCCGATTTCGGGTTCGGTGATTTGTTGCGGCGAAAACATTCGGCTGATAGCTTCATAGCAAACATAGAGACCGGAGCCGGTGATGATCAGCGCTTGTATCAGGGCGGCGAGGCCTTCGGATTTTCCATGTCCGAAGCGGTGGTCGGTATCCGCCGGTGACAATGAATAACGGACCGCCCAGAACGTAATTGCCGAGGCGAAAACGTCGAGCACCGAATCTGCCAGCGAACTCAACAGTGAAACTGATGCAGTTTCCTGCCAGCCCCAGGCCTTGAGCAGTACGAGTGAAAGTGCGACACCGAGCGACGCGTAGCTGGCCGTCTTGATCAGCAGAGAGCGCTTTGAGGAGCTCAAAATATTTTGTTGCTCGTGATTGGTTACTTCATCGGCCATCTATTGATCTCATTGTTGTTCTCTGGTGTTAAAAATCAGGGTATCGTTTGTTGGCAGGATTCGGGAATTTTCAATCAGTAATGTGGTGGCTTTTCGTCACCGGGGTTGGCTGGGGGCGAAGCACCCGCATTCGTTTTAAGCTGCTCGATGAGAAAATTGCACGTTGCTTCGAGATGATCAAGTTTTTTTTGTTGCCGATAGACCTCTTTGCCCAGAGTGTGGATAGAGTGATCCTGGTGGGCGATTCTTGACTCGAGTTCGATCAGACGTTCCTCCTGACTCATCAGATGACCTCCGCTGGTAGTTTCAATGAGTGATTTGGGCTATCTTGTCGCAATTCCAGTCGCCCCGATAGTCCGGGCGGCCATAATTTGGGCGGAACATGGTCCGGATAGTGGCGGCCCACTGATGATGCCCGGCGTTTACGAAAGCCAGTAAAACTATATTGTGGAGAAAAAAATGAGTAACAAACAGTGGGATTCAGCACCGGAAATGCAGATCGATGAGTCGGGCACATACACCGTCACTATTGAAACGAATCGTGGCCCGATCGAGCTGGAGCTGTATCCTCAGCACGCCCCGCAGACTGTCAATAATTTCGTTTTCCTGGCCGGAGAGGGATTCTATGACGGTGTGTCGTTTCATCGCGTCATCCCAGATTTTATGGTTCAGGGAGGCGATCCGACCGGGTCAGGTGCCGGCGGCCCGGGATACCGGTTTGATTGCGAGACGGCCGACAATCAGCTTATTCATGAACGTGGCGTCATCTCGATGGCAAATGCGGGGCCAAATACGAACGGCAGCCAGTTTTTCATCACGCACGTGCCGTGCCCACATCTTGATGGCCGGCATACGGTTTTTGGCAAAGTCACAGAGGGTCTGGATATCGTCGATACGATTGAGCAGGGCGATACGATGGTCAAGGTCAGCGTCGCACAATAGTTGTGATAACTAGCGCTGTCTGCTTCGACGGGTGAAATAATCAACACAATTTAGACGGGCGGATGCTGTTTATTTCAGTGTAGTTGTAAAGTTATTCAGGCTTGCGCACTTGTACGTGTTGAAACTTTCCGGTGCCACGCAGTCAGTGCCGGCCTGCCGTCGCCGGCGTCGAGATCAACCCAGGAGGTAAAATCAACAAGTGCCAGCAGCGTGATGTCCGCGACTGAGAAACTACTACCGGCCAGCATTGCGCTGCTCGACAGTTGCGTTTCGACACGGTCCAGAAATTGCTGTGCACGAATACGGCCGCGTTCAATCAGCGCGGGTATTTGCTCGATATCGGCCTGACCGGGAAATGCCCGGTGGCGAAATCCGGGCGACAGGTTCCTGAGTATTTCCGCGATGGCAGGGTATCCCTCGGTTTCGCAGATGTTATTCCACATCCAGATCAGCGCAGTGGACCGCGCGTCGATTCCGAACAGCGGGGGCTCGGGATACAGGGATTCAAGGTAATGGCAGATCGCAATACTTTCGGCGATATAAGTGCCGTCATCGGTTTCGAGCACGGGTACGGTCCCGCCCGGATTGATTGCCAGGAACTCGGGCGAAAGCTGCTCCATGCCGAATAAGTCAACCGGAACCCTGGGAATCTCGATATTCTTTTCGGCCAGGAATATTCTGACACGACGAGGATTCGGTGCGCGTTCAAAGTCAAAGAATCGCACGTTTTAAGGCCTATTCTTCCAGTGGCGGCAGTGGCTCGTTTTCTTTTGCGTAGACGCTGAAACTCGAATCATTTTTACTGCCCCAGGTCTCCGGCGGGGGGGCGATGAAAAATGCAGGCAGGCGTTCCTCGGCGATTGCTTTGAGGTCGGTCGGCAGTTGATCGATCGACTGAAGCTTGGTCATGAACGTTCTGAACAGAATACTGCCGTCGGCCTGGCCCTGACGCATCCATGGTAACCAGGGGCCAACGCGGGTCCAGGTACCGGAGTAATCCGCACTGGTCAGGCCCGGATTTTCCACATCAGCCAGGCTCGCAACCCGCTGGAAGATCTCGGCAATTCTGAGCACTTTGCCGGCCGATTCACGTGGCCACTCTTCTGGTTTCAGCGCATTCGGAAACGCGGTGTGCACTTCGAACGTTGAAAACAGTTTATCGCCGAACGTTTGCCAGCCCAGCGGTAACGGCACTTCCATCAGTTTACCGTCGAAATCCATTTCTATTGCGGTACCGACCTTCTTGCTGACAATCAGGTGTGCGTTCACCGTCATGTTATGAATGGGTTTGACGTCGCATATTTCCTTTGTGTAAGGATTCTTCCAGGTATCGATGAACTTGCCGGTTTTCAGGTCTGTGTAAAACGCACACTCGCGGTTGAATACGCGGAATGAACCGTCGGGTTGCTGTTCCGTACGCACGACACCGAAACCCTGAACGCCGAACAGTGGCTTGAGTGGTCGGTCACGTCGCGTATCACCAAATACGGTGCCGCCGAACCAGCCGGGTGTTTCCTTTTTGGGGTCAAGATCACCGGTCAATTTAATGAATGAGCGCAGGCTTTGTGCCGGATCGCTGAAATCTACCGGCACCCGTTGCGGGTCTGCCGGCTGGGAATCGGTCTTGGGTGCACAGGCGCTGAGCATCATGCCGCCGGCGGCCAGGCCGCCGATGCCCAGGGCCGACTTCAGGGTTTCTCGACGGCTGCGAGTTTTGCTCATCCAGTTGCTGTTCATCGATTGTCTCCACTCAGGTTAACTATAATGGCAAGGTTTTTAACCTGATATAGCGCACACATCAAGGCAGACCGTCTCTCGTCTCGGTAGTCGGTCATCGGTACAGAAAAGTAAAGACTTAAATCAAGGACTGGAAGCGTGAGCACCCCGGGCTCGGCATTCGTAAACATTGAATGAGGCCGGAAGGATCACAAAGAGGCTTGACAAATCCATTAATATCGATAAATCTAGATATATGGATATAAATAAGTCTGTAAATGCTCTGTCTGCGCTTTCTCAGGAAACTCGCCTGGAAGCCTTTCGCCTGCTGATTAAAGCCGGTCCGGCAGGCCTCGCGGCCGGAGAGATTTCTGCCGAACTCGATGTTGTCCAGAATACGATGTCGAGTCATCTGTCAGCCCTGGCAGGGGCCGGAATGATTCAACGAACGCGCGAAGGCCGTTCGATTCGATACAGCGCCGATTACGAAGGCATACGCGAGCTTCTGATTTATCTGCTTCAGGATTGTTGTCAAGGAGACAATACTATTTGTGCTCCGATTTTCGATGCACTGACTTGTGTTGCGAGCGGGTCATGAGCGACAAACCGATCAACGTATTGTTTCTTTGTACCGGTAACTCGGCACGCAGCATTGTTGCAGAATGTGTTTTGAACAGGCTCGGAGATGGTCGCTTCAAAGCCTATAGCGCGGGCAGTCATCCGGCTGGTGAAGTCAACGCAACCGCACTTGATTTCCTTGAAAGGAATGGCTTTTCCGTTGGTGAATTGCGCTCAAAAAGCTGGGATGAATTTGAACAGCCGAATGCACCTGTGATGGATTATATTTTCACTGTTTGCGATAACGCCGCCCATGAAACTTGCCCCACCTGGCTGGGCCATCCGGTTTCGGCACACTGGGGGCTGGCTGATCCGGCAGCAGTGCAGGGTAGCGAGTCAGAGAAAATAGCTGCTTTCACGGCAACATACCGACAGTTGCTTGATCGAATCACGGCCTTCGTGGCGCTGCCTGTCGAAACACTCGATGCAAATGATTTGCGACAACGTCTTGAAACAATTGGCACCATGGTTGACGACCTGTCACCAACTCAGGGAATAGCAGGGTGAGTGTGCAATATGAGGCATCAATTGCTAATGCGTCGGGCAATCCGATGAGTTTATTTGAGCGGTATCTGACGATCTGGGTCATTCTTTGTATTGTCTGCGGCATCGCGCTTGGTTACTTCTTTCCGAGACCTTTTGCCATGGTGGGTTCGCTCGAGATCGCCCGAGTCAACCTGCCGGTGGCAATTTTGATCTGGTTGATGATTATCCCGATGTTACTCAAAGTAGATTTCGGGGCGCTGTCCCATGTTCGTGAACATTGGCAGGGCATCGGGGTTACGCTGTTCATCAACTGGGCCGTCAAGCCATTTTCGATGGCGTTGCTGGCCTGGATATTTATTCAGCAATTATTTGCCGGCTGGTTGCCTGCCGCGCAGATCGACTCCTATGTGGCGGGCCTGATTATTCTCGCCGCAGCTCCTTGCACTGCGATGGTGTTTGTCTGGAGCAACCTGACAAACGGTGAGCCTAATTTTACGCTGACGCAGGTTGCATTAAATGACACGATCATGGTATTTGCTTTTGCGCCTATCGTGGGTCTGCTGCTGGGGCTGTCTTCAATTAGCGTCCCGTGGGAAACATTGGTCCTCTCTGTTGCGCTTTATATAGTTTTGCCGGTCATCGCGAGCCAGATCTGGCGCTACCTGTTGATCAGGAAGGGAGGCCAACAGGCGTTGGAAAATGTATTGACCAGGTTGAGTTCGATTTCGCTGGTGGCATTACTCGCAACGCTGATACTGCTGTTCAGTTTCCAGGGCCAGCAAATTTTGGACCAACCGCTGGTGATCGTGTTGCTGGCCGTGCCCATATTGATTCAGGTTTACTTCAACTCCGGCCTGGCTTATTGGCTGAACCGCAGATTTGGCGTGGCCCACTGTGTTGCAGGGCCATCCGCACTGATCGGCGCCAGTAACTTTTTTGAGCTGGCGGTTGCGGCGGCAATCAGCCTGTTTGGCCTGAAATCAGGAGCGGCACTGGCAACAGTGGTCGGAGTCCTGATTGAGGTGCCGGTCATGTTGTCGGTGGTGAGAATAGTCAACAATACAAAAGGCTGGTACGAAGCATCTCCTGCTTTTCGTAAAACCAAAGGTTGAGATCCATGAGCGCAGGCTATACGAGCCCGGACCCCATACCTGGTATTTTGGTGGTGACCTCATCTGTTTTTCTAATGTTTGACCGGTACCAGAAAGCCAACCGCGCAGCGCCCCTTCAGGTGTCAAACTATCGATATAAATGTGTACAAATTAACAGGGACTGGCTACCGAAATTAGTTCAAAGCCATTCATAATGGTAGTCTGCTATCAATGAATGGGAAAATTGTAGATGACCATTAAAAATAAGCCCCTCTACCGCAGCGGTCAATTTTTAATTCTGTTGGGTTTTTTGCTCTTAGTGGCTGATGCAGGTTGGCATGTGCTGAAAGACTTTGGTCTGATGTCCTTCTGGCTGTTGCTGGGTGTCGGTGTGTATTTGATGCACAGGGCTTCGAATGGCACGATGTGGCGCCGGAAAAAATAAACATCAAAAGCTGTCCTGAAGACGGCTATGGCTCTGAATCTGGCACGGGTACACAACGCGGAAGATCCGCATTTTCCATGTGCAGGAGTGAATATTATCGATCGTTCGGCAACCGTGTCTTAACTCTTCAGTGTTCGTTCCCCGTTACCGCGCTCGCATCTTCTGTATACATGGCAGGCAGGGAGTGTGCGATGCCCTTGTGGCAGTCGATGCATGTTTCACCCTTATCGAAGCCTTTTATGTGTGCTTTCACTGCACGCCGCTGCTGGTCTACGTAGTCCATGGAATCGTAGTCATGACAGTTTCGGCACTCCCGAGAGTTCGTGCTCTTCATCGTTTTCCAGACATGTTGCGCCAGTTCCAGCCGTTTCTCCTCAAATTTTTCGGGTGTATCGATAGTTCCCAGGAAGTGGTGAAACAACTCGTTAGAGGCAACAATCTTGCGGAGCATCTTGTAATGCCATTCCTTCGGCACATGACAGTCGGAGCATACCGCCCGCACACCGGTACGATTGTTGTAATGAATTGTGTCGCGATACTCCTTGTAAACATTCACTTCCATTTCGTGGCAGGAAATGCAGAAGGTCTCGGTGTTGGTCAATTCAATAGCCCAGTTAAAGCCACCCCAGAACAGAATACCGACAACAAACCCGGTAACCATCAGCACCCCGAGACTGTATTTACCTGAAGGCGAGCGCAGTATCTGCCAAAGATTTCGCAAGCGTCCTGTTAAATTTTTATCACTCATTTTGGATTCCTTTAAGTCTATCTCTCGCGGATAGCCTTGACGGGTTCGAAAGAGTTATCTACGAGTGGCTTGGTCTCCTTCTGCGCAACATGACATTGTGTGCAGAAGTAACTCCGGGGCGCGACATTATCAAGCTCGTTGTCATTCCGGTCAGAGAAATGTGTCTGGCTGATTTTTGTTGCACCTGATTCGCGATAATTTGCCCAGCTATGGCATGTCAGGCACTTATTCGAGTTTTGATTGATCTTATAGCCTTCTATGGAATGGGGGATCAGGGGTGGCTGTTGTACAAAGTCTCTCGCCATTACCTCCTGGTCGGGATGCCATCGCTTGATCGTTGGCGATTGTGCCTCTGCATCAATATTCGCGGCGCCCCTCAGGCTTTGAACGTTATCATCAGCGCTACTTGCAGTGGCGAGTAACAACATTGCGGCAGCTAGTGCGCAGATCTCTGAGCAATTCATCTCTGAGTCTCCTTTGTCAATTGCAGGTGTTGTTCAGTTTGATAGCCGAGACGGGTGTCAAACTGAAAGACGTCCCGTGAGCAAATGTCGATACATCGCCCACAGTTCGTACAGTTGGGTGAAAAAATGACGGGTCCGGCACCTTTGTCAGCGCCGAATAACGGCAGCTTGAGTACCTGGGGTTCAGGGCAGACCTGGATACAATCCATGCACTGGTTGCACTGCTCTCGCCGTGCGGCACTGACTTGCAGAAAACTGGCCTTCCCCAATACGCTGTAAAATGCTCCGACGGGACATAAATGTCCGCACCAACCGCGTTGACTGACGAGCAAATCGAACAAGAAGATGCCGAGAATTAAAATCCACCCCGCGCTCATGCCGAAGATCAGTCCGCGGTGAAGCATGGACACGGGATTAACCAGTTCCCATGCAATTGCCCCGCTCACCATTGATACCAGTAGCATGGTGCCTAACAGCCAGTAGCGGGTACTGATTGACAGTCGCGGACCACCGGTCAGGCCCAGTTGCCTTCGCAACCAGGCGGCAGCATCCGTAACAATGTTTAACGGGCAAACCCATGAGCAATAGGCACGGCCGCCGACCAGCAGGTAGAAGCCCGTAATAATCAGTGCACCGACAATTGCCCTCAATTCCGGAATATGACGAGCCGCCAGGCTTTGCAGTAGAACAAACGGATCTGTCAGGGGCAGCGTGTCGAGTGTCATGCTGGCATTGAGATTGCCCCGAACAATCCAGATATCGGCCCACGGCCCGAGCAGGAACAGTCCGAGAAAGCCGAATTGTGACATCCGCCTCAGGATTAACCAGCGGTAGGTGAGCCACCAGCCTTTTGCTGCCAGGGCTTCTGTGCCCGGCTTTTGCGGGATCTGGCTCATGGCGCTGAATCCTGGTTCAGGGTATCGAGCGGGTCGGTGGGGAAGGGGGTTGCCGGCGTATTATCGCGCATCAGTCCTTCACCCTCATAATCGTAGTCGAGGCCTTCGGGCAGGTTGTAACGGTGTTCCGGATCCAGCGGAACCAGGCTGTCACCCGCCCGTTTTTTTTCTTCCCAACCGAAACGGTAGTGCTGGTTGGGTGCGCCGCGCGCGACGCGTTGAGGCAGTACCTTGATCGCCGACTTTTTCAGGACACAGGCATGTTCGCACTTGCCACAACCGGTGCAGGCATCTGCGTGAACGGTCGGCAGTAACCTTGCGTGCTTGCCGCTGCGGGCATTGTGTTGCCATTCAATGGTGATGGCTTCGTCGATCAACGGACACACCCGGTAACAGACATCGCAACGCAGGCCCTGGAAGTTCAGGCAGTTTTCCTGATCGACCAGTACTGCAGTACCCATGCGCGCATCGTCAATATCTGTCAGTGCCGGATCCAGGGCGCCGGTTGGACAGGCCGCGACACACGGAATGTCCTCGCACATTTCGCAGGGGATATTTCTGGCGTTGAACCAGGGTGTTCCCGTTGCGACATCGTCATTCAGCCGTGCAAGTTGCAGCGTATCGTAAGGACAATTCCGAACACACAGACCGCACCGTACGCACGCGGCGAGAAACTCCTTGTCTGCGATTGCGCCGGGAGGGCGAAGTGCCTGGGCAGGCAGGGAAGCCGACTTTCGTGCATACAGGCCAAGAGCGAGACTACACAGGGCTGCACCTCCTGCGGTCCTGGCGACATCGCTGATCAGTCGGCGTCGAGTCTTGTTCATAGCCATCGTTATTACTATTGGCGGTTGCTCCAGGGCGCTATCGGATCAGGCACGAGTCACCTTGACGGCGCACTTTTTGTAATCCGTTTCCTTGGAGATCGGACAGGTCGCATCCAGCGTCAGTTTGTTGACCAGCCGCCGGGCGTCGAACCACGGTGCAAAGATCAAGCCTTCCGGTGGGCGGTTGCGGCCGCGGGTTTCAACCTGCATCGTGATTTCACCGCGACGTGTTTCAAGTTTTGCTGTCATGCCACGGCGCAGACCGCGTTTTTTCGCATCTTCGGGGTGCATGAAAATCAAAGCATCGGGGTAGGCACGATATAATTCCGGCACCCGCTGGGTCATGGAACCGGAATGCCAGTGCTCGAGTACGCGGCCGGTGCACAGCCACAGGTCATACTCGTCGTCCGGCTCTTCTGCTGCCGGCTCGTAAGGCAGGGCAAAGATTGCCGCCTTGCCGTCAGGTTTACCGTAGAACTCGACTTCTTTCCCTGTGGCCACTAACGGATCGTAACCGGAACGGTAACGCCACAGCGTTTCTTTGCCGTCAATCACCGGCCAGCGTAATCCGCGAGCGCGGTGATAGGCATCGAACTCGCCGAGCTGGTGGCCTTTTTTTGGACCCTTGAGGCCAAATAACCGGTATTCCTCGAAGAGACCCTTTTGCAGATAGAAACCAAATGCCTCCATCTCGTCGTTGTCGTAGACATTGCCGGCAGTATCGGTCACTTTCTGCTGCGGGAAACGGTCCACCTGGCCGTTTGTGAACAGGATGTCGTATAACGTCTTACCCCGATACTCTGGTTTTTGTGCAATGAGTTCCTCCGGCCAGACTTCCTCGACCTTGAATCGTTTGGAGAACTCGACGAGCTGCCAGAGATCCGAGCGGGCCTCGCCCGGCGCCTTGACCTGTTGGCGCCAGAATTGTGTGCGCCGCTCGGCATTGCCATAGGCTCCTTCTTTCTCGGCCCACATTGCGGTCGGCAGGATCAGGTCGGCGGCCATGGCCGTGACTGTCGGGTATGGGTCCGATACGACGATGAAGTTGTCCGGGTTGCGATATCCGGGAAACGTTTCCCCGTTCATATTGGCTCCCGCCTGCATATTGTTATTGCACATGACCCAATATGCGTTGATCTTGCCGTCTTTGAGCATGCGGTTTTGCAGTACGGCGTGATAACCCGGCTTACCCGGAATCGTACCCTTGGGCAGCTTCCAGATTTTCTCGCTGAAATCACGATGTGGTTCAGCCTTGACCACCAGGTCTGCGGGCAGTCGATGAGCGAATGTACCGACTTCGCGTGCCGTGCCGCATGCCGATGGTTGACCGGTCAGCGAGAACGGACCGTTACCCGGTTGGGAGATTTTTCCTGTCAGCAAATGAATGTTGTAAACAAGATTGTTGCACCAGGTGCCTCGTGAATGCTGGTTGAAGCCCATCGTCCAGTACGACACGAGCTTGATATCTGGGTCGGCATAGAGTTCAGCTAATGCCTGCAGACTCTCCTTGGGCACACCCGAAAGCTTCGCTACCGAATCTACATCGTAGTCCGCGACAAATTTTGCATATTCGTCGAATGTCATCGGCTTCGAACCGCCGGCCTTGCCCGCATTGGCGGCCTGTTTCTCCCTGGCATCTTCAGACCTCAGTCCATACCCGATATCCGTGTTGCCGCGGCGGAACGTTACGTTCTTGCCGATAAAGTCCTTGTTGACCTTGCCCGACTTGATGATGTGGTTGGCGATATAGTTCAGGATCGCAAGATCGGTCTGCGGCTTGAATACGATCGGGATGTCGGCAAGATCGAAGTTTCTGTTTTTGAATGTCGAAAGTACCGCAACCTTGCATCGGTCGTGCGTCAGTCGGCGATCGGTCAGCCGGCTCCACAGGATCGGGTGCATTTCAGCCATATTCGAACCCCACAGCACGAAAGCATCGGCGTGCTCGAGGTCGTCATACACGCCCATGGGCTCATCAGCACCGAAGGTACGAATGAAACCGGCGACGGCAGAGGCCATGCAATGGCGTGCATTGGGCTCGAGATTATTCGTACGGAACCCGGCCTTGAGCAGCTTTGACGCCGCGTAGCCTTCCCACACCGTCCACTGACCGGAGCCAAACATGCCGACGGAGGTTGGCCCTTTGTCTTTCAGTGCGGCTTTCCATTTCTCGGCCATGATGTCGAATGCGGCATCCCAGCTTACAGGTGCGAATTCACCGTTCTTGTTGTACTTGCCATCGGTCATCCGCAGCAGTGGCTTGGTGAGTCGGTCCTCGCCATACTGGATCTTGGACAGGAAATAGCCTTTGATGCAGTTCAGTCCACGGTTTACCGGTGCGTCGGGGTCGCCCTGTGTTGCCACAATGCGCCCCTTCTGCGTACCGACAAGGACGCTGCAGCCGGTACCACAGAATCGACACGGCGCCTTGTCCCAGCGAATGAAGTTACTGTTCTCGGCAGTGGCAACCGGAGAGTTTAATAAACTGACGCCGGCCGCTGCGGCAGTTGCCGCCGCCGCATTCGCCCGTACAAATTCACGTCGTGACAGTTTCATGATGCGATCTCCTGTTCGGCAGCGTTATCATTGTCGCTGTAGTGGTAGACAAGGGAGGCCGACAGCACCCCCGTCGTGTTTTGCATTCTGGTAAAAAGCTCTGTGAGTTCCTGACTGGTTGGTCGCTCGACTACCGTGACCAGGCGTCCGTCGGATGTCTCGGTTTGGATCTCGACGCCTGACATGGATTCCAGTTGCGTGCGTACGTTTTCCAGATGTCTGGGGTGGGCGTGTACCAGTACGCCACTGACATGAATTCCGGGCATTACGGATTTTCCTTGGTGTGACGTTGTTTCAAAGCGATGGCATTGGCAGGGCAGATGCCGACACATTCCCCGCAACCGGTACAAGTATCTGTATTTATTTCGGGGGCGGGCGCGCGACCAACGGCTGCGGTGAAACTAATTGCGTCAGGTTCGCAGGCTTCACTGCAGGTGCGACAAAAGACACCTTGACCGGTCAGGCAGCTGGAATTAATTCGGGCGACGGCATTGGGCGATGGTGACAGGGGTGGTTCTTGCCATTCGCCTCTTAGAAATTGTGCACGCGTAACGTTGAGCATATTCACTTTTTACAAGACCCCGACCCCTTGCTTCTGATTACCGCGCGCTCAATTTGTTTGCGGAGGCATTTACGCAGCAGAATTCTGATCGCTAATGCCATTATTTCAAATACGCAGAAATACTTGTCAGGGTTCGGTTTTCCACCAGTATCAAAAACGGTAGATGGCAGGAGCAGAAGCAGTTTTAAATGAAACTGGACATACCCCGGTTCATATGAAGCTATACAACAAATTAGTAAGCCATGGGCACGATGCCTGATTCACTCAATGGGAATAGAAGGAATATCCCGTTTATCAAAATTAGTAAAAAAAGCGCCTGATTCGGCGCTTTCTTGTCTGTTTTCAGTGGCCTGAAAACACATTGATGGTGGAGGCGGCGGGAATCGAACCCGCGTCCGCAAGCACTCCGCACTAAGGTCTACATGCTTATGCCGTCTTTAATCTCACTGCCGGCCACCCGACGGAAAGGGAAAACCGACAGCCAGTTTAGTTAAGTTTTAACGTTGGGGTCCCAAACATACCCTGACGCGATCTTGCGATGATTACCCCCGGGGTCGGACGCACAAGCACGAACCGGTCGGAGGGCTTCAGGCTGTTTTTTAAGCAGCTAAAGCGTAGTTGTCGTCGTTGGCAACTATATGGTTTGCAGCTGTATTTACGAGGTAATCTGCGCCTCGGCATGCACTCAGAGTTTCGCAACCCACGTCGAAGCCATGTCGCCCCCGATTGAGTGTCTGCCTGTTAGTGTAGGGTCGGATACAGGAAGTTCAATGGTCTGGGCCGTTATTTCGGCCCGAATAATCACATTTGGCTAAAAAGGGGGCAATCCGGACGGTACCAGGCTTTTTCCAATGATTCTTTTTTGATGATATTGCCTGTGCCGGCCCTTTTAATTGATACTGATGCCTTGATAACCGCGACCCCCGTGCAGAGAAATTCATGTGGGCTGCCCCGTGTGATGCAGGTTTCGAGGACTTCCAGGCTGATGATTGAGTGCCGGTAATAGTCGGCAAAGTCTAGCCAGAGATTGATAAGGAGCAACGGTTCAGTGCTGACTTCGAAGATATTTACGAGTATTTGCCTGGTTGTTGCCATGGTCATTGCCGTCATCGGTTTTTCGGTGCTGGCTGACCTGACCCAATTCGTAGTGGAGGTGCCCAGATGGGTCACCATGTTTGTTCACAGTATCCGCCTGGAACTCTTTTGGGCCGGTGTTGTGGCCATGGCGGCCGGGTATGTTCTGGGACGGAAAAATAAATTTTTCTCCAATAGATTCCTGAACTGGAGTCTGGTCGCATTTCTCCTGATGTCTTTATCGGGCTATATCAATCCGCCATTTTTGATGTTTAAAACCCAGCAGCACGACGCCCGTTTTATCGACATTGAGCAGTTGCGTAAAATTCCGGCAGTTGATGTAGCAGACAGTGACGAGGTTTTCGTCGTAGAAATCAATGGCGATGCTCGTGCTTTTCCGCTTGACTGGATGGCTCAGCCTCATGTGGCCGGAGATACCATCGGTGGAGAAGATATCGCGCTGACGTATTGTAGCCTCAGCCACCTGGGTATAGCCGTGACTCCGGTGCTGGACGATCATGAACTGGATCTGAAGCTGTTGACTCAGCTGCAAAACAACCTGGTGCTCTATGATACCCGGACAAACAAGCCCATCCAGCAGATCTGGGCTCATTTCGAAGGTGAAGAAAATCGTATGCGCGAATGGCCTACCCGGGTTATGACTTTCGGTGCATATCGAGAACTCTACCCTGAGGGCAAGGTCTTTTTTAACCCGGCCTATAATCCCTGGGACAAGCTGGTTCGCTGGATGGTGTATTCGGTGGTCGGGTTGCAGCATGCCAACGAGGCGCCGGTTTTCCCCACCATTCATAAATTTGATTCACGTTTGCCGAATAAGACATACGTCTACGGCATACGTGCCGGTGATGCCGAGAAAGCTTTTACGCTGGACTATCTCAAGCGAAACGGCAACATCGTCAACACGGTAGTGGGGGGTAAACCGCTGGTTCTGGTAAATTTCGGGAAGTATGGTTATGTCGATGCATTCGAACGCACGGTGGATGGTCAAGTCATCTCTGTCACTGAAATCGATCCTTACGGTATGACACCGCAGGGTCAGCTCAAGCGGGCGGTTATGGCCTCCGAGGTGTTCTGGTTTATCTGGAGTACTTTTTACCCGGATACGGATTTGCAGGCGTAATAATCGTTAAAGACAAAGGCTTGACGATCTTTATGACGGAATTACGAATCAGGCATTTTTCATGATTCTTTCTCGCTGTCGTTGCCAGTCCCGTTCCTTGCTGTCGGCACGTTTGTCGTGCTGTTTTTTGCCTTTTGCCAGGCCGAGATCGAGTTTGACACGGCCGCGTTGCCAGTAAAGTGAGAGTGGAACGAGGGTATAGCCTTTGCGTTCGACAGCACCGATGAGTCGGTCGATTTCGCGACGGTTCAAAAGCATTTTGCGGGTTCGTGTCGGGTCTGCCTTTACGTGTGTCGAAGCAGACGGCAGCGGGGAAATATGTGCGCCAAACAAAAATACCTCGCCATTGCTGACGATCGCATAGCTTTCCGTCAGGTTGCCGCGACCTGCACGCAGACTTTTGACCTCCCAGCCTTCCAGCGCCAGTCCGGCCTCGAAGTTGTCCTCGATAAAGTAATCGTGACGGGCCTTGCGGTTGACCGCGATCGTCCGGTCATTTTGCTGCTTGCTGTTCTTTTTGGAAGACATCGTGAAATTAAGGGCTGATTGTTGTTTGCGCAAATATTTTGCTTCACACTCCGTAATTTTCGCACAGTGACAAAAATAATGGTGGAATCAGTTGCAGGCAGTCAGCGGCGATCTTCATTGCATGGGCAGTGGTCGTCGAAACTGGCATTCATCCTGGCCGTGACCGGCGCTGCCGTCGGACTGGGTAATATCTGGAAGTTTCCCTATATGGCCGGGATGAACGGCGGCAGTGCATTTGTCCTGATTTACCTCGTCTGCGTCTTCATGATCGGCCTGCCGATCATGATGTCGGAGATCATGATCGGCAGACGTGGACGGCGCAATCCGGTTGCGACCATGCAGATTCTCGGTGAAGAAGAAGCAGGACAGATGAAGTGGGGGCTCGTTGGAATCATGGGCGTACTGGCCGGTTTCATGATTCTGTCTTTTTATAGTGTCATCGCCGGCTGGGCAGTCGCCTACGTCTTTAAGGCTGCAGCAAATGAATTTGCAAATGCTGACGCGACTGCAATTGGCGAAATGTTCGACACCTTTGTGGCAAATCCGTTCGTCATCGGATTCTGGCACACTTTATTCATGATTGTGACGGTCAGCCTCGTTGCGCTCGGTGTCGAGCGGGGACTTGAAAAAGCCGTTGAGATTATGGTGCCGGCACTGCTCTTGCTGTTGTTCGTGTTACTCGGCTATGCGATTAATCTGGATTCCTTTGCGCAGGGGGCCGCATTCCTGTTTCAACCGGATTTTTCCAAAGTCACCGGTGACACGGTATTGTCCGCAATGGGCCATGCATTTTTTACGCTTAGTGTCGGCATGGGGTCGGTCATGGCGTATGGCGCGTACCTGCCGCAGGAAGCCTCGATCACCCAGACTTCCATTCTGGTCGTTGTTGCCGATACTGCCATCGCCTTACTGGCCGGTCTCGTTATTTTTCCGATTGTGTTCGCAAACGGGCTGGTGCCGTCCCAGGGGCCGGGACTGGTTTTTCAGACTCTGCCGTTGGCATTCGGAAATATTTCCGGTGGAAGCCTGTTAGGTACACTGTTCTTTTTGCTGTTGAGTTTCGCGGCGCTGACCTCCGCGATCAGCCTGATGGAGCCTGCCGTAGCATGGATGATCGAAAGTCATCGATTGTCGCGCAAGGCGGCGGCTATCGTAGTCGGGTTCATTATCTGGGCGCTCGGGATACTGACTGTGCTGTCGTTCAGTGCCTTGAAGGATGTGACATTCTTCAAGGGAACATTTTTTGACAATGTCGATTATCTGGCGAGCAATATTCTATTGCCACTGGGCGGGTTGCTGATCACAGTTTTTGCCGGCTGGGTGATGTGCGGCAATTCGAGCTCTGACGAACTCAATTCGGCCGGTGGGTTCGTCTACAAATCATGGCGCCTGCTGGCACGCTACGTGGCACCGGTCGCCGTTTTGCTGGTGTTTCTGAATGCGATTGGTATTTTTGACTAGCAGGCTGAAGACCTATGAGAGACGTGAATCGTAGTGCGATTACGCCGTACTCTGTTGAAGAGATGTTTGAGCTGATCAGCGATATTGAGTCATATAGCAGCTTTCTTCCCTGGTGCAATGAGTCGACGGTTCTCTCGTCGAGTGGCACCGGCCCGGAACGAGAGGTGGTTGCCTCACTGGGCCTCGCACTGGGTTCGCTGACCGGGCATTTCACGACGCGCAACCGCAGCATCCGCCCTTCGAGCATCGTGCTGACCCTCGTTGAAGGGCCGTTTAGCGAACTGGAAGGTGACTGGAAAATTGAGCCGCTCGGGGAGGGGGGTAGCAAGCTCGAACTTAATATGCGGTTCGGATTTTCCAATCCATTGAAAGACATGTTGCTTGGTGCGGTCTTTGAGCAGACTTGTAACAAGCTGGTTGATGCCTTCGTGAAGCGAGCCGGAGAAATTTATGCCTGAGGCCGAATTGATTGATATCGAGGTTGCCTGCGCCTGGCCCGAAAAACAGGTGATCCGGTCGCTGCGGGTCCCGGTCGGAACGACGGCGAGACAGGCCTTGCACCTGTCGGGCCTGGAGGAAGTATTCACCACTATCGACATTCGAATCGTTTCGCTCGGTATATTCGGTCGGGTGGTCTCGGATGATTATGAGCCGTGTGCCGGTGAGCGCGTGGAGGTTTACCGTTCATTACGCCGCGATCCGCGCGAGGCAAGGCTTGCCCGCCTGTAGGGGCAGTTTCAGCCGCAAACGAACAGATTCGGTTCAGGTCGGTTTGACCGGAACGTCGCGCTGAATCTCACGGACGCGGTCACCATCGAAAAATACGATGAGCCAGGCACGGTCTGCCTTTCGCTTGCGGCCCTGGTGGAAATAATAGATGTAATCCCAGCGATCCGTCTGAAAGGGGTCCGAAACGGCGGGGGTGCCGAGCAGGAAGCGCACCTGGCTGCGGGTCATGCCGACCTTGACAGCCTGGATCTCCTTGTCTTCAAGCAGATTGCCCTGCTGGACATCGACACGATAGACGCATCCTGCTACAGGAATCATCAGCATGGCAATCATGAGCAAGAGCAGGGGCAAATTCTGGATATTTCGCATCAATTAATCGATTTTTGCCGTACAGGTAGTGACTGAGGGATAATCGGCTAAGGATAATAGCGTATTGGTCGACGTTGTTCATGGGTCGGCGATATCAAGAAGGGTAGTGCATTGGAAACTCGAGAACTGAAAAAAGCCGGTTTGAAGGCTACGGCACCTCGCAGGAAAATCCTCCACTTGCTTGAGGCAAGCAAGGAACGGCACCTCGGCGCCGAGGATATTTACCGTCAGCTGAAAGAAAATGGTGAGGAAATCGGGCTCGCGACGGTGTATCGGGTTCTGGCGCAATTCGAGACTGTCGGTCTTGTGACCCGGCATAATTTTGAGAGTGGCCATTCGGTTTATGAACTGGATCAAGGCACTCATCACGATCACATGGTCTGTATTGAGACGGGTAAGGTGACGGAGTTTATCAGCAAGGATATCGAGGAACTGCAGCGATTAATTGCAGATCAGCACGGCTACGAACTGGTCGAGCATCGATTTGTGCTGTATGTGCGACCAAAGCACGCTTCCCGGTAAAGCCGCACCATATTATGATTAATTAACCGAGCATTTCCTCGGCATGTGCCCGAGTGCGGTCCGTGATCTTTACGCCGCCAAGCATACGTGCAATTTCTTCAATTCGTTCGGCCTGATTCAGTGGTTTGACCGAGGTTCGAGTAGACTGCCCATCGGTGACTTTTGTCACGCGCAGATGATTGCCGGCCTGACTTGCGACCTGGGGGAGATGGGTGACGCAAAGAACCTGTCGGGATTCGGCAAGTTCGCGCAGACGAATGCCGACTATTTCAGCGACACTGCCACCGACACCTGAGTCCACTTCATCAAAGATCAGCGTGGGTACCGCAGTTTGTTGCATCGCCACGACTTGTAATGCGAGGCTGATTCTCGACAGTTCGCCGCCCGAAGCAATTTTGGCCATGGGTCCGGCCGCCTGACCAGGGTTGATAGCGACATTAAATTCAACTTGATCACTGCCGGTTGCACTGATCTTGTCGGCGGCCAGCGTGTCGATTTGCACTTCGAAACGCCCGCCGGTCATGCCCAGTTCCTGCATGTGATTCGTGACCTGATCGTTGATCGTGCGTGCAGTCTTGTGCCGGGTCCTGGACAGATCACTGGCTGCCGTGCTCATGGCCTGTTCGGCCTCGGCCAGATCCGTGGCGAGTGCATCGAGTCGTTCGTCACTGTCCTGAAGCGTTTCGAGCTCTGAAACCAGATCTGATCTGAGGTTCGGCAGTTCCTGGGCGTCGACACGATGTTTGCGTGCCAGTTCGTGAATGTCGCCGAGTCGCTGATCGAGTTGCTGTAAAGATGCCGGGTCGTGTTCGAGTTGTTCGGCGTGCCGGCGCAGCGAATCGGCGGTTTCCGTGAGCAGAATTTCGGCCTCGGCCAGCATGTCGATCATGGGAGTGAGTGAATCGTCGAACGATGTCAATTCGGTGAGTTCCTGGCGAGTTGTCGATACGACCGCATGGGCGGATCCGTCGTCGGCCGAATATAACCGATCGAGTGCAGCCCCGACCGCATCGGTGATGCGACCGGCATTAGCCGCGCGCATATGGTCTCGCTCCAGCGTGTCGTACTCTCCGACTGCCAGATTCAGAGCATTGAGTTCCGTGACCTGATAGGTCAGCAGTTCGAGGCGGGCAGCGCGGTCCTCGCGAGCTGAATTTAATGTCGTGAATTCGTCACGTAAGGTCCGCCAGTGGTCGAAAGTCTCTCTCATGTGGCTGAGCACTTTTCCATGCCCGCCGAATTCGTCGAGGACCTGACGCTGGATGCGTGGGTGACGCAGTGACTGATGGGCTTGCTGTCCGCAGATATCGATGAGTTGTTCACCGATTTTGCGCAGTGTTTGCATCGGTACTCCATTCCCGTTGACATAGCCGCGTGATCTGCCATCGGGTGTGAGGATTCGACGCAGGATGCATTCTCCATCTGCATCGAGATCGTGAGTGGCGAGCCATGCCGCGATGTTCTGGTGTGAACGCAGATCAAAGGTTGCAGTCACGGTACAACGTTGTGTGTCCGTTCTAACTGCCTGGCTATCGGCTCGCTCACCCAGTGCCAGTGCCAGGGCATCTACGAGAATTGATTTGCCTGCGCCGGTTTCTCCGGTCAGCGTCGTCATGCCGGTCGCAAATTCGAGCTCGAGTTCATCGATGACGGCGAGGTTGCTGATATGGAGTCGCGCTAGCACGGCCGGGGTCAGCGATTATGGCTTGTGGTACGGTTGCCTCGACCCCAGTGCAGCTTGCTGCGCAGGATGCCGAAATAGTCGTAACCAATCGGATGAATTAATTCAACGCGCACTTCTGCGACGGCTATTCGCAGACGGTCGCCGGCTTTTATTCGGCCCGTGACTTCACCATCACAACTCACCATTGCACTGTCGGTATCATCGTCGCTGAGTTGTATATCAGTAATACTTGTGCCGGGGATAACGATAGGCCGGTCGCTCAGTGTATGGGGGCAAATCGGTGCGAGCACGAGGGCCTCAAGCCCGGGGGCTACAATCGGTCCACCGCAACTCAAGGCATAGGCGGTCGAGCCGGTAGGTGTTGCAACGATGAATCCGTCACCACCATGTGTGTTGACGTAACGGTCATCGACATAGCTTTTGAATTCGAGCAGTCGGCCAGTGTCCTGGCGTTTGATCACCACATCGTTAAGTGCGATGCCGCAGTTGAGAGTACCCTCGGCCGACAGGACTTGTGCCTTGAGCAGCATCCTTTTTTCGCTTTCGTAGTCACCGGCGATGACGTTGTCCAGTGGTGCGAAGTTCTCGCTTGGACTGACATCAGCCAGAAAACCGAGGCGTCCGCGGTTGATGCCAAGTAGCGGTTTGCCTGCTTCAACTGCGATGCGTGCGGCATGCAGCATTGATCCGTCACCGCCGACTGCGATGATCAATTCGGCGCTGTCGGCTAACCGGGCATTCGGGACACGTTTCACGGCACCGGGCAAACCGTTCAGTTTTTGCCCGGCACTGGCTAATACTGTTAATTTGCGCTCCAGCAGGTGTCCGGCCAGTGAACGTATCGTTTCGAGAACCCGGGTATCAGCGTAGTTCCCCATCAGTGCTATGGTTGAGAAATTCCTGTTCACAAGGACAACATTAACGTTCCTGAGATTGCCGGGGCAAGTCAATCATACAAACGGACCGGCGCAAAGGCACTTAAGGGAACGGATTTTGCTGTGATTGGGCAGGCAATGGTCATTAAAAGCCGCTTTTGCTAGAGGAGCAGCAATGCGCCTGTTCCTTTTATTGCATATTTTCGGAGCTGCCGGATCCTGGCCCCAGGTCGCTTGACAGTCTCGAAGTCACGTTGATAGCTTCGTCAATTATGGCCGCAGTCGAGTATTATTGAGAGTTATGAGTTCGGATAGCAGTGGAAATGAGCCGTCAGACCGCTCCCGTCAGATTTTGCGTGTACTCGTCGACCAATACATCAGGGACGGGAACCCGGTCGGCTCGCGGACGCTGGCCAAAACATCCCGCCTGGACCTGAGTCCGGCGACAATCCGTAATGTAATGGCGGATCTCGAAGACCTGGGCTTTATCATTTCTCCGCATACGTCTGCCGGGCGTGTACCGACGGCAAAGGGCTACCGGTTTTTCGTCGATACGCTGCTCAAACTACAGCCGCCGGCAACGCAGGATATTGATCGCTTGCAGCATCAGTTATCCGGCGAGGTTCATGGCAGCGCGAAAGACATCGCCTCGGTGGCATCATCCGTGCTGTCGTCACTGACCAGTCTGGCCGGGATCGTCACGATCCCGCGGCAAACCCGAATCCAGTTGCGCCAGGTGGAGTTTCTGCCGTTATCGGATCGCAGGGTGCTGGCTATCCTGGTGGTCAATGACAGTGAGGTCGAGAATCGGGTTCTCGATGTAGAACGTGACTACAGTGCCGATGAACTGCACAGGGCGGCTAATTATCTGAATGAAAATTTTGCGGGCAAGAGTCTGGATAACATTCGCGTACAGTTAGTCGACAGCCTGAGCAATACGCGTAAAACCATGAACGGACTGATGATTGATGCGATCAGCATCGCTCAGCAGGCCTTGAGCAAGGATGCAGACCGATCCGAGTATGTGATGTCTGGTGAAACCAAGCTTATGGAATTCAATGACCTGTCGGATATCGATACGCTCCGACAGCTGTTTGACGCGTTCAATCAGCAGCGCGAGATTTTGCACCTTCTGGACCGGAGCATCGCCGCGCATGGTGTGCAGATATTTATTGGCGAAGAGTCCGGCTACAGCATCCTCGATGAGTGTAGCGTTGTGGCAGCGCCTTATCATGTCGATGCAGACACGGTTGGCGTGCTTGGCGTCATCGGGCCGACCCGTATGGCGTATGAGCGGATCATTCCAATCGTCGACATCACGGCCAAATTAGTCGGTTCAGCCTTGAATTTGGATCATTAGCCCCCAGATACCTCGCAAGTGTATGGTTGCCCAGTGGGCGGCTCCTTTTTTTGTGCATGGAGGATTCAATGTCGGATAACACCGGGAAGGCAGAACAGAGGCCCGAAGAGATCGAGGCCATGTCTGCGGATCAACAGTCAGCAGAAATCGGGGAACCCGGCGACAGCCTTTCGGATCTGCCGGACCAGCTTGCAGCGGCACAAGAGCAAGCAGAAGAATATAATAATAAATACATGCGTTTAGCAGCGGAAGTTGAGAATTTACGCAAACGTACAGTTCGCGAGATAGAGCACGCTCACAAATTTGGCATCGAGCGTTTTGCCAATGAATTGCTTGCCGTTGTCGATAGCCTGGAAATAGGCATCGACGCAGGGGCGAACGCGTCAGTCGAATCACTGCTCGAAGGTAAACAGGCGACACTTAAATTGCTGATTGGGGCAATGTCAAAATCAGGTGTCGAGCAGCTCGACCCGGAGGGGGAGCCCTTCGATCCGAATCTGCATGAGGCGCTGACGATGCAACCCAGCGATACGGTTGAGCCCGGTACTGTTCTGAATGTCGTCCAGAAGGGTTATCGCCTCAATGGACGATTGCTGCGTCCGGCCCGGGTCATTGTCTCGGGCGAAGCCTGATCTGCTCTCGCAACTGCTTCGCGGGCTGCAGCAGCTGATCTTATGGGCCTTGAAAAGAGGGCGTGCGGCCCGCATATAACGAGCAACGATTTTTGAAATTTATATTTAACCTGAACAGTATCTGGAGAAACCCATGGGCAGAGTGATCGGAATTGACCTTGGCACGACCAATTCGTGCATTGCATTGATAGACGGCGATAAGGCGAAGGTCATAGAGAACAGCGAAGGTGATCGCACGACGCCGTCAACCATCGCCTTCACAAAGGATGATGAGGTGCTCGTCGGTCAGGCCGCCAAGCGTCAGGCTGTAACGAATCCACATAATACGCTGTTCGCCATCAAACGGCTGATCGGACGACGCTTTGACGACGATGTTGTCAAGCGCGACCTTGAGATGGTGCCGTATAACATCGTCAAGGCTGACAATGGCGACGCCTGGGTTGAAGCGAACGGCAAGAAAATGGCCCCACCGGAAATTTCCGCGCGTGTGCTGATGAAAATGAAGAAAACCGCCGAAGATTATCTTGGCGAGCCCGTAACCGAAGCGGTTGTAACGGTGCCGGCGTACTTCAATGATTCACAGCGCCAGGCAACGAAGGATGCCGGCAAGATCGCGGGTCTGGAGGTCAAACGTATTATCAATGAACCGACCGCAGCCGCTCTGGCCTACGGTATGGACAAGCAGCGCGGTGACCGCAAGATTGCCGTTTACGATCTCGGTGGCGGTACTTTTGATATCTCGATTATTGAAATTGCCGAGATTGATGGTGAGCATCAGTTTGAAGTGCTGGCCACGAACGGCGATACGTTCCTCGGCGGCGAAGATTTTGATCTGCGCATTATTGATTATCTCGCTTCCGAGTTTGAAAAAGAGAGTGGTGTTGATATCCGTAAAGATCCTCTGGCCATGCAGCGCCTTAAGGAAGCAGGTGAAAAGGCCAAGATTGAGCTGTCCTCGTCGCAGCAGACCGAGATCAACCTGCCGTATATCACGGCCGATGCAAGCGGTCCGAAGCATCTGAATATCAAGTTGACACGAGCAAAACTTGAGGCGTTGGTCGGTGAGCTCATCAGCAAGACTATTGAGCCGTGCAAACTGGCAATCAAGGACGCGGGACTTAAGGTGGGCGACATCAATGATGTCATCCTCGTTGGTGGCCAGACGCGCATGCCGAAGGTGGCCGAGGAGGTCAAGAATTTCTTTGGCGCCGAGCCACGCAAGGATGTTAATCCTGATGAAGCGGTTGCGATGGGAGCGGCTATTCAGGCTGGAGTACTGTCGGGTGATGTCAAGGATGTCCTGCTGCTTGATGTGACGCCGTTGTCACTTGGTATCGAGACGCTCGGCGGAGTCATGACGCGGGTCATCGACAAGAACACGACGATTCCGACCAAGGCTTCCCAAGTGTTTTCAACCGCCGACGATAACCAGACGGCAGTGACAATTCATGTGTTACAGGGAGAACGGCAGCGTGCGGGCGATAACAAGTCTCTCGGTCGTTTCGACCTGGCAGATATCCCGCCGGCAGCTCGCGGTATGCCACAAATCGAAGTCGCATTCGATATCGATGCGAACGGCATTCTTAATGTTTCGGCGAAGGATAAGGCGACCGGTAAGGAGCAAAAGATTGTCATCAAGGCATCGAGCGGCCTGTCGGATGAAGATATCGAGAACATGGTGTCCGACGCTGAAGCGCATGCCGAAGAGGATGAGAAGTTCCGTGAACTTGTCGATACCCGTAACCAGGCTGATGCGCTTTTGCATGCGACCGAGAAATCGCTTGAGGATCTGGGTGAGAAGGTAGATGCTGCCGAACGTGGTCAGGTTGAGTCTGCGGTCGGTGATCTGAAGGACGCTCTAAAGGGCGATGACAAAGATACGATCGAGGCAAAAACCAAGGCTCTGGCAGAGGCATCGGCCGGACTTGCGCAGAAGGCTTATGAGCAGGCGCAGGCGTCGGAAGGTGGCGAACAGGAAGCGGAAGCGGAAGCACAGGGTGCAGCCGATGATAGTGTCGTCGATGCCGAGTTCGAGGAGGTTAACGACGACGACCAGACGAAGTCTGGCTGAGAGCAGTATTAGCTAACAGGGCAAAGAGCCCGATGCCGCGTCCTTTCTAAAGGGTGCGGCATCGGTGTATCTGAAGAACATGACTCGGAACGGTGCAATGTGGCCCCGTTCTATTGACGGGATGATGACGACAGACCATGTCCAAACGTGATTTTTACGATGTGCTCGGCGTTAAACAAGATGCATCCGAGGCCGAGATCAAGAAAAGCTATCGACGCCTGGCGATGAAACATCATCCGGATCGAAATCCGGAAAACGATACCGAAGCGGAAACTTCGTTCAAGGAGGCGAAGGAGGCTTACGAGGTTTTATCGGATAAGCAAAAGCGCGCCGCCTATGATCAGTTCGGCCATGCAGGCCTGGAGCAGGGGGGCGGTCCTGGCGGCTTCAATCCCTCCGATGCCTTTGGCGACATGTTTGGCGATGTGTTCGGTGACATCTTCGGCGGCGGTCGCCGTGGTCAGAGTCATGTATATCGGGGCGCGGACTTGCGTTATGAGCTTGTAATGGATCTGCAGCAGACTGTCTTCGGCGATACGGTAAACATAGAGCTGCCCACGATGCAGGCTTGCGAAACCTGCGGCGGGACTGGCGCAAAGCCCGGTACCAGTCCGGTAACCTGCGATACCTGTGGCGGTCATGGGCAGGTGCGTCGTCAGCAGGGCTTTTTCTCGGTCCAGCAAACCTGTCCGAGCTGTCGTGGCACCGGGAAAAAGATTGAGCAGCAGTGTAGCGACTGCCGCGGCCGAGGTCGCCTCCAGCACAATAAGACCCTCGCCGTAAAAGTACCGCCAGGAGTCGACAATGGAGATCGCATTCGGTTGAGTGGTGAAGGTGAGGCCGGACAGAATGGCGGCCCGCCGGGCGATCTTTATGTTGATATACGGGTTACGGCGCACCCGATTTTTGAACGTGATGGTGCTGATCTGTCCTGCATCGTGCCCATTGCCTTTGTTACGGCTGCGCTCGGTGGTACCGTCACCGTGCCGACATTGGACGGTGAGGTGAAATTGAAGGTTCCGGACGAGACTCAGTCCGGCAAAGTATTTCGAATTCGAGGCAAGGGTGTCAAACCGATACGCAGCCATTCGACCGGTGATTTGTATTGTCGGGTCGAAGTGGAAACTCCCGTCAAGATGACTGGTGCACAGAAGAAATTGTTGAGTAAGTTCAGCGATGCACTTGCGGCGGGTGGCGATCGACACAGGCCGCGAATGACATCATGGCGAGATGGCGTCAAACGATTTTTTGAAAATATCGCTTCCTGAGGCAGAGGTGTTTCTATGACACGCATCGCGGTTTTCGGCGCCACCGGACGTATGGGACTGGCATTGATTCGGCTGATTGCCGATGATGCACATCTGGAACTAGTTGGTGCCATAACAGAGCCAGGTCACGATTCCATCGGCAGCGACGCTGGCACAGCGGCGGGTTTACTGCAGCCGCTAGGGGTTGCGATCACGGACGACGCGTCTTCAGGCGTGTCCTGTGCAGACGTAGCGATTGATTTCACACTGCCTGCAGCCGTGCAGGGAAACGTTGCGATTTGTGTTGAAAGCGGTGTTGCACTTGTCATCGGTACGACCGGTTTGACGGCTGATGATGATGCGACTCTCGAGCGGGCAGCCGGGTCTATCGCTTTGCTGTATGGGCGCAACATGAGTGTCGGCGTCAACGTGCTGTCCGAGCTCGCCCGCCAGGCGAGTCAGGCGCTCGGTGCCGATTTTGATATTGAAATCAATGAAGCGCACCATCGATACAAGGTGGATGCACCGTCCGGGACGGCGCTGCAGCTCGGTGAATCCGTAGCGCAAGGTCGCGGTGTAGAGCTTGAATCGGTTGCCGTTTACGATCGCCATGGCGTCGGTTCGGCTCGGACACCGGGTAGCATTGGTTTGTCTTCCGTACGAGCCGGGAGCATTGTTGGCGATCACACAATCCTGTTTGCCGCAGATGAGGAACTCGTTGAGTTGCGACATCGTGCACTGGATCGAGCGGTCTTTGCCCGCGGCGCTTTGCGAGCTGCGATCTGGCTGGCACAGCGTCCGGCGGGATTCTATTCAATGAAAGACGTTCTGGGACTCTGAGTCCGATGGCGGTTCAATACTGACTCGTCAAATGCCGATCGGTCGGACATCAGGTACAAGTTTGCAGGGCGGGAGTGGGGATAACCCGGATTCGCGTCAAAAACTGCTCACAGCTATGACGAGGCGGTACCTTTTGCAGAATATTCAGGCTGAGCCCGATGACATCCGACGGCCCGGTCGCTACAATATGCCGGATCCCATATAAATCGAATATCGGCGGGAGGGATCCAGTTTTTGGGCCCCTCCCGCTTTGTATGTCTGCGCTTAAATTTTGCGCGGATGTCGCAGTACAGAGGTGCAGTAAGTGACGGAACCGGCCATTCTGGCATTGGAAGACGGAACGGTGTTCAGTGGGGTGTCGATCGGCGCGCCCGGAAAGACAATTGGCGAGGTCGTTTTCAATACGTCGATGACCGGCTACCAGGAGATCCTGACAGACCCGTCCTATTGTCGGCAAATGGTGACATTCACCTATCCTCATATCGGTAATACGGGCACGAACAGCGATGACAATGAGAGTCAGCAGGTTTATGCCGCCGGTATGATCATCAGAGACCTGCCCGTCGTGACGAGCAGTTGGCGTGCAGAGATCGACTTGCCGGAATTCTTACGGCGCGGAAATGTTGTCGCGATAGCCGAGATTGATACACGCAAACTGACCCGTATTCTGCGAGACAAGGGGGCTTTATCCGGTTGCATCATGACCGGGGCTGCCGACCCGGCGACTGCGGTGGCGCATGCGAAGCGCTTCCCCGGGCTAGCCGGCATGGATCTGGCAAAAATTGTAACGACATCGAACTCCTATCAGTGGAGTCTTGGCCCGAACTGGCCGCCGTCTGACGCGGTGGGTGGTAAGCGCGTTTCCACTTTTAACGTCGTAGCTCACGCTTTTTGTATCTCTCACAATGTCCTAACACGC
>CAYNMF010000001.1:0-92033 GCA_964398325.1 uncultured Chromatiaceae bacterium | reverse complement strand
ACCGTGGTACAGCCACGGGTCACTCGGCTATGCGAGATGCTACAACCATCTCGCGAACCCCCGGGTACAACCCTCTCGCGAACAGGTACCAACGGGCGCCAGCGGTCACTTCCACCTTGCCGCCCAAGCGAGCTGGCAGCCGCGCGAGGTGTGTGTGATCTGAGCGCGGCGAGGAAAAAAGAGACGACACACCTCTCGTTGTCCCCCGCCCACGGTCTGTACGCATCTATACAACCACTGTCTTTCAGCCTGATCAGCGTTTTTATGTGAGACAGCAATATGCCTGATACCCATTCTCCGGGTTACTTTGGTGTCTGACACCATTTTTCCCAGAATGCATTGATCAGCGGGCTTTTGAGCTTCTTTTCGAGCGTAAACAAACCCACGTCATACGCCTCGAGCTCCGGATGAATATCAAGCACCTGGACCTTGCCGGCGAGCGGGCTGTTATCCAATACGATCCGTGGTACGACGCCGATGCCGAATCCCAGGCTGACCATACTGACGATGGCCTCGTTTCCGGCGACCTGAGCGTAGATTTCCGGCTGTATGCCTAGTTTCCCGAACCACGTATCGACACGTTGGCGCGACAGGCCGCTTTCCGACAAGATCATCGGCGTGTGTGCCCACGTGTCGGCAACCGGTTTGCATCCGGACAAATTCACATGATCGAGTCGTTCACGCGCTGCGATAAACACAAGTGGTGACGTTTGAATTGACTTGAAGGCCAGACCCTTCGGTAACTGTCCGGGCCTTGCGCCGATTGCGATATCCTCGTCACCCACCAGCACGCGAGAGATTGCGTGTTCAGGATCACCGGTATGCAGCTTGATTTCAATACGCGGATGATCACGGCGAAATTCGCTGAGCAGGTCAAACAGAAAACTATAGCTGGCCGTTACCGAGCAATACATGCTGACCTGGCCATGCAATTCCCCTGCCTCCTCCATCAATGAATGACGAATGACATCCCATTGCGTCAGCGCATCGCGAGCGTATTCAAGAAACAGTGCGCCCTCGTGGGTCAGCAACACTGTGCGGTTATCGCGCTCGAACAGACGAACGCCGACCTCCACTTCGAGTTGCCGGATGCCGCGACTCAGCGCCGACGGACTGATGTGACTGGCTTCGCTGGCGCGCCCGAAATGCAGTATTTCAGCCGCATTGATGAATTGCCTGAGCAGCCGCGTGTCCATTGCCTTATTATTGCATATTCCGGGACACTATATTGCATATATATCATTTTACGCAACGAGATGACTCGCCTATAGTGTCCGCCCGTTCACAGGCCGCCCCCGGGCAACCGTCAACACACACAGGTAAAGCGCCATGCAAGTCTATTACGACAAGGATTGTGATCTCTCGATCATCAAGAACAAGAAAGTTTCAATCATCGGCTATGGATCCCAGGGGCACGCGCATGCATGCAACCTGCACGACACCGGCGCTGATATCACGGTCGGTTTACGTGCCGACTCATCGTCACGGGCCAAAGTTGAAGCGGCCGGCCTGGAGGTCGCTGATGTTGCCGATGCAGTGAAATCAGCCGATGTCGTCATGATCCTGACACCCGACGAATTTCAGAAGCAACTCTACCTGGAAGAAATCGAGCCGAATATCAAACAAAATGCCACGCTCGCATTCGCACACGGTTTCGCGATTCACTACAACCAGGTTGTGCCACGTCCGGATCTCGATGTCATCATGATCGCCCCGAAAGCGCCGGGCCATACGGTTCGTTCTGAGTTCGTAAAAGGCGGCGGCATACCGGACCTCGTGGCCGTATTTCAGAACGCATCGGGCAATGCGAAGCAAACGGCCTTGTCTTACGCGTCGGGAATCGGCGGCGGACGTACCGGCATCATCGAAACAACGTTCAAGGATGAATGCGAGACTGATCTGTTCGGTGAACAAACGGTTTTATGCGGCGGTGTCGTCGACCTCATCAAGATGGGATTCGAAACGCTGACCGAAGCCGGCTATGCACCGGAGATGGCATATTTTGAATGCCTGCACGAGGTCAAGTTGATCGTCGACCTGATTTATGAAGGCGGCATTGCGAACATGAATTACTCAATCTCCAACAATGCCGAATATGGTGAATATGTGACAGGCCCCAAAGTCATCAACGAGCATTCACGCCAGGCCATGCGCGAAGCGTTGAAGAACATTCAGAACGGCGAATACGCCAAGCGGTTCATCGCAGAAGGGGCGGCGAACTATCCGTCGATGACCGCCTATCGTCGTCTCAATGCAGCGCATCCGGTAGAAAAGGTCGGTGCGGATTTACGCGCGATGATGCCATGGATCACCGAGAATCAACTCGTAGACAAAGCGAAGAACTAAATTCCCGCATCGATCGATTCAAGAGCCGGCAATATGCCGGCTCTTTTTTGTGTCACGTTCTCGGTCAGGCTTTTCTGGCTATTACACCGGCATGGTCCCGGTCTGTACGCCACTTTGTACCACCGGCAAGAAACCGCGCTTCGAGGATCTCGAAGCCGGCATCCCTGCAAACCCGGCTCAGAATGTCTGGATCCATCGGATTAATGAACGTCGGGCGCGCAGCCGGATCCGCAGTATCCGGCAGATACTGCGCATAATCTGCGATAAAGCCGGGCCACGGATCACCGGCTGCCTTACGTCTTTCGTAATCATCGGCCGCCGCCTTCCACGGACCGGTGTACGGAGAATCGGCAACAAGAAATACCTGTCCGCCCGGCTCCAACCAGTCATACATTTTCTCAACCGTCTGTTCGACCTCTGCCCCGACGAGAAAATGCAAAACACGAGAGGCGAGCACCGCACCGAATTCGCCGCTACCAAAGTCGATCTCCGGCAATGCGCCTGCTTTGCTTCGATAGCGACCTGATACCTCTTTTGGAACACGCTTCGCGAGGATATCGAGGTGCCCGGGTTCTATGTCACACGCTAAAACACGCGCCCCCTTGTCGAGGGCCGTCAGTGTTGCAATACCGTACGCACAGCCAATATCGAGAGACTCGGCGTCGATACTGCCGGCATAGTCCGTGAACGCCTGTGAGATCTCATCAAGCGATTCAGTCATCCAGCCCGTGTTATTCAATGTCGGGACGAGACCCGGCACGAATGACTCTGGTAACAGGCTATCCCCGTCGCACATGACTTCTTTCAAGCCACTTCAAACAGTCCGGCCGCACCCATGCCGCCGCCGATACACATCGTGATGACGACATAGCGTGCGCCACGCCGCTTGCCCTCGATCAGCGCATGACCCGACATGCGGGCACCGCTCATGCCATAAGGATGACCGATTGCAATGCTGCCGCCATCAACATTGAACAGCTCCGGATCGATACCCAGTGAGTCGCGGCAGTAAAGTGCCTGGCAGGCAAAGGCCTCATTGAGTTCCCACAGGCCGATATCGGCAACCGATAACCCGAAACGACTCAGAAGCTTCGGAATTGCGTAAACCGGACCGATGCCCATTTCCTCCGGAGCCGTGCCGGCTACGGCCATGCCGCGATAGATGCCCAGCGGCTTCAGGCCACGTTGTTCGGCAAGCTTCGCATCCATAACCACACAGGCTGACGCGCCATCGGATAACTGGCAGGCATTACCTCCCGTGATCACGCCGCCATCGACTGCGGTTCTAAGTCCCTGCAGATTTTCAAGTGTCGTTGACGGACGATTACCTTCATCCGCCGACAACGTGACTTCCTCGTAACTGACGTCTCTGGTTTCTTTGTCGACGATCGCCTTTGTCACTGTCATGGGTACGATTTCGTCATCCAGTCGCCCGGCTGACTGTGCAGCTGCAGTTCGTTGCTGGGAAGACAGTGCATACTCATCCTGAGCCAGGCGCGAGATACCGTATTTTTTCGCCACATGTTCGGCGGTTAACAGCATTGGCATGTAGGCATGCTCGGCTTGCCGGGTCACCGCATCATCCTGAGCCTCTCCACTCCACTCGAAATACCGGTTCTGAATTTCCGAGATATTTTCCTGGCCACCGGCGACAACAATCCGCATGCCATCGACAATGATCTGTCGGGCTGCAATGGCAATGGCCATAAGCCCGGAGGAGCACTGGCGGTCGACAGTCTGCGCCGCAACCGTACCCGGCACACCCGCCGCAAGCGAAGCCAGCCGGGCAATATTAGGCGATGCGCTGCCTGCATTCAGCACCGAACCGAGCACGACATCATCGATTTCGGCACCATCAACACCGGACCTTTCTACGGCATGGCGAATGGCATGAGCAGCCAGCGTAGGCGATTTCGTATTATTGAATGCCCCCTTGTAGGCACGCCCGATCGGGGTACGTGCGGTAGAAACAATAACAGCATCAGTCATAAGAAATTACCTGCAAATAATTTATGTGGTCGGGATCAGCGGCATCGTATCGAGCACCCAGTTCTTGTGTATACGACGGTCGGGCGATGGAATCGCAAAGGCGACATCACCGCGCTGGGCACGAAATGCCTGCTGGTCTATCCGCCAACCCTTTTCTTCCCACTCCTGCAAAAATGCCCGGTAGCGCATGATAGGCTGATCTGCAGGCGTCAGGAATTCCTTCGTGGTGGAATGTGGCGTCCTGATCGGATCCAGAGCCTCGATGATCGAGATATCTTCAGCTGCAATCTTCATATTGATATCGATCAGTTTCTGATCCATCTCTTCTTCCATCATGAAGGAACGAATATTGACAAAAAATATACGTGTGTGGTTCTCATCAATCGGTGCTTCGAAAAAATATTGCGCAAACGCCCTGTCTTCTGAAAAAATAATGCGTGTGATCAGGGCATTCGGACCATGATGTCCTGACCCTGCCCTGGTTGTACCCTGACCGGCACCGAGTAACTTCGTGTCCTCGGATTTACTGCCCCCGTATGCCATCAGGAACTCGCTTCCCCATGGCGGGCATTCCTTGATCTCGATCGGATTGTGTCGCAACGTCTCATTGATTGAAGGAGAACCCTGGGCCGGATGCACAAACTCATTATGTGCAGCATCCAAACCATTCTCGACCGATCGCTCGTAGTATGCATTGACCTCAAAAACAACGGTGTGATTGACACGCCAGCCATCAGCTTCATATTCGGGAATCTCGCAAATTGGCGGTCTTTCGTTCTCAGGCAGATCACCGAGAAACGCAAATACGATGCCGTATTTTTCCCGGGTTGGATAGCTGTCGACCTTGGCTCGCGCGGGCGGCTTCATATCGTCGCCAAATGTTGGAATTTTGCTGCATTTGCCATCACCCTGGTATTCCCAGCCATGATATGGACAAATAACGCAACCATCGCGAACCCAGCCCTTGCCGAGCGCACCACCACGATGGATGCATGTATCACTGAGAACATGCGCGACTCCCTCGGAATCCCTGAAAGTGACAAATTTCAGACCCAGGATCTGCACCTGCAACGGTTGATCGTCCCGCACTTCTTCAACTTTCGCGACGGGGTACCAGAAATTGATATACATACGAACTCATTCCTCAACTATTAAATACGGTGGCAATGCTGCGGATCGATTAAACGAACGCGGGCAAGCTCAAAAAAATACGTGGTATCAGCTTCCTCATTATTATTCTCTGAATTTATTGGGTGACCTGATAATATCAAGCCTACTCTGATGTCAGGCGGTAGTGAATCAAATTTAACCCTTTGCCGAGCAGGAGCGGTCCGCTAGCTCTCGGTTTTGACGCACAACACCGGACATTGCGCATGCCGCAGCGTTGATTCGGTCGTACTGCCCAGAATCAGGTGTCGAACGCCGCTATAGCCATGCGCGCCTACGACAATCATCGCAGCATTGACATCATTGGCATAACTAACAATTTCTTCAGCCGGACTGCCGACCAACACCTGCGTAACAACTCTCAAATCCTGCCCGTCCAGATGCGCGGAAACAAAAGTATGCAACCTTGCCTCGGCCCCGGCGGTCAGTTCTTCGACGTCCGGCAATGAGGCCTGGGCAACTTCGATCTCCACAACACTGAAAATCTGCGGTACCTCGACAGCGTAAATCACGTGTATGGGTGTTTGCAGCACTTGCGCCATGCGCTTTGCCCACGACAAACCGGCCATTGACGCCGTTGAGAAGTCTGTCGGAAATACTATCGGTCCCTGCCCTGTCATACCGTACCTCTGATAATCGATTCGTATAGCGCTATTTACGCAAATTTAATGCAGGGTTGGCAACCAGGCATTTGTTTCAACCCGCTCCATGACCACTAACATCCATCGTCGGGGGCAAAGTCATGTGCCGATGCTCGATACCCGCTTCTTTGTAGACCGGGCCGGATACGACAAAACCGGCTTTCTCATAGAATGGTATGGCCCGGCATTGAGCCGATAAATGGAGCTGGTCGATACCCGCCTCCCGGCCGAGTCGTACCAACTCAATCAGCAGGTCGCGACCAATGCCCTGACCGCGTGATGATTTTAGAACAGCCATACGACCGATCCGCCCGTCGGGTGAAATCCGGCCGGTACCCACCGCGACGCCTTCCCGCCAGGCCAGAACATGCCGGCAAACCGGATCGAGTCCGTCTATCTCGATGTCCTCGGGCACGCCTTGCTCGTCGATGAAAACTGATTTACGGAGGGAAAAAATCAATTCGGCATCGGCCATAAAGCTGGTGATCGTAATTGTGATATTCGCCAAAAATTCGCCCTCATACGTGCCCCGCCTATAAGGTCGGACCGGGTTGAAGTATTGCACGAGATCCGGCTCCGGTTCAGCCGGCAGACAAATCCAGCCGTACGTCAGTCGAAATCTTCTTCCAGTACCGTTGCGAGACTGGAATCTTCCAATAAACCCAGCATTTCTCCCACCAATGAACGGCCTTCCGCGAACACAACCGAGCTTTGCGGTCCCGAACGGGCTTCAAACAAAATTGCAGCGATTTCCATCGAATCCGGCCAGCTTTCGTCGAGTAACGCATAGGTGTAGGCCGCGAGTACGGCATGTTGCGTGGTCAGCTGCAGGTTTTCACATAATTCGGATATGAACCCCGCGACAAGCCATTGCGCACGGCGCTCGTCGTTAAACGACCCATCTAATATATAAGAGGTACCGTGTGTGGCATTGCGTCGACGCAGCCACAAATGCGTTGCCCGGGCAATCCTGCCTGCAGTTTCAAGAATGACGAGGTCCGGGGCAGTGTATCGGGATTCCATGATCCGGCTAGCCTAAGCCCTCATCCCACTACAGGTCTTGTCAAATCAAGTCAGGTCCGATTCAATGCACTCCATGAGACTGTGATTTGGCATGTTATTCGAACCGACAACACTTGCAGCTACAGCCAAGGTCATTGCCGAGACACTAGAGAACCACTACTCGGTTGACCCGTCGCCGGTTTTCGCGTGCGCAAAACTCGATATCAGCCAATTGTCAGTACCCGGTGCACGCTATCCGTCCTGCAACATACAGGCACTCTGGCGGGCAGCCGTTGAAGTGACACACGATCCCTGCTTTGGCCTGCTGGTCGGCCAACACATTCGCCCAACCAGTTTTCACGCCTTGGGATTCTCATGGATCGCCAGCCAGACACTGCTGGGTTCATTGCGCCGTCTGTGTCGATATCACGATGTCATCACAACGATGCCGCTGCGTCTGAACATTGACCTGATCGATAACTGTTATGAATTGACCCTCGAATATCCGGATCAGGAATACATGCCTGAAATTCCGTGTGTCGATGCATTCGTCACAGCGATTGTGCAACTGTGCAGGACTGCAACAGAAAGAGAGTTTGCGCCGCTGTCTATCGCATTCAAACGCACCGATCGGAGCTCAATCGATACCTATGTCGATATCCTTGGATGCCCGATAACCCTGGGCGCCGAGCGCATTACGATTTGGCTCGATCGCGAATCTCTCGAAAAGCCGTTACCGGGCAACAATATTGAACTCGCAAAAGCCAATGATTCGGTGGTCGAAAAGTATCTCGAATCACTGGACCCGCAGACGGTCGCTTCGGAGGTCCGGGAACTATTGATCTCACTCCTGCCGTCGGGCAACTCCAATCAGAACCGGATCGCAGAACGCATGCATCGCAGCCTCAGCACCCTGCAGCGACAACTGAATCATGAAGGCACGAGCTATCAGGAAATCAGAGATGATATGCGTCGCAAACTGGCCAAGGAGTATGTTCGCAAATCAAAATTGTCGTTAAGCCAGATTGCATACATACTTGGCTTTTCTGATCAAAGCAATTTTTCGCGTGCCTTTAAACGCTGGACTGGCGTGCCACCCAAGGACTATCAGCAAACCACACGATAAACTCCGGGTAGCATGAACACCTGTTGTTTACCATATTTTGTCAACTCGCCCGGCAGATGACCCATATGCGGCATTGACGGGTACTTTCCCGATAAAAAAGGGTGAAGCACATCAACGAATGTGCGGGATGTTCTTTGCACTATTTACCGGCAATGAATAAAACTCCCGGCAACCTTATCAAGCATCTGAAAACCAACCCCGACATCCCTGAACTATCGTCGGTGGCGCAAACATATCTTAAACTCATTCGGCAAACGAACCCGGATATCGGAACTGTTGCGGACGCACTGGTACAGGTACCCGGTGCCGAGCGACGCATCATTACACTTGCAAACAGTGAACTTTTTGTCCGTCATCGTCACAGTACCAACCTTCAACAGGCCATCGCCAATCTTGGCGTTAACGAGACGCTGATTCTGAGTGTTGCCTGCGAAGCATTTACGACGTTGCGAACGATCCCGGCTGACAGCATTACTCGAGACACATTTGAACAACGTGCCTGTATTGCCGCCACATGGGGCAAAATACTCGGCAATGAGTTCGGCCGCCGGGACAGTGCCGCGTTGCTGCTTGCCGCGATGATCCGGAATGTCGGTCCGTTATTGATTCCACAGGCTGCATCCCCGACTTATGCCGATCAACACCAGGCCAGCGCGTGGCTGGCCGAAAAATGGCAATTGCCCGACAAAGTGATCCGCACACTCCGGCTCGACCAGGGCCTGGAGGCCGAAAACATCCCGCATGATGATCGAGGCTTCTACCGTGCTGTGAATTTTTGCGGGCATCTGGCCGAATCATGGTGCCATCCGCTGACGCCAGGGGTCGTGGAGCAAATCGCCGCCGATGCGCAACGATATCTCGGTATAAGCCCAGACCAACTCGCCGAACTTTGTAACACGGCAGCCAAACAAGTGATTCAATTGGCGCCAATTCTGGGTCTCGATACCCTGGCCCCCAACAAATACGAGACGATCACACAACAAATTCGTGACCTGTTGCCGACATCGAATGTCAGAACACTTTCGGTATATGTCTCACGCGGGGTGTATGCACCACGAGTTGCGCCCGCAACACTCACACCATCGCCTGGTCCGCTCGATCCCACCAGCTTTGCTGCCCGGCTCGATGATGAATTCACGCTGGCAGCCCGACATGGCTGGCCGCTGAGCCTGTTACTGGTCGAGATCGATGATTTCAAGCGGTTGAATGAATGCCAGGAAAAGCGAAAAAGTGCACAGACACAAGATAACATCGCAACATTGCTCAGCGGCTGTATTCGATCCAGTGATGCAATCGCTACACAAGGAGTTGGCCGGTTCGCCATCCTGCTGCCCGGAATCGATGCCGGCAAGGCGGCCCACATCGCTCAACGTCTCGTCTGCGAAGCCCGCCGTACAGTCGCACATGATGAAAATGTGGATCGTATTGCGGTCACGGTTTCACTTGGCATCGCGACTCTGAATCAGAACACGCCCTTCTCAAGCCCGCCCGAACTAAGATCGGCCGCCTCGGCCGCACTTGAATTCTCAATTAATACAGGGCGTAACCGTCAAACCGCTTACACGAGAATCCGGGCTGCCTGACACCTCGCGATTCCAACAAGCATGCGGTTGCAAGGTATCATCGTGCAATAGGCGTCTGATCGATTACACTGACGGCATGATGCAATCAGCCAACAGCAAACTGCCGGAGGTCGGTACCACGATTTTCACCGTCATGTCGAAACTTGCCGCTGACTGCGGTGCGATCAACCTGTCACAGGGCTATCCCGATTTCGACCTGCCGGAACAACTGCTCGAACAGGTCATTCATCATCTCCGGGACAGGCACAATCAATATGCGCCGATGGCCGGTATCCCGGAACTCCGGGAGCAAATTGCGGCAAAAACCGAACATCTGTACGGGCGACCCACCAACCCGGACACCGAGATAACTGTCACATCCGGTGCAACCGAGGCACTGTTCTCGGCCATTGAGGCCTTCGTTCATGCCGGCGAGGAGGTCATCATCTTTGATCCGGCCTACGACTCGTATGATCCGGCGATCCGGCTGGCCGGCGGAACACCGGTACATATTCCGCTGCAAACGCCCGGGTTTGGCATCGACTGGCAGCGTGTTGGTGACACGATCAATTCATCAACGCGCATGATCATCCTGAATACGCCCCATAATCCGACCGGCGCAGCTCTCGATAGCGATGATTTATCGACGCTCGCCGAACTTGTCCGGGACACTGACATTGTCCTGCTCGGCGACGAGGTCTATGAGCATATTATTTTCGACCAGCGATTACATCAGAGTCTGCTCCGGCGAGAAGACCTGGCAAGGCGCAGTCTCGTGGTCTCCTCTTTCGGCAAAACAATCCATGCGACCGGCTGGAAAGTCGGCTACTGCGTAGCACCTGCTGAACTGATGGCTGAATTTCGCAAAATCCATCAATTTGTCCAGTTCTGCGTCGTCACGCCAATACAATATGCACTGGCCGATTTTCTCGCCCGGGAACCGCAATATGTGACTGAATTACCCGACTTTTACGAGCGCAAGCGGGACCGGTTCTGCGAACTGTTAGCACCATCACGCTTCACGTTCGAACCGTCTGCCGGCACTTATTTTCAACTGGTCGACTATTCGGCCATCTCGGACGAACCGGACATCGACTTTGCACGCCGACTGACCCGTGAAATCGGTGTCGCCTCGATCCCTGTATCGGTCTTTTTTGAAACCCCGCCGTCACAGCAATGGCTGCGTTTCTGCTTTGCAAAAGACGAAACAACGCTTGAAACTGCCGCGGAACGCCTGTGCAAGATCTGACCGTCACGCTGATACAGACCACGCTCGACTGGCACGATGCGGGCGCCAACCGTGCACGACTCGACGGCCTGATTGCCGGCATCGACGAACCCACCGACCTGATCATCTTGCCGGAAATGTTCACAACCGGCTTCACCATGGATGCCGAAAATTATTCAGAGCACATGGATGGCGATACTATCGCCTGGATGAAACTGGTTGCGCGAGACTTCGGCACGACACTGTGCGGCAGCCTGATCATTGAAGAAAATGGCTATTTTTATAACCGGCTAATCTGGATGCCGCCCGATACACCGGCCGGCCGGTATGACAAAAGGCATCTGTTTCGCATGGCCCGCGAACACGAATATTTCACACCCGGCCGGGACCGGTCGATCTTTGAACTCAATGGCTGGCGTATCTGCCCACTGATTTGCTACGACCTGCGCTTTCCGGTCTTCAGCCGTGGCATCGATGCCTTCGATCTGCTGATCTATATCGCCAACTGGCCGAAACCGAGACGCTCGGCCTGGCGAACCCTGTTGCCGGCCCGCGCGGTCGAAAATCTGTGCTACTCCGCCGGCGTCAACCGCATCGGCACAGACGGTAACAGCATCGCATACGCCGGCGACAGCATGGTGATCGACTTTCTCGGTCATATGATCGAGGACTGCGGCAGTAATGAACAAGTCATCACGACCCGGCTGGACGGCACCGCTTTACAACGATACCGAAAAAAATTTCCGGCCCATCAGGATGCCGATCACTACCATCTTGACGACTAGCCGCACCGGGGCTCTTCTGCCTGCATGGTTCCCGGCAAAACACAGGCCTGTGACTCAGTTGACAGCACAGCCCGACTCAGAGATCTTAGGCACTATTACTCAATTTGTTTAAAAAATGCGCCGTTTACTTGTTTTTCAACACGTACCCTATGAAATTCTCGGTGGCCTGGACCCGTTACTGCGCGCGGCCGGATTTCGAATCCGTTATGTCAACTTCGGTCGGCAACCCGAGGCACGACCCGATATCTCCCGTTATGACGGCCTGATCGTACTCGGTGGACCCATGAACTGTGACCAGTCCGATCGACATCCGCATCTAGCAACAGAAATCGAACTGATTCGGCAGTCTATTGACGCAGGCAAGCCCGTACTGGGCATCTGCCTCGGTGCACAAATGATTGCACGTGCCCTCGGCGCTCACGTTACGCGAAACAAAAGAAAGGAAATCGGCTGGTACGAACTGAACCCGACAGTAGCCGGAAGTGATGACCCGCTGTTCTCACATTTCGACGAACGTCAAATGATTTTCCAGTGGCATGGCGACACGTTTGACATACCTCGAGGTGCAACTCATCTGGCCACATCGCCTGACTGTCAAAATCAGGCCTTTCGCTACAACGATAATGTCTATGCGCTGCAATTCCATCTCGAAGTGGATGAACCGATGATCCAGCGCTGGTTGCATACGCCGGCGATGGCGCACGAGGCTCGGGATCTTGGTGGCGATAATTACCCAAATCAAATCAGCGCTACAACCAAACTCCATATTGATCAATCAGTTATACTTGGTAATCGCATTTTTGGTGAATTTATCCACCGTTTCCATACGCGCCCTCGCCGCACAGCGCTGCCTTCCCGCTAAACAACGGTTACTATGCGATCATATCCCTTGCTACCCCTATAATCTGCAGCGATTCAGCTGCAGGCTCCCGGTGCTTCAGCGGCTGCTTTTATATCCACTAAAAGCTAAACTGATAAATTGGCCAGACACCAAAACCACACATGAGCGCAAACGTTAAAACCCTATCTGAATCGATGCTGCAGACCGCAGACTTGCCGGTCGATGGCATGACATGCAGTGCATGCGCAACACGTCTGGAAAAAGCATTGACGCGCTCGACGGGTATCGTAACTGCGGGCGTTAATTTTGCGCTCGAACGTGCCGATGTATCTTTCGATGCCGGGACGACAGATTTAAACAAGATTGCAGGGGTCGTCAGGGGTGCCGGATTCGAAGTCCCCGAAGAACCGTTCTCGTTCGGTGTCGGCGGCATGACCTGTAGCGCTTGCTCGGGACGCGTCGAAAAAGCACTCGCACGGCTTTCGGGTGTATTGGAAGCCAATGTCAATATTGCACTGGAACGTGCCGACATCCGAACCATTGCCGGAAGCACCACGATTGACCAGCTGGCCAAAGCTGTTCGGGAGGCGGGTTACGAACCACAAATCACTACCTCAACCGAGCAGCAGGCCGATGCAGATCGTCAACACCGCGAACGAGAAGAGGCAAAACTGACAAAAGAGAAACGTATTCTGCTCTTTTCGATTACGTTATCTGCTCCGCTCGTACTGCACATGCTGCTTAAATTTCTCGGTTTTGAATTTACCTACCCGATGTTCATCGAGGTACTACTCGCAACAACAGTCCAGTTTTATATCGGGGCACGATTCTACAAGGCTGCATACAAAGCACTGCGGGCACGCTCAGCCAACATGGATGTTCTGGTCGTCATGGGCACGACGGCTGCCTATACTTATAGCTGGTACCTGATTGCCACACTCGGACAGGATGCCGTCGGTAAGCTTTATTTCGAAGCATCTGCTGTCATTATCACGCTGGTTTTACTTGGCAAATTCATGGAAGCGCGTGCGAAACGCGGTACGACGGCGGCAATTCGGCAGTTGATGGATTTACGCCCGGAGACCGCGCGTGTCAGGCACGCAGATGGCAGCGAGGAACAATTATCGATCGGTGCAGTGATCGCCGGCAATGTCATTATTGTCAAACCCGGCGAGCGTATCCCGGTAGACGGTGAAGTAACCGCCGGATACAGCGAAGTCGACGAAGCGCTGATCACCGGCGAAAGCCTGCCGGTACCGAAAAATGTTGGCACTCTGGTCACGGGCGGTGCAATCAACGGAACCGGCCTGCTGGAAATCCGGGCCACGAATGTCGGCGAAGACTCGACACTGGCCAAAATTATTCATCTCGTCGAAAATGCGCAAGCCGGCAAAGCGCCTGTTCAGAGACTCGTCGACCGGATCAGCGAGATTTTTGTGCCGGTCGTCATGGGCATAGCAATTGTGACTTTTCTGGGCTGGTATCTGGCAGGCGGGGTTTTCGAACCGGCACTGATCGCCGCGGTATCGGTCCTCGTGATCGCGTGCCCGTGCGCGCTGGGCCTGGCTACGCCGACTGCCATCATGACCGGCACCGGTGCGGCGGCACGGTCGGGTATTCTGATCAAGGATGTCGAATCGCTCGAACGGGCCCATCGACTCGATGCGATTATTTTCGATAAAACCGGAACGCTGACCGAAGGTAAACCGGCGATCTCGGCTATACATGCATTCGAAGGCACTGAACGCGATGTATTGAGCACTGCGGCAACCGTACAACAGGGCAGCGAACACCCCCTCGCTCGCGCGATGCTCGACCGTGCCGCAGAACTTGAAATCGCACTGCCTGATGTCACAGAATTTCAGAGCCATACCGGGTCAGGCGTCACGGCAACCGTCGAAGGTCAGGAAATCATCTGCGGCAATCTGGGGTTGTTGCACGAACGCGGCATCGAGCCGATTGAACCTGAACGGGCGCATACACTCGAGGCCGAAGCGAACACCGTCGTCTGGGTAGCTGCCAATGGACGCGTCATCGGCATGATCGCCATTGCTGATTTGCTGCGCCCGGAGGCCATCGAAGCCATAGAGGCACTGCGTCGACTAGGCGCACACACATTGATGCTGTCCGGCGACGCCGAACGCGTTGCGGCCCATGTCGGCAATCAAGTCGGAGTCAATGAGAGCCGGGGCCTGGTTAAACCCGATCAGAAGGCGCAGGCCGTCAAAGAATTACACACACGGGGGTACGTCGTCGGGATGATCGGCGACGGCATCAATGATGCGCCCGCCCTGGCCGCCGCCGACGTCGGTATCGCCATGGGGACCGGAACCGATATTGCAATGGAAACGGCCGGCATTACGTTGATGCGCCCGGACCCCCGGCTTGTTGCCGCAGCTATCTCCGCGAGTCGTGCTACGTTTCGCAAAATCAAGCAGAATCTATTCTGGGCATTTATCTATAACGTCGTCGGCATCCCCCTCGCCGCCTCGGGTGTACTGACGCCAACACTTGCCGGAGCGGCGATGGCATTGAGCAGCGTCAGTGTCGTCAGTAATTCTTTACTCCTGCGCGGCTGGCGGCCAAAATTTGTTCATTCAGACCACTCATTGACCAAGAACTGAAACCAACTCTTTTTTACGGAGCAGACCCTATGACATCAGCAACTATTAAAGTCGAAGGTATGACCTGCGGAGGGTGCGTAAAGAGCATCGAAAATGCCCTCCTTGAACAAGCCGGAATACAGAAAGTCGCAGCCGATCTGAATGCGGGCACGGTCGCGGTTAATTTTGATTCGAATCTGATCCAGCAGGCCAGTATCGAGCAGGCGATTGAGAAAGCAGGATTCGACGTCTCAGTCTAGTCTGCGGTTATTCCTTTTCATGCAACTTGGCAAAACGTCCGTTGCGTGAAGGCATTTGTCCCGGCGACTTGATGCGAACGATTATTGCCAGAACCATAACTATCGCATTCAGTCCACCGATCAGAGCAAAGGGTGCCGCCGGGCCCACTGAATCGAATAATCGTCCGCCCAACCCGGATGCAAAGAAAATCCCGATTGCGCCGCACATGTTGAATGCGCCGACAACCGAGCCCCTGCTCAGGCGTGGCGCTTCGGCACTGATCAATGTCGTTGCACCGAAAAAAGCACTGACCTGACCGACGCCGAGCAGCAAAAAGAACGGGATCGCGGCAGGTGACAACGGATCGTCGACAAGCCACATCGCACTATATCCAATGGCCGCCAGCGCCATGTTGAAAATCAAGCCGGTTACCCTGTTGATGCGATCCATGAACGAACCGAGCACAACCAGCCACAGAAGCGAGGCCAGTGAGGCCAGGCCGAACAATCCGGCGCCCCGGCCCGCCGCCACAGCCGGATCCATGCCCTCGGCAACGCCGGCCACGGCGCCCCATAGCACGACAAAAGTACCCAGAATAACCAGATCGCTGCGTGCGACAAATGCCGCCGAATAAGCCAGAGCAATGCGGGGGTTCCTGACAGCCTCGTGAAATCCGCTGGCGATCAATTGCCTGACCGGCAATCGCTCTTCACACGTGCCGGGTGTCCCTTTCTTCAATCCCAATAAATACACAACGGCCGACAAGGCACAGACGATAAAAACAATAAAGTGCACAATCCGGGTCGCTGTCACCGCATCGAATCCCGCTTCTACGAGTGCCGGCGGCACGTAACGACCGAATAAAACGGTTACGAAAATCACACCAATTCCGTTAAATACACCGCCTAATGCAACCAGCGTGCCACGCGAACGGTCCTGCGGATAATCGGTGACAATTGTCTGCAACATTCCGGTTGATGCGCCAAGACCTGCGGCATATACCATGCGAAAAATCATCAGCTGAAAGACAGACTCGGCAAAAGGATACAACAGGTAACCAAATCCCATGACGAGTATTCCGGCGGCAAATAACCTGCGGCGTCCGATGCGATCGGCGAGCACGCCCACGACACCGAAAACCAGTAGCTGCATGATCTCGGTCACGATTACCAGGTCACCACTGACTGTTCCCTGTTCATTGACCGGCATATTGAAATTGGCATTCAGAACCAGGGCGGTGCCTGTCGAGACAAATGTCAGAAGGCCGATCGTCGCAAAGGCAGCGTAACAAAATACGATTGCATTCAGACGTGTGATACCCGGAAGCAACCAGACGAACAAAAAGCGTTTGCCTTCCTGATTCTGAACAGATGCGGTCAACTCTTTGCTCATGTTTCGTGACACTCTGATCCTGCTACAACGCAGGCTCTGCAAGGAACTGATTCCAGCAACAAACCGGGCATCTCTGAAATCAAGAATCGAAAGTTCGGTTGCCTAATTCAATTTCGGATGCCTGCCCCGCTGCATTTCAGGACCCGGTGACTTGATCCTCACAAGGATCGCGAGTATTGCAACAGCGCCATTCATTATGCCAATCAACACGAACGGCGCGGCCGGGGCGACCGAATCGAACAACATCCCGCCGAACCATGATGACACGAGTATGCCGATTGCACCGGACGTATTAAACACCCCGACAACGGCACCACGTTGCAACGGCGGGGCCTCCTGGCCTATCAACGTTTGTGCGCCGAGAAATGTACTGATCTGGCCTATTCCAAGCATTGCAAAAAGTGGCCACTCCGTCCCGAGATCGAGTGGATTTTCGACAAATCCGACACACAGGTAACCCACAGCACCGATTGTCATGCTGATAGACATCGTCGTAACTCGATTGAAACGATCCATGAACGGAGCCATGACCGGGATCCACAGCAATGCAGCAGATGAGGCAATCACAAAAATCAGGCGTCCCTTTGACACGGCTTCAGACGGGTCGATACCCTGATTGATGGCCGCCGTTGCGCCCCAGAGTATAGAAAAAGTGCCGAGTATTACGAGGTCGCCGCGGGCCACGAACGCGGCCGCATAGGCAAGCGCAATGCGCGGGTTTTTTGCGGCTCTGAGGCCACTGGCAGCGAGCCGGGCCAATGGCAGATGTCCCTCGTTCTTCACCGGAATACCGCGCTTTAGCCCGAACCAGCCCACTAATGCACCGATCATGCAGCAACCGAAGCTTGTGAAGTGCGTGTAATAAGAGGCAGTGACTTCATCGAACCCGGCACCTACCAGGATCTCGGGTAACTTGCCGAGCAGCGCAATGACCAGGATGACACCCAGCCCATTGAATACGCCACCCAGTGCCACCAGCTTGCCGCGCGACCGGTCCTGCGGATAGTCTGTCGTGATCGTCGCCAGCATGCCGGTCGCAGTCCCGAGACCCACCGCATACAAAACACGATAGAAAGTCAGTTCACCGATTGACTCGGCAAACGGATAGAACAAGTAAGACAGACCCATGACCGTCATACCGATGGCCAGAAGGTGACTGCGTCCCACCCGGTCAGCCAGAATGCCCACAACCCCGAACAAAAGAATCTGGGTAATCTCGGTTGCGAAAACCAGCTGCCCGGAGATCGTTCCTTGCTGGTCAGTCGGAATATGCAGATGGGTATTGAGAACCAGCGTCGTCGCAACGCTGATAAAAGTCAGCAAACCGATTGTCGAAAATGCAGTATAGATAAATGCGCAGAAGTTACCGCGGGTGATTCCGGGTGCCAGCCACAGAAATCCGAGCTTGATACCCTCCTGCTCGGTCACGCTAATTTCGTCTTTGGATCCCGACATAGACAAAAGTCTCCATGGCTCGCGGCACTGCCGAACGCGAGCCCCCTTCAAAAATGTAGATTATTGAATAATGTGAACGGCCTTAACGCGGGTATAACTCAATACTTCGTCAAGACATTCTTCCCGGCCCAAGCCACTGTTCTTCCAGCCGCTGAAGCCTGTACCCATGTAATGTTTGCCTGTTCCGTTGATCCAGACAAGACCTGCCTGCAGAGCACGAACCATCCGCATCGCGGCTTTCAAATCATTCGTCCATACTGCTGCCGTCAGGCCCAGATCAAGATCGTTCGCCATCGAAATGGCCTCGTCGACTGTCTTCCATTTCAAGACGGCCAGAACCGGCCCGAAAACTTCTTCTCGTGCGATATCCATATCCATCTTAACATCACCGAACACCGTCGGCTCTATCCAGAAACCACGTTCGAATTGTGCTCCGGCCAGCCGGCTACCACCTGTAATAACAGTCGCTCCCTGCTCCCTGGCCGACGCAATCATGTTCAGGATGCGCTGATAATGCGGCTTTGAGTTGACCGGTCCCATCCCGGACGCCGGATCGAGCGGATCGCCAACCTTAATATCCGAGACTTTTGCCCTGATCAACTCAATGACGTCATCGTAAATCGATTCATGCAGCATCAGCCGGCTCGTTGAACCGCATGACTGTCCTGACCACGAAAAATTCATGCCCGTGATGGCCGCTGTCGTGATCTCTTCCGGGTTAGTGTCCGGAAATGCAATAAGTGGATTCTTGCCACCGAGCTCAAGCGAGATATGCTTAACGGCAACTTCAGCCGCAGAGCGCTGAATCGCCATACCGGTAGCAACCGAACCGGTAAACCCAATGCGCGGCACATCCGGATGACGCACAATTGCATCACCGGCAACAGTACCAAGGCCCGATACGAAGTTGACCAGTCCCGGCGGCAAAATCTCATGGCAAATCTCAGCCACAATACTTGCCGACAATGGGCTCTGATCCGGCGACTTCAGCACAACGCCGTTGCCGGCGATCAGCGGTGCACCGAGGTGTGCAGCGGCGAACAGGAATGGATGATTGAACGGCACGATTCGACCCACGACACCGTAAGGTTCACGCATCGTGAAATGAATATTTTCCGGTGTCGCGGGTACGCTTTCACCCTTGATCTCCATGCCGAGGCCCGCGATAAAATGGATGTAGCCGGCAGCCAGCTCAATATCGCCAGACAGGCTGGCAATGGTATTGCCGGTGTCTGCTGCCTCGAGCGGCAACACGTCGGTCCGCTCGCGGATAGCATCTGCAAGTTTGCGTAACAGGCAGCCGCGTTCAAATACGTGCAACGCCGCCCATTCCGGTTGAGCCTGTTTTGCCGCTGCGACTGCGCGCGCAATATCACCGGCGGTGCCGGCCGGCACTCGACCATGAAGCTCGCCGGTCGCCGGATTGACTGAATCCATCCACTCGCCGCTGTCACTGGGCACAAATTCGCCGCCGATATACATCAGGCGATCACCAAAATTCTCGGTCACAGGTATTCTTTTCATTACTTCAGATGTGATCCTAACTGTAGACACTCATTAAAGATGCGTCCACCGATCCACAATCGGTCGGACCGATCTATAACAAACCGATTTATGCTGATTTCGGCTCGACTGACATTTTTTCCCCGGAACGACGCAGTATCAGAAATACCGACCAGAACAACAGCAGAATATTCGCAGCGGCGACAAACATAAACGGGCCGACCTGACTGACGTTATCGAACAGGTAGCCGCCGACGATGGCCACCGTCAGAATGCCCAACGCGCCACAAAAGCTCCACATACCGAGCACGGCGCCCCGCCCGCGTTCGGGCGCCTCCTTGCCGATCATCGACGTCGCGGCAAGATTTGCAGTCATCTCACCCATGCCGATCAGCGCGGCACAAATATACATACCACTGCCGATTGGATTATCGAGAAACCACAACGATGCATAACCGGTTCCGGCAATAAACATGGCAATGGCCAGACCGTATAGCCGATCGATTCGATCTAGAATGTAACCTGCGATTGGTGCCCACGGCAGCGTCGCACCCTGCACGATGAGATAAAAAGTCAGGGCCGTGCGCGCTGCCTCGGCCGACGGCATGCCCTGACGCATACCCTCCTGAGTCAGCCACAAGGTAAAAAATGCGCTCATGACCGACATGTCACCGCGCGATACGCTCGCAGCCGCGTAAGCAAGTGCAATCCGGCCGCTGCGTGCAGCACGAATTCCTATTTTAAAAGTCGCGAGCATCGGCTCGCGCTTTTTGAGCTGGCGCGGTGCACCGGGCTTGAGCGTCAGTCCGATGATGACGGCGATGAACAGACACAACCCCGACATGACCCAAAGCCAGTAGCGCCCAACCCAAACCGGGTCAAATCCCAGGTCTGCAAAACGCACCGGCAAACCCTTGAAGACCGCCAGTATAATCACGAGGCCGAGGCCGTTAAAAATGAAACATGTCGCAAGCATCTTTGCCCGACATCCCTCTTGCGGATAATCATTCGCGACGGCCGGCAGCATGACGATGTTATTTGCTGCGCCGGCGGCAAACACCATGCGGAACAGAAACAGGGTGAGAATCGATCCGGCCAACGGGTATAGGAAATAGGCAAGCCCCAGAAGCAGGAATGCCGCCACATACAGGGGCCGGCGACCGATCTTGTCGGACAGAGCACCGATCGGACCCAGCAGCAGCAGCAGACAAATCTCCTGCACAACGGTCAGATTCCCCGTCAGTGTCCCCTGCTCATTGAGTGGAATATTCAGCATCTCAGTCAGCACATAAGGCTGACTCGCATTGATAAAGCTCATCGTCGCAATGCCGAAAAAAGATGCGAAGAACAGACCGAACAGATTCTTTGCGGAAACGCCAGGCACCATCCTCAAAGGGCCTAAACGCAGCCCACCGGATTCGATAACGCTATTCTCAGCCTGGCTGTTATTATTCTGACTGTCGGAAGTAGCCATAAAGTTTATCTTTATAATTTCTGGCGAGCATACAATGTTGGCCATCCTCACTGCCGCTTACAAACGATGCGCAACCTGCGACCATACAGTGATCCGGGCTTTGAAGCCCCCTTAAACCATGCCACAGTCTGCTATCAGGTCATCGAATAACGAGAGAACGCAATGAAAATCATAAAAATCGTCCTGATTGCCTTAACTACCCTGGTCATCGTCATTGCCATCGGAACCTTTGGCTACCTGAAATTCGGCCTCGCCCCCGCACATTTTGCGGGCCAGTGCGAAGCCGTTGACCTGAATGAAAGCGCTGAAGATATACAGATCGATCACGAACGCGGTTTCGCTTACCTTTCGCTGATTGACCGCTTGACACTGGCGCAGGGCGGGGATGCCCAGGGATGGATCGGGGTTCTTGACCTGAAAAACGGATTACGCAACATCAAACCCGCACTGCTCGACAAACCCGCACATTTTCGTCCTCATGGCATCAGCCTGTATATCGACTCAGCGGGCCAACGATCGCTGTTCGTTATCAACCACCCGCTAAGCCGTGGACAAGAACAGGAACTGGTTGAATTATTCATCGAGGAAACGCCGGAGCATTTTCGTCATGCCGACACATTCGCCGAGGCACTCTTTACAACGCCAAATGATATCGTTGCCGTCGGCCCCCGCCAGTTCTACATGGCCAATGATGATGGGGCGGCACGTGACGGGAAACCACGCAACCTTGTGTACTTTGACGGGCAACAGGCACAAGTTGTCGCCGACGACATCGCGGCCGGCGGCGGAATTAATGTATCGGCCGATGGCAGCCTGCTCTACGTTGCAGAAACCGGCGGTAAGGACCTGCGCATCCTGCGCAGAAACCGGGTGGACGGCAGTGTCGAGACACTGAAAAAGATTCCACTAAACACTTCTCCGGATAACATCGATGTTGCCGAAAACGGCAGCCTGTGGATTGGCGCACACTCAAACCTGTTCGCACTCATCCTGCATTTTATCGCCGGATTCGATGCCCCTTCACAGATTCTTCGCGTCGATCTCGACGATACAACCAAGGTCACAATCAATGAGATCTACATGAACCGCGGTGGAGAAATATCAGCCAGCAGCGTCGGTGCAACCTATGGCGACAAGTTGCTGATCGGATCGATCACCGCCCGTAAAATTTTGATCTGCGAGATGGAGAATGAATAGTCCCGGAAGGGCAGCTACCCTGCTTCTGTAATGGTCACGGTTCCACCCGGGTCCACGTCCTCCATTCGCTGCACGAGACCACCTGGCCATGCGACCTCTATGTAATCGATCGAGTCGGCCTTCCCTAATCCGAATAACAAGCGCTGATCATTCGTCGAGTTATACCCCTGCGCGCTCGTGTGCTCACGGTACTGCACCAGGTCGCCGGACACGAGTTTGACACGTGCACCAAATCCGTTGCGATTGCTCTTCGTCCCGACCAGCCTTACCCGAACCCAGTTATTGTCGCCACCTGTATTCAACAGCAACTGATTTTTCTGCTTAATACCGACACGTTTCCCCATGCTGTAATAAGTGCGGTTGGTCACAAACAGGTCCGGATATCCATCTTCATTGATATCCGCCGCACCCACTCCGCTGCCTATGCCAAAGCCTTCTGCGCCGGAGCTCTCGGTGATATCCGTGAAAGTATTATCGCCGTTATTGTGATACAGCTTGTTATAAGCCGGCTCCCACGCAATATAAAACTGCACGAATACCGGCATACGGATGACGTCGTTGATCAACACGTTCGACTCACCGCCATTATTGACGTATATATCCAGAAAACCGTCATTATCAAAATCGGCCATGGCGCAACCACGCGCACCGCCCATGTCGCCGATTCCGGATATCAGCGTGATGTCCGAAAACTTCACAGCACCCGTTTGCGCAAAGCGGCTGATGACCAATCGGTTTGCCTGATCGGCCGTGGGCAGGAATATATCCATATCGCCGTCGTTATCGATATCACCGATGCAGGCACCGTTTGCGTTACCCGGATTGAGTAACGCGAGTGCACGCGGCGGCTTGCGGTTTTTCGTGATGTCGGAGAAAGTGCCGTCGCCATTGTTCAGAAAAGCAACGTTGCGATCACCCTCGGTAGTCACGAGCAGGTCTGCCCAGCCATCCTGATTAAAGTCCGTCCAGTTCGGCGAACCCTGTGCGTTGGCTTTCAGCACTTTTCCCAGGATGCCTGCCCCGGATTTCTCGGTGACATCCGTAAATGTCCCGTCACCATTATTGTGAAACAGAATGTTATCGACGTCATAGTCGGGTAGTTTGATATACAGGTCCAGATAACCGTCATTATCGTAGTCACCCCATGCGACACCTGCACCGGTATCGCTGACACCGCCGACTTTTTCATCCTTCTCGTTTTCCGCCCTCAACAGGCCGGCAGACACGGTCACATCTTCGAAGTCAGGTTGCCCCGTTTCAACCAGCAAGTTTTTGTATGCGGTATGCGGCACTGGCCTGGCACCCCGCCCGGTCGGCGGCATATTTGCGACGAACATATCCATGTCGCCGTCATTATCGATATCGCCCCACGCCGCCCCGCGCGCCAGCCCGCTGGCGTTATCCACGCCACGCTCCACCGCGACATTCGTAAACCGGCCCTGCCCGTCATTTTCGAACAGGCGATTACCCTGACCTTGCTGATGTGCCTCGGTAGGAACATAAATATCCAAGTCGCCATCCTGATCGTAATCGACGAACGTCGGTCCCGTACTATTGACGGCCAGATCAACAACCCCTGCCTGCTCGGCAGCATCGACAAATCGAATCGGCGAGTCCTGGGCAACGGCAGATCCGGTTGCAATCGTAAGACCCGCCGTCCATATTGCGATCACACGCATTTCCATCCCCCCAACAAAAACCAATGTTTCCGAACCGCGTGCTCAATGGCAGCCAAAGACATTCAGCGTGCCAGATTTTTATCCAGAAACGCCCTAAATAGCCCGGCCCAGCGTTCGGCTGCAACCTTGACGCGATCCCAGTCCCGCTCATCGACGGAAACCCCGACAGGACTGGTTTCCTTCTCCTGGTCGGCAGCCCGGGCCAGAACTTCACCACTGAGCGAGTCGGACAGTTCCATAAAAAACGTCAGCTGACCCTCGGCAACCAGGGCGGCCGCACGGCCCTGTACCGGCATATCGACAGGCACCGGCGAGAGGTCCAGATCGACCAGAGATGCCCGTACATGCAAAACATCAGGTCCGGGCTCATCAACCAGCAAATAGTCATCGCCGATGGCGGTCAGGAAGGTCGAACGAAAAATCTGTCTGAGATGTGCGAGGTCGGATGGATCCGGATTCACCTGGCCTTCGTAATAATAGATCTCAAGCGGAACCGGTTGCAGCTTGCGATATCGGGAAAAATCCACACCGGGTTTAATGTAAGCCGAATCAACTTTCGATTCCGGCACTTTGCGATAACTCTCAACGGTGGTTTGCACACAACTGGTTGCGCATCCCAGCGCGAGAACCAGAACAATGCCGAAACGAAATAACGCAAACACGCTTAACCGAGGATGGCGTTATCGAGTATGGCCGCTGTTAACAGCAGGCCAAGCTGTACAATCGAAGCCGCAAAAGTATGCCAGGCTTGTGACACGCTCGGTGACAGATGCAGTTTGACACTGGCATAAATGAAAAACAGGCCGCCAGCCAGCGCGCCTATAAAATAGATCCAGCTCATTCCATACAAAACCGGCAGCAACGACAATGCAACAAGTATGACGGCGTGGGCAAGGATCATCCAGGTCGAAAATGTCTCGCTGAAGACCACCGGCAGCATGGGTACATTGGCAGCCGCATAATCTTTCTTACACGCAAATGCCAGTGCCCAGAAATGTGGCGGTGTCCACAAAAACAAAACAATGGCCAGAATCAGCGGCGCCGGCGCGAGCGTTGCATCCGTCGCAGCCGCTCCGGCCATGACGGCAAAACTGCCTGCCAGCCCACCGACCACAATATTCAACCACGTGCGTGTCTTGAGCCAGACCGTGTAAACGATGCCATAGGTAAAAGCACCGAGAAAAATATAAATCGCAGCCTCGATATTTGTCGCCAGCGCCGCGATGACGAGCGACACAAGCAACAGCAGTGCAAGTGCCGCCATCCAGTATCCATTTGCCTGCAGTTTGCCGGTCACGAACGCACGCTTGCGCGTTCGCTTCATCCGCGCATCGAGGTCACGTTCATACAGCTGGTTGAAGGCTCCGGACACGGATGAAGATACCAGCACAGCCAGGCCCAGGACCAGTACCTGCCAGGCGGCCAGTTCGTTGCCCGGGCTCACGGCAATACCGGCCATGGCACAGGCCATGATCAGGAACCCGAGGCGTACCTTGGCAGTGTTGTAGATCAGCTTCAGTGTCTGTGCCATCTGTCTCTTCTTTATAATAGCCGGTCTGTAAAAGGCCTCTCAGTTTACCCTATCCCGGGTTAAAATCAGACCGTATCCAATGTATAAAATTTGTCAGGGTGAGTCACTTTTACGGCCGACTGCCTCCTGAAACGGAAAATCAAGCGCCGCATCGGGTGTGGGTCGAGCGATGGTCTCACGGAACAGGATCAACAGACCGCTGGCAATAATAATTCCGGAGCCGAGCCACGTATGTAATCCCGGAATCTCGCCCCAGAACAGGTATCCGGCACCCGTCGCCCAGATCAGGGCGGTGTATTCAAACGGTACGATGATTGCCGCGGGCGCTCGCCCATAGGCCGAGTTGATACACAGGAATGCAACGGCGCCAAACAGCCCGCTGAGTAAGAACAAGACCCAACTTACCGGATCCGGCATTTCCCACCTGCCAAGGCTGGCAATGCCCGCAACCAGTGTTGGCCCAATGAACGAGTACAGGCTCAAAGACCAGATCGACTCGGTCCCGGCCAGCCTGCGCGCAGTCAGTGCGAGACCGGAATAAAAGGTAGCCCCCAACAAGGCAACGAGTGCGGCGGGATGCACGACCCCGAAGCCTGGCCGCACGACGATCAGCACGCCGGTGAAACCCGCCAGGACACCTGCCCAGCGCCACGGCCCGACATGCTCGCCAAGAAACGGTCTTGACAAGGCCGTAACAATCAACGGAGCCGCGAACACGATGGCGGTTACATCGGCCAACGGGAGCAATTTGAGCGCGTAAAAAAATGTAAACATGGATCCGGTCATCAACAATGATCGGAACACATGCCAGCCTGCCCTGCGGGTGCGCAAAACGTGAGTCTGCCGTCGTTGCACGATTATCAGCTCGATCAGAACCATTGCAAATACACTGCGTAACAGAATGACCTGCGCCAACGCGTAGTTTTCGAGTAATGTTCTAACCGTGACATCGAGTGCCACCATGCAAAGTACGCCCGTACACATATAAGCGATGCCGGCCCCGGTTCCCGACCCGATGGATAATGCCTTGTTATTTTTATCCACAGTTTTTTTAGTGCTTCCCGGCCTGATTACTGAGCCGGAAAGTATTGTGCCATGGTCGCCTGGAGACAACGAATGAACCAAATTCATATAATTGATGGTTATACGAGGATAACAACAACTACGTTCACCTGACCGGGCAATGCCATTAACGTGTCGCTAAGCGATCCGTTCATGAGACTGTCAGGAAACGAGCCCTCAAGATGCCAGCGAATGCCGCAGCAATGATCGATTCACCGATCTTCGATGCAATCGATGAAAAGGAGTCGCGCCAGCGCGCGCTCGATCACTGCAATGCGGTCATGCAAACAAAAACTGCCGAAGGCCGGGTTGAATGGGCTCTCGAGCACTTGCCGTCACAGCATATTCTGACATCGAGCTTCGGCGTACAGGCAGCCGTCTGCCTGCACCTAGTGACCCGGCTGGCACCAACTATTCCGGTTATTTTTATCGATACGGGCTACCTGTTTCCTGAGACCTACCTGTTCGTTGACACTCTCGCCCAAAGACTCGACCTCAATCTCAAAGTCTATCAGGGCCGGATGAGTCCGGCCTGGCAGGAGGCCCGCCACGGGCAGCGCTGGGCCCAGGGCCTGAAAGGACTCGAAGCCTATAATCAGGAAAATAAGGTCGAACCCATGCAGCGCGCATTGCGCATGCACAAAGTCGGAACCTGGTTTGCCGGTTTGCGCAGAGATCAGGCCGACAGCCGGGCAAACGCCCCCTTTCTGAGCTGGTCAGGCGATCGCTGGAAGGTTCATCCGATCGCGGACTGGACCGACCGGGATGTCTACCTCTACCTGAAAAAACATGACCTGCCGTATCACCCGCTATGGGAAAAGGGCTATATATCGATCGGCGACACACACACAACCCGGCCTCTGCAGGCAGTCGATCATCATGATCAGACGCGCTTTTTTGGTTTGAAGCGCGAGTGCGGTCTGCACGAAATTGACTTGTCCTCGCTCTAGCAGGCTGCTAGCTACCCGGTTTATTCCCCGGTTTCACTCCCGCAGCCCCCGCGAGTCGGCAACGGTATATCTGCAAGTAATGCATCAATCTCGGCCTGACTTTCAAGTACCGCAGCATCGCGCGTCAGTTCCGGGGTCAGGTGCGGCGCAAACAATGAAATGAACTCAATCATGTAACCGCGCAATACCGAGTCGCGCCTAAACCCGAGCCACGTTGTGCAGCGTGGAAACAATCCTTCAGCCGACAGCGCGACGAGATCTTTTTCATCGTCACACTCATAGGCCAGTCCGGCTACGATGCCAACGCCCATGCCCATACGAACATAAGTCTTGATAATATCCGCGTCGCGGGCCGTGAAGACGACATCCGGTTCGAGTCCCTGTTCAGCGAATGCGTTTTTGAACGAAGACTCGCCGGTCAGGCTGAATACGTAGGTCACGAGCGGATGGTCGGCCAACATCGGTAAATCGAGTTGTCCGGCCTTATTCGCCAGTTCATGCGTTTTCGGTACGAGAACGATCCGGTCCCAGTGAAAGCACGGCAATAAAATAAGCCCGGGAAACAGGTTGCGCGAACTTGTGGCAATGGCAAAGTCCACGGCATTGTTAGCAACGAGTTCGGCAATTTGCTCCGAGGTACCTTGATGTAATTCAAGGTTGACCTTCGGGTACCGTTCGCGAAATGCCCCGATAATTTCCGGCAATACATAACGGGCCTGTGTATGCGTCGTTGCAATCGACAACGTACCTTCTTCTTCGCCGGACAGGTCACTGGCCAGGCTGCGAATATTGGCGACCTCGTGCATGATCTTGCGCGCCCGGGCAATCACATCATGGCCGGCCGGTGTAATTGCGGCCAGACTCTTGCCTTTGCGCGTGAACAACTGCACTTTCAGTTCCTGCTCCAGCAGCTTGAGTTGTTTGCTGATGCCCGGCTGGCTCGTATACAGACGTTCGGACGCCGCCGTAATATTCAGTCCGCTATCGACAATAGCCAGTAAATAACGTAGTTGCTGCAGGGTCATACTCAGATCTCAGTGAGCCGGGAACCGGGCCGATGGGCCCGTCAGAACGGATAATTCGATCATATAACCATTAGTTAGATCAGGCTGTCAATGCCCTGCGGCCCACCCTTCATCATATAACTATTTAGAATATTGCTAGATTAATATATTATTTTTTAATGACTTGCGAATGGGGTTATGGTGCACACTCGTTCTGTCCAGGCACCATCCCATGCGCCATTTCCCACTGTTTGCCAACCTTCAAGGGCAAAACTGCCTGCTCGTCGGCGGTGGCGCTGTCGCTGCACGCAAAGCGCGTCAATTACTGGCAGCTGGCGCAGTTGTGACCGTGGTCGCCCCTGAACTCGGTACGGAATTAAAGGCCTCGGTCGGCAACGAGCAACTGCATCACATCCAACAATGTTTTACGGCTGAATTAATCGCCGATCACCTGTTGATCATTGCCGCCACATCCAGCCGCACAGTTAACCAGCAGGTTGCAAACGCTGCTGCGTCGGCACGAAGGCTATGTAACGTCGTCGATGATCCCGAACTATCGAGTTTCATCATGCCCGCCATCATCGACCGTTCGCCGTTGCTGATCGCCATCAGCACCGGCGGCGCATCGCCAATTCTCGCCCGATTATTACGCCAGCGGATCGAAGACTGGTTGCCGGCACGGATAGCCAGGCTGGTTCGCTGGTCGGGACAATGGCGAACCGTCGTCAAGCGTCGAATCACCGATCAGCGTGTCCGGTTACGTTTTTGGGAGCGTCTGCTCGACGGACCCGTCGCTGACGCCGTACTGAACGGTCATGTCGAACATGCCAATCAGACACTCAACCGTAAACTGCATGCCAGCGAAACTGCCCGGCCATACGGAGAAGCCTGGCTCGTCGGTGCCGGGCCGGGTAATCCGGAATTGATGACACTGCGTGGCGTTGAGTTACTGCGACGGGCCGACGCCGTGCTCTACGATCGACTCGTCTCACCCGCTATTCTCGCGCTGGCCCGGCGCGATGCGCAATTGATACCGGTGGGCAAGGCACCACACGGGCACTCGACGAACCAGCAAGACATTAACAAATTGCTGGTGCGCCTCGTACGCAAAGGACTGCGTGTCTGCCGGCTCAAGGGTGGAGATCCGTTCATCTTCGGCCGCGGCGGCGAAGAATTCGGCGCGCTGGCCGCCGCGAGGTTGCCGGTAGAAGTCGTACCCGGCATCACGGCCGCCGCGGGCTGTGCGGCAGCGACATCAATCCCGCTGACCCATCGGGGCATCGCGGGTGCCGTGACGTTTGTGGCCGGCCAGGATGCTGCGCAGGGCCGAAGTGTTGACTGGGCATCGCTGAGCGCCGGTAACCAGACGCTCGCGATCTATATGAGCGTGGCGCGGCTTGAACAGACCTGCAACCGGCTGATGAAAAACGGCCGCTCACCTGAAACGCCGGCCGCGATCATTGAAAATGGCACCACCGAAAACCAGCGCAAGATCGCCGGCACGCTCAATACGATTGCCGCCCGCGCGGTCGAACACGCTATTGCGGCACCGGCAATGCTGATCGTAGGCGAAGTAGTTGCATTGGCTGATACACTGAAGTGGTCAGAAGAACAAAAATCGGTGTCTGGCACCAATTTCAACTCTTCGGCAAAATTTGGAGTAAATTTGGTGTCTGACACCAATTTCTCCGGATCCATCAGCAGGGAATAAACAAGCATGATTTATGACAATATTTTACAAACTATAGGCAACACACCTGTTGTGCGTCTGAATAAGATCGCGCCCGATTTTATCGACATGTATGTTAAAGTCGAATCATTCAATCCACTCGGCTCGGTTAAAGACCGGCTGGCCTGGGCGATCATCCAGGATGCGGAGAAAAGCGGCGAGCTACAACCCGGCCAAACAGTGGTCGAGGCGACATCAGGCAACACCGGCATCGCCCTGGCCATGGTTTGCGCGGCTCGCGGTTATCCTTTCGTGGCTACAATGGCTGATTCATTCTCGGTCGAACGCCGCCAGATCATGCGAGCACTCGGCGCAAAAGTTATCCTGACCCCGGCTGCCGAGGGCGGAACGGGGATGGTTCGCCGTGCGGCGGAACTCGCCGGGCAATATGGCTGGTTTCTTGCCCGCCAGTTCGAAAGCCCGGCAAACCCGGCCTATCACCGGCAAACGACGGGACCTGAGATCCTGCGTGATTTCGCCGATCAGCGACTCGATTATTGGGTTTCAGGCTGGGGTACGGGTGGCACGCTGACGGGAGTTGGTGAAATTCTCAAAACTGCACGGCCGGAAACAAAAATTGTCGCAGTGGAACCGGCCAGCGCTTCAATGCTCGGCGGACAAGACTGGCAACCACACAAAATTCAGGGCTGGACGCCAAATTTTCTGCCCGACGTGCTGAACCGGGAAATCTTTGACAAGTTAATTGTAGTCACCGATGAAGAATCGAAAACAAATGCAATGCGACTGGCAAGAGAAGAAGGCATTTTCGTCGGCCTGTCGGCCGGCGCAACGCTGACGGCCGGACTTAAAATTGCCGAGCATGCCGAACCCGGCACATCTATCCTGGTCATGCTGCCGGACACCGGCGAACGCTACCTGAGTACTTACCTGTTCGACGGACTTGTCGAGGGTTCGGACGATGAGTGGCTCGCGTCACTCGGATAGCGCCGTCTGGCCACTCAGACTCAAGATGAACGGCGCACCATTCATTGATCGTCTGCGGGTAACCCATCGCCTCACGTCATCGGACCAAGGCGAACACCGCCTCGCAACCGCCTGCCTTCCCGCAGCCATGTCGAGCCGGAACGTATTTCAGCTCGACACGTGCCTGCGAAAGGTCGCGATTGAACTGTTACCGATAACCGGGTTGCCGATGCGATCGTCTGACGACACGGAAATTCTGGGCGGCACAGATGCATACCTGCTATTGCTGGAGATCGCGACCGGACTGCGCAGTGCAATCCCGGGCGAGACAAATGTCTTCGGCCAGTTTCGCCGGGCATGGCAGGCATTTCTCAATATCGGTCATCCGGCCACGGTGGCCGGTTTGACCCCGCTGATGCATCGCCTGTTCAACGATACAAAAGCCGTGCGTAAGCGCTGGCTCGAGGGCGTCGGCAGCTCATCATACGGTCGCCTCGTGCGCCGACTCGTCGAGCCGCAAAAACAAGAGCGGGTGCTGTTCGTCGGCGCCGGTGAACTCATGCAATCCATGTTGCCCTTGTTTGAGAAATTTCGGCTCGGCGTATGGAATCGCAGCACCGTCAAGCCGATGGCGGTACCAGTCGAACGGTTCTTCCTGCCCGAGCAGGGCAGGCAGGCGGCGGCCTGGGCTCAACACATCATCCTGACGACACCACAAGACCAGCCGAACGATCTACGCTGGCGCGAATGGCTGATCAGCGCAACGCCGAGAACTATCGTGCATCTTGGCCACTTGCATGGCCATCAGTTTGACTGGGGGCCGGGCATCACCGCTTTTGACCTGGACGATGTCTTCGCACTGCGACGTGTGCATGAAGTTAATCGTGCATACAAACTCGACAGAGCGCAGATCGCCTGTGCAAACCTGGCAAACACACTACGCAAAGACCAGATATTCACTCACCGTCGGGTCACGGTACCCGGAGCAGGTCTGGTAGCGGCCTGATGCGATGACACGATTATCTCTGCGTCGTACCCGACTGAACCACCACATTCGTGAACTGACAAGCGAAATATTTGTACGGCCGGAGCAACTGATTCAACCGCTGTTCGTCGTCGAAGGCATGGCCAAGCGCGAACCGGTCCCCGGCATCGATATGCTATATCGGGACACACCCGACAGCCTTTTAAAACAAATCGAGGCGGATATAGCTGTCGGCACTAACAAGTTCCTGTTGTTCGCTGTACCTGAAAAAAAGCAGACATCGCACTTTGACATGTCATTCACCACAGCACAAATAGAAAAGATCAAACAACGCTTCGGTGATGACCTGTGGCTCGCAGCGGATGTCTGCCTGTGCTCACACACATCACACGGTCATTGCGGCGTATTGAACTCCGCCGGTGATTACGTAGAAAACGAAACAACTGTAGAAACACTGGCGGATGCCGCCGGCGATTACGCACAAGCCGGTGCCGATTGCGTTGCACCGAGCGACATGATGGACGGCAGGATTGCCGCGATACGCGCTATGCTCGACACGCTCGATTGTGAACGCACAGCCATCATGAGCTATTCGGCAAAATTCAATTCCCAATTCTACGGGCCATTCCGCCTGGCCGCCGATTCGGCACCAGCTGAATCGAACCGGCTACGGGACCGCGCCAGCTATCAGCTCCACCCGGCCCGGCCGACGGATGCACTGGCAAGTTCGTACCGCGATGCCGAAGAAGGCGCCGACATCCTGATGGTCAAACCCGGCCTGCCCTGTCTCGACATCCTCACCAGGCTGTCAACGGAGATTCATTTACCCTGGGCCGTTTACCAGACCAGCGGTGAACAGGCCGCCATCGACCTGCTCGCACAACACGACCTGATTCAACGTGATGCGGCGCAACGTGAAACCTGGCTGGCATTAAAACGCGCAGGTGCTTCGATGATCATCAGCTATGCGGCAAGACGCGCTTCTGAAATAATGTGTAATACCTGAACCCGGTCATCTCTGAATACGTGCGCTAATCAATGACGCAACCCATATCGACAAACAAAGGCACATACGTGCTGATTATGCGTTGCCGGAAAACCGGCAAGACAACGATTGGCAAACTCGGTCAAATTGAATTGAAACCCGGATTCTATATTTATGTCGGCAGTGCCCGGGGCCCCGGCGGTATCAAAGCCCGTGTGACCCGCCATCGCAGACAGAAAAAGAAACTGCACTGGCACATCGATTACCTGCGCAGGCATACAGCGCTGATTGAAACGTGGATTCTGGCCGGTGACACCAATCGAGAACACGACTGGGCCAAGGTGCTGAGCTCACAATATAAAATCGCACATGTTCGGTTCGGCTCATCTGACTGCCGCTGTGCAACGCACTTGTTTTATTCGGGTGTCAGGCCATCACCGAATCACATCCAAAAAATGGTACACGAAACCGACGGTCAACTGGAAGTTGAAATATTCTGAGCAACACGACACTCACTTGTGCACCCGACCGGCACGAATGACATGACGAATCCGGCGAACATTGCCGACATCGGCTCGCGGGTCAGCATCGAGCACAAGCAAATCCGCTTGCGCGCCTTCGCGCAGCGTGCCGAACACACCCTTTCGATCAAAAACTTCGGCAGCCGTAGTCGTCGCAGCCCGCAACACGTCAAGCGGATCCAGACCCGCTTCCTGGTGCATCACGAGTTCGAGCTGGGCCGAAATACCGGGCAAAACACCCGGAATACCGGTATCGGTTCCAATCAACACCGGGATACCGGCACCGTGAACCGTGAATAAGTTGATGCGCAGGACCGGCAAACGCTCGACGGTCCAGGCCGTATTATCAAGTCGTGCCGTACCGGGTGGGGCCTTGTGGAAGATTTCCATCGCGGCCGGATTCAATCGTTTGTTGATATCGAACGCTACAAGTCTGTCTGCCCATTTACCGTAACCGGCGTTGGTCTGAAACATCGTCAGGGTCGAGATGTAACATGCTTTATTTCGCTTCATCAGATCAATGAATTCTGCATCGACCGGTTCACTGATGATGCCGTGAACCAGGCAATCAATGCCCGCTTCGAGCATCTGCTTGGCTAATTCAAGAATCGGTGCATGCGCAAAAGACTTCATGCCCTGACGATGTGCCTCATCGATAATAGCCGTGGCAATCTCAAGATCCATGACCGCAAATAGCCGTGTTGTCGCCCAGCGCATATCGTCATACATCAGCTTGACCCCATCAGAACCGGCAGCTTTGAGTTCACGCACGATTGCCCGCGCCTCGTCAGGTGTTCCCGGTGTATAACCCTTTCCCCAACCCCCTTTGGTCGTAAACACACCCCGAATCAGAAATGCGCGCGAATATGCACGCCGGTTTTTCGAGATCTTGCTACGCAACGCGGCGAACTCCTCAACCGGAACTCCGGGATCGAAGGTTGTCGTTACGCCCCAGTCGAGCAAACTCCTGAGCACCGCAGCCTGGTCCCCACCGGGCCTGAACATGCCCGAACGCAGGTGATTGTGCATATCGGCAATACCGGGCATGACAAATCCACCGCTGGCATCTATTACCCGAGCACCGGCAGGCGGCGGCGAATCATCACCCGGGATAACAGCGATAATCAAACTGTTCTGCACGATAACGGTTCCCGGCACACCGAGATCATCACGCGAAGGATCAGTCAGCATCCCTCCGCGAATAACGAGCAAATCGCCTGTCTGTGCCTGCACCGGAAATGTGGCAATGAATATGACGCCACACAAAAGCAAGCAAGCGATAAAATTAAACCTGTTCAACATGCCTGAACTCCCAATAATTGTGCCGGGAAAGCCCCCTGTTGTGAAAATAGCACTTTTAACCAACTATCTGGGAGGGAAAAATGACAAGAGCCACGGACAACCCGGTCTTCGTTTGATTGGATAACGCCTGGCAGCATTCTCCGGCCATACAGTGAACATGAAACAGAGGCACTGCAGTATGAAAAATGAGTCCCGGGACGATACTGCTAATGGTATGGACCCATCCCACTTTGCATCGGCCTCGCAATGGGGCACGATGGAGATGTAATCAACCACCCAAAAAGTGGGAGGGTCCACAATGACCAGCAGCCAACAATCCATATTTTTGGATTGGGCCCGGTGACAAAGAGGCATAATCAGTGTGCGGCGGGCTCCGGAGCGGCCTTTGATCGACCGGTTTTGCGGGCATAATGAAGATTGGAACGGGACAGCCATGCGTCATTTAATCTTTACCTTGTTTTTGGTTCTTACCTGTACTGCCAATGCTCAGGAAATGGTCATGCCATCCGAAATGACCCAGGATCGTCTTCAGGACCTGATCCTGGAAGTTGGAACCAATGTAATTATTTCCGGAAACATCGTGCGTTTTACATTTGACGGCGCAGAACTTTTGTGCGTATCCGACATTTCAGCCGATCGCATGCGCATTATTAGTCCGATAATCGAACTCGCTGAGGTGGGCAGCGAGCAGTTGCTTCTGGCGCTTGCGGCTAATTTCCATTCAGCGCTGGATGCCCGATACGCAATTAGTGACGGTATTATATATTCTGCTTTCATACATCCATTAACACCGCTGTCTGATGGAGAAGTAATTTCAGCAATAGCCCAGGTTGCCAGGGCACGAAATACATTTGGCAACGAATATTCAAGTGGAGCACTATATTTTGATGGCGGGACAGCACCATAAATATGTTCTTGACAGGCTAATTTACCTCTCTTTCAATAAAGCCATGAAAAAACTGAAGAATGAAAAAGAACTGGTAAGAAGGGCAATCGCTATTGGCGTGGCATACGGCGAGAAACGCGGCGCTGTCGAGTTCGAGCCGACTGATTCAGCAAGTGAAAAACTGGAATATATTTATCGATTGCTTGTACATGACAAGCTGATAAAACCGCTGCCTGAGGAGCAAGTCTCCCAGGAAACCATCAGACACAGATTAGCTATCTGGGCTTCAAAGCAAACGTCGCCTTAAAGTGAAAAGCATCGTCAGTGCAAAACCTGTCAGCACCAATAGCACTAACGGCGATTCATCAAGATCAATGATCTCACTTGCTATTGCGCGTCTGTACCAATATGCATGATTCGGTCCTGGCGAAGCAGGCAACCACTGGGGTTTATTTCAAAGCCGCACGGCCCCTCTACTCCGCTTAGAACCTCAAGTCGCTGAAGACTTCCCGACTGCCAGGGGAAAAATGAAATAAACATCATGGCATCACCAATTTTTCCTGTGGCCGAGGGCTCCCAAATATTTAATGACAGCGGATTACTTGGTTCTCGCAATAAATTAACCTGGGTATATTGACCACCCGGATAGATAAGATTTCCACGCCTGTCATAGCTCGATGTTGTAAAAATATTTGCGCTGACGAAGGACTGTTGTTTCGTATTGTACGCAAGAGAGCCACTGGCGACCGCGTTACCCACAAAGCTGAAGAAATTGTACTTGATCAGCGATGCATTTACCGGAAAAGACAACCCAGCCAGAATAAATACAACAATGGCCTGCCTGATGATTATTTTTGATAGTTTCTTCATGGTATTTACTCCGGATTATGGCCACTATATCCTGAGTATCACTCAATTTTCAGCGTTTTTTACAATAACGTCCCCCCGGAATATAACCATCAGCGGTATTTATTACCCTGAACATATCGCAGCTTAAGATCGAAAAAGTATTTTATAATTGTGACAGCCAAATCATCAGGCAACAGGTAATGAATTGGTATATTGAAGTTCTAAATAACTACGCTGTTTTTACCGGTCGCGCCAGACGAAAAGAGTACTGGTATTTTTTCCTGTTCAATTTGATTGTAACTTTTGCTATTGCATTTATTGATGCCAAGGCTGGTCTTTTTGTCGATGAAATCGGGCTTGGCCTGCTTGGTTTTCTTTATGCGCTGGCAGTTTTTATACCGAGCACTTCCGTAACTGTTCGACGCCTTCATGATACAAATCGCAGCGCCTGGTGGCTCCTTATCCTCCTCATACCCATCATCGGCGCCATCACTTTCCTGATTTTCCTCGTACTGGATAGTGATCCGAATGATAATAAATATGGCCATAACCCGAAGAGCACCTCCCCACCAAGATAATGCCTGCCTGCCGAATCATCCTGTCCGGGTCTTACATCAAAGTTAAAAACTCTTCGCGTGTTTGTGACTGAGAGCGAAAACTCCCCAGCATGCATGATGTTTTCATCACCGAGTTCTGTTTTTGCACACCGCGCATCATCATGCACATATGCTGAGCTTCGATGACGACGCCAACACCTTGTGCATCAATCGATTCATTGATGCAACTGGCAACCTGCTTTGTCAGTACTTCCTGAATCTGCAAGCGACGGGCAAAGTAATCTACAATGCGGGCAATCTTTGACAGCCCGATAACCTTGCCGCGCGGTATGTATGCAACGTGGCATTTACCGATGAACGGCAAAATGTGATGCTCGCACAGTGAGTACAGCTCTATGTTGCTAACAATGACCATCTCGTCCGTATCACTGGTGAAAACAGCATCATTGATCAGATCCTCGAGATTTTGCCGATAACCACCGGTGATAAAATGCATCGCCTTGGCCGCACGTCTGGGCGTATCAACGAGCCCTTCGCGCTGCGGATCCTCACCCATGGCCTTGATAATTTCATGATAACTGTCGGTCATTTTCAGGATATTATCGTCGTCTTGTGACATCTCATCGTCCTTTCTGTTTGCTGTAACTGTCTCTACGGCGGCCGCCCAGTCGTCTGCCGATCAATGTTACCGGGTGACTGAAATCTGTTCCTGCCGCGTACCCGGCTCGGGTTCACGGCCATATAAATGGATTATCGAATCGGCGAACCCCGCAATCGTCGGATACTCGAACAGGTTAATCAAGGGTACATCCATATCCAGCTGATTGCGTATACGAGCAATGACCCGGGTTGCAAGTAGCGAGTGTCCGCCAAGTGCAAAAAAATCATCGTGTACGCCAAGCGTCTCCAGTTGCAGCACATTACCCCAGATTGACAACAATTTACCCTCCAGGTCGCTTCGCACCGGGACCCGCTCCACCCTCGCATCACGATCAAATCGAGGTGCCGGTAAAGAGGCGTGCGCTATCTTCCCGTTTGCGTGTCGCGGAAATTCCGCCAACCACTCGATCGCCTGCGGCACCATATAACGCGGTAACTGCTCCGCCAGCGAGACCAGCAGTGTAGCCGCATCCTGCTTTACCCTCCCGTCAGGTACTACATAGGCAACCAGCCAGGGATCGCCTTGCCTGTCGACAACCGTGACAACGCAATCCGATACGCCTTCCAGTGCGCCGAGTGCCGACTCAATCTCGCCAGATTCAACCCGGTAACCACGAACATTGATCTGAGTATCTCGCCGACCCATTATCACAATGCGACCATCCGGCAAGCGTCGTCCGATATCCCCGGTATGCAACACTGCGCCCGGACCAAAGCGCTCGGTTGTCTGTTCCGGTTGCCGCCAGTAACCCGGTGACAGACCCGTGCCCGTCAACACGATTTCTCCATACCAGCCGGGCTCATCCTTGTCATCCAGCAACTCGACATGCAGGCCCGCGACCGCATCTCCAACCGGCACCGACTGACCGACCAGGCGGGTGTCATGATCGGCATGGAACTGCAACGCCAGCGTCGATTCAGTCAAACCAAGACCATTGATAAACCGCGTATCACGCGTGAAACGCGAACGATAGAGATCGAAATCCGACCGACGCACCGGCTCGCCGCCAAGCACCACCAACCGCACGGCTGACAGATCATGGGTGCAGTTCAGGTCACCACCAAACAGATAACGGTACAGCGAAGGCGTCGCATGCACGACCGTAATGCCGTCAAACACCATCGCAGTCACCAGTTCCGTATTTTCTGCCAGGCTCCCGTCTTCGCCGAGCACGTTATAGGGGTAGAGTGTCGCACCATTGAATAGCGCACCGAAGATATCCTGAATTGCAGCATCGAAAGCAAAACCCGATAACCCGCTCAGTCGGTCGGACGGACCAAGATCCAGCGCCTGCGTATAGCGGCCGACCTGGGTCACGACCCCTCGATGCGTCTGCATGACGCCCTTCGGTTTACCGGTCGACCCGGACGTGTAGATGATGCAGGCCAACGAATCAGCCTCGATCGTGACGGACGGTTCAACGGCAGACACTTCACCATCGAGCTCAAGAATCGGTAACCACGATGTCGACAGCGCCCGGACCTGATCGACATGAGCAAGATCAGAAACAATCGCAGCAAGATCGGCATCGCGTACAATCGTGATCAATCTTGCCTGCGGCCAGGATGGATCGAGCGGCACCCAGGCAAAACCGGCTTTCAGGATACCGACCAGACCGGCAACGAACGGGATATCCGGCGCACCTATCAGACCAATGCGCGGCACATCCGGGTCCGGAGTGAATGCCAGTGACAACAGACGCGCAGCCAGCGCGTTAGCCTGCTCGTTCAACGCCCCGTAACTCAAAGCATTTCGAGATGACCGTACGGCAATAGCCTTTGGCTCGCCGCGCACTTGCGCGATGAGGTTCGTCACGATATCACCCGACCTGTCCGCAGACTCGACCGACGACGACGTAACCAGCGAAGGCAGTGCATTCAACCGCAGATCCGGGTCGGCGACGAAGACCTCAAGGAGTCGCGCATAGTAACGGGATAGTTCGACGATCGTATCTTCGGCAAACAAATCGGAGTTGTATTCAAAGTGCGCAAACAGTCCCGGCTTATCCTGTTGGGTCGATTCGCTGATGCTGACGGTCAAATCAAATTTTGCCAGCCCCCGATCAATGCCAACCGGTATCGCTTCGAGCGCATCGAATTCGGCGGCACGAACCGGTTCGTTGTGCAGGTTAAACATGACCTGAACAACGGGAGTGCGCCCGGTGCTGCGTTCGGGGCGTAACTCATCGACGAGCTTCTCGAACGGCAGATCCTGATGTGAATAGGCATCGAGCGCCGTCTTGCGAACCCGGGCCAGTACGTCACGAAACGTCGGGTTACCGTCTAGCCGGGTACGCAGTACGAGCGTATTGACAAAAAATCCGATCAATCCTTCCAGTTCGCTTTGTCGGCGGCCGGCGATCGGCGTACCGATAACGACATCATGCGTGCCGGCATATCGGCCGAGCACAATTGCGAATGTTGCCGCCAGTATCATGAACAGTGTGCTGCCCTCCTCGCGCGCCAGGTCATTGATCGCGCCGGTCAGCTCAGTTGCCAGTGGACGGGAAAGACTTGCGCCGCGATGAGACTGAACAATCGGCCGCGGTCGGTCGGTCGGCAGCTCAAGCAAGGGCGGTGCACCGTCCAATTGATCGCGCCAATATCTCGTCTGCCTCGCCAGCTCCGCACCGGTCATCCGGTCCCGCTGCCAGACTGCATAGTCAGCGTACTGGATCGGCAGCGGTGTCCATGACGGTGACTCTTTGCGGCGAAACGCGTTATAGGCTGTCGATAATTCGCCGAACAACACCGACAGCGACCAGCCATCGGCAATGATATGGTGGATCACAACCAGCAGCGCCTGCTCATAAGGGCCGGTTGCAACAACATGCACACGCAGCAACGGGCCGACATCGAGCGCAAAAGGTTGCTTTGCCCGACCATTCAGCCAGACGTTCAGCTCGGTCTGCGTTGCCGACGGCAACATCGTGTATTCGACATCGACCTTTTGTTCGTCGGCGATGTGTTGTCGTGGTGTACCGCCGTCAGCGATAAATGTCGTTCGTAAAATCTCGTGCCGGGCAACCAGCGCCTGCAAGGCTGTCGTGAGGGCCTTCCGGTCAAGCTCGCCTGTCAGATGCAGACACCATGCCAGGTTATAGGCGCTGCCGCCCGGCTCAAGCTGATCGAGAAACCAGAGCCGTTGTTGCATCAGCGATACGGGGGGCCGAACCTGAAGGTCAGGGTCGCGCGGTGCGAGCCGGCCCACACGACCGGTAAACTCGAGCGCACACCGGTCCGCATTATCCGACGCGAGCAAACCGGCCAGCCCTGCAACCGTCGGTTCGTCAAATAAAGCACGCAACGGCAGTTCGACAGCCAGAACATCGCGAATACGCGATACAAGCTGAGTTGCAAGCAGCGAGTGGCCGCCGACTTCAAAGAAATTCTCGGTGACACCAACGACGGGTAATGCAAGCACATCGGCAAACAGCTCTGCCAGTGCCGCCTCGAGTGGCCCATGGGGCGCAATGAAATCCGGGGCATCACCGGCAACGCTACCCCATTCCGGCGCCGGTAGCTGACGCCGATCGACCTTGCCGTTCGGTGTCAGCGGCAGGGTATCGAGTTCGATTAGCAATGCCGGCACCATGTAGTCCGGCAACTGGTCACGCAGAGTTGTACGCAGTGCCTTGGTGTCGATCACCTGCCTGTCGATCGACTTTGCCGCAGGCACAAAATAGGCAACCAGTCTTTCATCATTGAGCACTACAGCCGACACACCGACCTCGGCCAGATCGCCCAGCGCTGCCTCGACTTCACCCAACTCTATCCGGAACCCTCGCAACTTGACCTGTCGATCCAAGCGGCCAACTAATTCAAGCTTTCCGTCGTTGCGTATCCGCGCACGGTCTCCCGTTCGGTAGAGTCTGCCATCCGGCTGGTCAGGATCGGCAACAAAATGTTCGGCCGTCAGCTCAGCGAGCTGATGATAACCCTCTGCCAGGCCGTATCCGCCAATACACAGTTCGCCGACGACACCGGTTGGCACCGGTTTCATGCCGGCATCGAGCACGCAGGTTCTCGTGTTGGCAATCGGTCGTCCGATGGTAATGGGCTGCGATGCAGTCAGAATTCTTTCGCAGGTTGACCAGATCGTCGTCTCGGTAGGGCCATACATATTCCAGAGTTCGCGGCCGGATTCCAGTAATCGCCGGGCAAGCCCCCGATCGAGTGATTCTCCGCCACACAGGAGGCGCAAATCCGGTGATCCGGTCCAACCGGCATTCAGCAGCAGATGCCAGGTTGCCGGTGTCGCCTGCATGGTCGTTGGCTGGCTGGCCTGTATCAATTCATCTAGAACACGGCCATCACCGGTGGCCTCTTTCGGTGCGATGATGACGGTCGCGCCGATTGTCATCGGTAACAGCAATTCCAGTACGGCAATATCGAAACTCAGCGTTGTAACGGCGAGCAAACGATCGTCCTCGGCAAGACCGGGTTCACGCGCCATGCCAAGCAGGAAATTCACCACTGCACGATGCCCGATACACACCCCCTTGGGCCGACCAGTCGATCCCGATGTATAGATCAGGTAGGCAATGGATATTTGCTGACCGGCGCTCTCCCGGTTTCGATCTGCGGCCGGCATACGAATTTCTGCCACCCGCCCGTCTCGAGACAACAACACAATCGTGCCGTCGAATTCAGGCAGCGAATCGACCAAGTCGGCCTGAGTAATCAGAATACCGGCGCCTGAATCGTCGAGCATGTAACGAATACGCCGGGCAGGATAGGCATGATCCAGCGGCACATAGGCGGCACCCGACTGCCAGATACCGAGCATGGAAATCAGCATGGCCGGTGAACGCTCGGTACAGATCGCAATATATGGACTGGCCGCCCGCGGCAAGAGTTCGACGAGGCACTCTGCCAGTGCCGCTGCACGTGCGTCGAGCTGACTGTAAGTCCAGACCTGGTCCTCAAACTCGACCGCCGTTGCATTCGGTGTCCGACACACCTGCTTCGCGATCAATTCATGGACGGTCAATGACTCATCAAATGCCCATGCAGTATTTGCCGATGAATCACAGCACTCGTGACGCTGCTTTGCCGACAGCAAATCAAGCTCGGTAATCGATTGCTCCGGATTTTTCGTGATCTCACGCAACACTGTTTCGAAACTGACGGCCAGGCGATCTATGGTCTTTGCATCAAACAGGTCCGTGTTGTACTCAAGGTTCACCCACAACTCATCTTCGTAGGGATGCACCGAAACCGTCAGATCGAATTTTGCCGTCTCGGCCGGACCTGCATCGCCCGGTTGCACCTCGATGCCTCGAACAGGACGCACCTCCCACGGTGCGTTTTGCAGGATAAACATCGTCTGAAATAACGGTGATCTGCCCTGATCGCGTACCGGCTGCAAAGCCTCGACGAGTTTTTCGAACGGTAAGTCCTGGTGAGCGAAAGCAGCCAGCACCGACCGGCGTACTCGTGCCAGTAATTCGAGAAACCCCGGCTGGCCGGACAGATCATTGCGCAGTACGAGTGTATTGACGAACAGGCCGACCAGTCCTTCGAGTTCAGTGCGTCGCCGACCGGCGATCGGCGAACCGACACAAATATCGTCCTGCCCGCTATACCTTGACAGCAGGATATTAAAGGCGGCCAGCATGACCATAAACAGTGTGCACGAATGTTCGCCGGCAAGCGTATTGATCGCAGCCGTCAGATCAGCCGGAATGACGCGCGTCAGGCGATTGCCGTTATACGTTTGTCGGGGTGGACGTGGGCGATCGGTCGGCAGCGACAGGTCGGCCGGCAAGCCTGCCAGTGCGGCTCGCCAGAATTGGAGTTGCCTTTCGAGTTCCGGACCCTCCAGCCAACTGGATTGCCAGACCGTATAGTCGGCATATTGCACCGGCAGATCAGGCAATCGCGGCGACTCGTCTGCGGCCATAGCATCGTAGGCTGTGGCCAGATCGCCAAACAAAATGCCCGATGACCAGGCATCCGACACAATATGATGACAAAGCAATAGCAACAAATGCTCTTCGGCAGCGAGTTGCAACACATGCACACGCAAAAGCGGGCCAACTTCAAGATTGAACGGCACGGCCGCCAGCTCACCAACCCGAACATGTATCCGGGCCGGGCTCAAACCGGACAACGAATGCCATTGCACCGGCAGGTCAACTTCAGACGTAATGATTTGTACCGGTGCACCGTTGTGCTCTGCAAATGTCGTTCGCAGCGATTCATGTCGCGCAACGATGAGATCGACGGCATCCTGCAGGCACTGGCGATTCAGCGGCCCGGTCAGATGCACCGGTAACCGGATGGTATAAACCGCACTCGGCCCTTCGAGCTGATCAAGAAACCACAGTCGTTGCTGCGCAAATGACAACGGAAACTCGTACCGTTCGGTGTTCATGAACTGCGGCGGCTCTTTCTTGAAACACGTGTCAGCACCGGCACCAAATGACCCTGTCGGCCCGAATCAATGGCCGCGGCAAGTCCGGCGATAGTCGGTGCATCAAAAAGACTCGCCAGCGCTATCTCGATATCCAGCTGGTCACGTATCCGGGCAATCACCCGGGTCGCGAGTAACGAGTGTCCGCCGAGTGCAAAAAAATCATCGTGCACACCGAGCGCATCAAGTTTCAGCAAGTCGGCCCAGATCGACAAGAGCCCTGCCTCAAGGTCGTTGCGTGCGGGTACCCGCCCGGACTCATGCGAGCGCCGCGGCACGGGCAACTCGTCTCTTGCCAGCTTGCCATTCGCCAGCCGCGGCAATACCGCAAGTATTTCAATTGACTGTGGCAGCATGTACGGCGGTAACTGTTCGGCCAATGCAACACGTAATTTATCCACATAAAGTTCGGCCCCTTGCTCGGCCACCACGTATGAGGACAGCCACGTATCGTCGTCATGCCGCCACACTCGTGCCGCACTGTCAGCAATACCCGGCATTTCTCTCAATGTCGTCTCAATCTCACCCAGTTCTACCCGGTAACCGCGCACGTTTACCTGTCCGTCTCGTCGACCCGCGTAGACAATCTCGCCACCAGGCAACCGGTAACCCCTGTCGCCCGTGCGAAAGATCGGCCTGGAGGCACATCGCTCAGCATCCGGAGCTGTCGGATGCCAGTAACCCGGCGATAACCCTGAACCGGTCAGTACGATTTCGCCACACCAGTCAGACACGCCTGACTCATCGATGAGATCAACATCAAGACCGGCGACCGCCGTACCGATCGGCACCCGCTGGCCCTGCAAGTGCGTATCGTGATCTGCCGCAAACTGCAGCGCTACCGTCGATTCGGTCAGGCCAAATCCATTTACAAACTGCGTGCCGCGTGCGAACCGGTTGCGAAACAGCTCGAAGTCAGAACGTTGCGCGGCTTCGCCACCCAGCACAAGGGTGCGCACCGACGGCAAAATTGTTGCCTTGCTGTTCCCGGGTTCGAACAAATAACGATAAAGTGACGGCGTTGCATGCACGACGGTAATCGAGTCGGATACAAGCCTCTCGATCACGTCCGAACGTTCTGTCAGACGCCCGCCGCTGCCACGCACAACCAGGGGACAGACTGCTGCGCCGTTCAGGAGCGCGCCGAAGATATCCTGGATGGCTGCATCACAGGCATAGCCCGACAACCCACTCAAGCGGTCGGCCGAACTCAGATGCAGCGCCTCACTGTAACGTCCGACCTGGGTCACGACGCCCCCATGCGTTTGCATGACGCCCTTCGGCGCTCCGGTTGAACCCGATGTATAGATGATGCAGGCGAGCGTATTGACAGACCTGTTTACCACCGGCTCACCGGTAGTCATTCTGCCGCGGTGCCGTTCATCGACATCAATGAGTGGCAAGCGCAGCCCACTTGCCTGTTCGAGATGCGCGGTGTCGATGACGACTGCGGCAAGACCTGCATCGGCCGCAATCTTCGCCAGGCGGGCTGACGGCCAGGTCGGATCGAGCGGCACCCAGGCACAACCCGCTTTCAGGATACCCAGCAGACCGGCCACCATGCCTGCATTGTAGGTACACAACATGCCGATACGCGGCGGTTCCGGATCAGGTGCCAACGCCAGCGACGGCGACAACAATTGCCGTGCTATGCCATTAGCATTTTCGTTCAGTGCCTTGTAGCTCAGCGTCGCCTCGGCTGCGTGTACCGCGACAGCCTCCGGTGCACGATGCACCTGTGAGACGAATCGTTCGACGAGATGACCCGACCAGTCCGCCACCACTGCCGGAGCCGGCAGTGAACCCAATTCGCTTAACCGAATTTCAACATCCCGGCAGACCGCCACCAGAATCGATTTGTAGTATTGCGCAAACGCATCGATCGTCTCTGCATTGAAAAGATCCGGGTTGAACCCGAAACCAAACTGCAATTCACCCTCCTGATCGGCAACATGGACGCTTAGATCAAATTTTGCCGCATCGTTCCTGACATCGATGGATTCGACGACCAGACCGTCGGGTAAAAAGGGATTGGCCGGTTGATTATGAACGGTGAACAAAACCTGGACGATCGGGTTGTAAAGACGGCTGCGTTGCGGACGCATCACTTCGACCAGTTTCTCAAACGGCAGATCCTGATGTGCAAATGCACCGAGGGCGGTTTGTTTGACCCGCCCGAGTAATTCCCGAAACGCGGGGTTACCGTCAACGGATGTACGTAGTACGAGTGTATTGACGAAAAATCCGATCAGACCCTCGAGTTCTGTCCGGCTACGGCCGGCAATCGGTGTACCGACGACGATGTCAGTGGTCCCGGAATAACGCGCCAATGCAATATCGAATGCCGCGACCAACACCATGAAGAGCGTACAATTTTCAGCGTGTCCGATGGCATGCAATGAAGCCGTCAGTTCAGACGGTATGGTCATTTGCTTCCAGTCACCGGCCTGTGTCTGTCTTGCCTGGCGTTGCCGATCGATCGGCAGCTCAAGCAACGGCGGAGCATCAGCGAGACGCTCACGCCAGTAGTCAATCTGGCGCGCCAGTTCCTGATCCGCCAACCACTCATGCTGCCAGACCGCAAAATCGGCATACTGCACCGGTAACGCCGGCCAGTCGGGTGATTCTCCACACCGAAAAGCGTTGTAGGCTTGTGATAGTTCTTCGAACAACACCGACATCGACCAACCGTCGGCAACGATGTGATGGATCACAAGCAACAGGACATGCTGATCTACTCCGCTTTCGATCACATGCACTCGCAATAGCGGACCCGTCTCAAGATCGAACGGCAACGCGACAAGCCCGGTCAGCGGCCGGGCTTTCTCAAGGTACTCGACGTGCACGGACCCATGCCCCGCTATGTGCTGCAGCGGCTCACCATCTACCATGCCAAAAGTAGTCCGCAAACTGTCGTGCCGAATAACCAGTGCATCAACCGCTCTGGATAGCGCCACGCGATCCAGAGCGCCCGTCAGGCGCACTGACCAATGCAGATGATATGCAGGATTATCCGGTTCAAGCGTAGCGAGGAACCAAAGTCGTTGTTGAGTCAACGAAACGGGCGCCTTGCCGGGAGTACCGTGCAAAGACGGACGCAGGGGTGGCGGCGCTGCACCGGCCTTCCTGCTGATATCGGCAACGAGTCCCGCAACCGTCGGATCTTCGAACAACACCCGCAACGGAAGCTCGATATCCAGCACATCGCGAATCCGCGAGACGAGTTGCGTGGCGAGCAATGAATGTCCACCCCGATCAAAAAAGCTGTCACGCACGCCCACGTCTGCCATACCCAGCACGTCCCGAAACAGTTCAAGCAAAATCGCTTCAATCGGGCCGCCGGGTGCAGTGCGTGCAGGTGCAAGCCGCATGGAACGCTCCGGTGCAGGCAATCGCTGCCGATCGATTTTGCCGTTCGGTGTCATCGGTAATGCCGAGAGCTCGATGAACACTGACGGCACCATGTAATCAGGCAGTATGCTGCGTAATGCCGTGCGCAATACATCAATATCGAACAACCTGGCCGCCGAAACCGGCACCACATAAGCCACCAGGCGCCGATTATCGCCGTTTGCATCAACGATGACTGCAGCGTCGGCAACCACAGGTTGGCAGGATAATGCAGCTTCGATATCACCCAATTCGATCCTGAAGCCCCGCAATTTGATTTGTCGATCCATGCGCCCGAGCAGAATCAGCGTACCGTCGCCGAGGTAACGGGCTCGATCACCGGTACGATACAGCCTGCTCCCGGCCTCGAACGGATCAGCGACAAACCGCTCGGCCGTCAGTACCGGTTCATCGACATAACCGATCGCAACACCAGCACCCCCGATGCAAAGCTCGCCGGCCACACCGGGCGGCACGAGACGCAATTGAGGATCACACACATAAACCCGGCTACCGGCAAATGGCCGGCCGATGGGGACTGGCGCATTGTCCGGAACCACACATTGCGCATCGTCGGCAACTTCGAAACAGGTACTGTCAATCGTCGTTTCGGCCGTTCCATAAGAATTGATCACGCGTGACTGAGGCCCGGCGACAGTAACAAGCGCTGCAAACTCCGATCCATGCCAGACATCCGAACCAACGGCGATGAGCCGCATGAAAGACAGGTCAGCAACCGATTCATCAAGCCAGGCGAGTAACCCGCGTATGACGGCCGGCACGAATTCGGCGCAGGTTATGTGCTCGTCATGCAACAACCGATACAGCCGTGCCGGCTCAAGCAAATCGAGTCGCGGGCACAATACAAGACTGCCACCGGAACACAACGCCCTGACCCAGTCGCCGGTAAAGACATCAAACGAAAAACCCGCCATCTGCAAATGCCGGTCTTTTGCGGTGAGTACATAGGTATCTCGCCATGCCCGGAAAATGGATGCAAGATTACCGTGCGTTACAGCGACGGCTTTCGGCGTGCCGGTCGACCCGGATGTGAATAATGCATAAGCCAGGTCGTCGGAAGTCGCCCGGTCATCGGGCCTGCTTGCGTTGCACCGTGCAAGGCTGTCTTTGTCTTCATCGAGTACGATTGCCGGTATATTCGCAAATGACAATACCGATGCGACGGTCGATTGCGTCACGAGCGCAGCGGGTTTCACAACGCCAAACATTTCGGCAAGGCGTACAGCAGGATAACCGGAGTCGAGCGGCACGTATGCACAACCTGCCTTCAAAACACCGAGTACGGCCACCATCAGTTCGACCGAACGGTCGAGACAGACAGCAACACAGGCACCGGGTACGATACCGTATGTGCGTAACTGGTCCGCCACGGCATTCGCCTGCCGATCGAGTTCACCGTAAGTCAGCCAGTTGTGACTTTCGCTGTGGCTATATTTGACGGCAAGCGCCTCGGGTTGCCGGTCGACCCAGGTTTCGAACAGCTCGACAACCGACGGCTCCGAACCCTGATTGCCCGGGACTGCTGTGGTAAATGGCGGATTCAGGGTCGCCAGCAATGCCGCCTGCTCCTCTGCAGGCCATAGCGGCAAAGCCGATACCGGCATATCTGCCGCATCGATGACAGATTTCAGCAGGTAATCGTAGTGTGTTGCGATACGCTCGATCGTCTGTCGATCGAACAGATCACGATCATACTCAAAGACTAAATCCAGTCCGTCTGCTCGCTCACCGACATTGAGCGTCAGATCAAACGTCGATACACCGTGATCCTGCAGACGTCCGACCCGCATACGCACACCTGCAGCATGCCGTGTGCGGTCGGGAATCGGCGTCATGTTAAACATGACCTGAAAGACCGGCGCATGGCTCAGCGTTCTATCCGGACGCAGTGATTCTACAAGCCTCTCGAAAGGCAGATCCTGGTTGCCCTGCGAATCGAGTGTTGCGCGTCGCACTCGGGCAAGCAAAGCACTGAAGCTCGGATCGTCGGAAAGATCAGCGCGCAGAGCGACGGTGTTGACGAACAAACCGATCATGCCATCCAGTTCGTACCACGACCGGCCGGCAATAGGTGACCCGACGACAACATCGGTTTGGCCCGAATAGCGACTCAACAGGACATCGAATGCGCCGAGCAATACCATAAATAATGTGCTCTGGTGCCGGCGCCCGAATGACCGCAGCCTTTCGGCACGCTCGGCAGATAATTCACGCCATAACCAGGCGCCGCGAAACATCTGTTCTGACGAACGCGGCCTGTCTGTCGGCAATTCCAGGGCAGGCGGTGCATCACGCAGTTGCTCAACCCAATAGCTGAGCTGCGCATCGAGCTCAGGACGCTCGATGCCATGTCGCTGCCACAGGGCAAAATCTGCGTACTGAATCGGTAATACCGGCAATTCCGGTTCCTGACCGGTGGCTACGCAGTCATATAGAGTCGCGAGTTCGTCAAAAAATATTCCGTTTGACAGTCCGTCACTGACAATATGATGAATGACGACGAGTAGCAGGTACTTTTGCGGATCGCCCTGCAGCACATGCAACCGCAGCAAGGGTCCGTGATCCAGAGAAAACAGTCGTGCCGATAAATCGGCCAGACGCTGCTCCCATTCCCGCGCGCCACGGCCGGCAAACTCCTCATAACTAATCGGCACTGACTGCTCGGCTTGAATTTCCTGATAGGGCCGGCCTTCTATTGACAAAAACCGGGTACGCAACGCTTCATGACGTTGTACGAGCAAGTCGACCGCCGTCTGCAACGTCTCGATGTTCAGATTGCCGGACAGGTGAATGGTGAAAGCAATATTATAGACAGGGCTGTCATGATCAAGTTCGTTCAGGAACCAGAGTCGCTCCTGGGCAAACGACAACTGCAACCGGTCGCCCCGCTCGAGTTGCCCCAACCTGGGCGCATCAGCCGTTTCAACCTCGTCAGCAGCAACTGTGTCACGCAGTTCATCGATGTGTCGTGCAACGCCGACTATCGTGGGCATATCAAAAAACTGTGCAAGGTTCGGGCTAACATCAAACTGCGCTCGAATGCGAGCCAGCAACCGCGTAGCCGATAATGAGTGGCCGCCGCTGTCGAAAAAATCGTCGTTCAGACCGGCTCGATCAATGCCCAGGATCTCGCGCCACAATGCCGCAACGGCTCGTTCAGTTCCGGTACCCGGCGGAACGAACGGAACCGTCCGCTGCTGATTGTCCGCATCCGATGACACGCCATCAGGCAATGCTCGGATATCGATTTTACCGTTCGGCGTCAACGGCATCTGCTGTATCTCAATCAATACGCCAGGCAACATGTAATCGGGCAAACGCGAGCGCATGAACCGGCGTAATACTTCTGCGGAACCTGTGCCTTCTTCCGGGAAACCTGCAGCGCTCGCCTGCCAGAATCCGGCCAGGAACGGTTCATCACCCGGTCCCTGCCGCAGATCGACACATGCATCGCCGACGCCCGGATGGTCGCGTATGACGGCGGCTATTTCATCCGGTTCGATACGAAATCCCCTCAGCTTTATCTGCCGGTCCATTCGGCCCAGGCACTCGATGTCTCCATTCACGCGATAACGCGCAAGGTCGCCGGTTCGAAATAATTGCTGACGGTTTTCCGATGTTCCGTGCTCTGCATGGAACGGATCCGGAATAAATTTTTCTTTATTCAGATCGGGCTGATTCAGGTATCCGGCGCCCAGACCGGCGCCACCCACGTACAACTCGCCCACGACGCCGACGGGAACCGGCTGCAGCTGCACATCAAGAATATAGGTGCGCACATTGCCGATCGGTTTGCCGATCGGCACAATCGTTTCTTCCTCGTGCCATGCAGAGGTATCAAAACATGTCGCATCCCAGATCTCAGAGGTCCCATAGGTGTTCAGCAGCATCACACCGGGACAGGCACGGCGAAACCGTCGCAGCAACTCCGGTCGCAACGGCTCGCCGCTGGTAATCCAGGTCTGCAGATCAGGCAATCTGCGGCCGAGCCGGGCATCGATATCGAGCAATGCAGCCAGTAATGACGGCACAACAACGATATGACTGACGGCCTTTCCATCGACCCGCACAGCAAGCCGCTCAACCAGCCTCATCGGATCGATGGCATCGGCATCAGGCATAATCCGCAAGGCGGCGCCGTGCATCAGAGGGCCAAAGATTTCCCAGATCGAATCAACGAAGTTCGGACTCGTACGCAAACAAAATACATCGTCAGCCGTAAAAGCATACTTGCGCCACATCCATTCACAGCGATTAACGGCCCCGCCATGCAATCCGACCGTGCCTTTCGGCGTACCGGTCGAGCCGGATGTATATAAAACGCAGGCAGCCTTCGAACTCTCCCGCTCTTTGCCGTCATCTCCTTCGAACAACTCGGCTGCGTCACCGTCGGACTGCGTCCAGTCAATCTCATCGAGACGAATGGTATCGAGTGTGCCACTGACGGAACGCGGCAGACGCCCATCAGTGAGAATCATGCGCAAACCCGTCTGAGCGACGATAAACTGCAAGCGCAATGCCGGATAATTGGGATCGAGAGGTACGTAAGTCGCACCGACTTCCAGCGTGGCAATAATTGCCACGATCAGCTCGACCGAACGGCCTGTGCCGATGCCTACCAGCTCACCTGAACCGACACCGTGGACGCACAGTTCGCTTGCAAGACGGTCCACACGCGCAGCCAGTTCCCGATAACTGAGCGACAGATCTTCACTGACAATGGCAAGGGCATCGGGGCTGCGCCTGACCTGATCGGCAAATCCCTGATGCAGCGTGACCGGCCCCGCCCAATCACGCTGCGTGGCATTCCAGTCAACGAGCATTTCATGCCGCTGCTCTGACTCCAGCAGTGCAAGGCGCCCGACAGGTATTTGCGGCCCATCGATAATTCCGCGCAACAATCTTATGTAGTGTGTCGACAGTTCTGCAGCAAATTCATCGTCGAATCGTGCCGTCGAATAACCCACATAACCGCGAATCACACCATCATCGCCATAGTCCGAAACCGAGAACTCAATATCCCAGTAAGAACTGCGCGATGTGTTCAGTGTTTCCAGCCCGAATCGCAGATCATCGTTTTGCTGCGTACGATCAAATGAATCTTCAAACAGAAACAGAATCTGAAACAATGGATGTTCGCCGAAACGCCGCCGCGGATGCAGGGCCTCGACTACCTGTTCGAATGGAACATCAGAATTTTGCAATGCTGCCAGTACCGCTGCCCGCTCCCGCCCGAGCACGTCGGCAAAGGCGTCATCATCGGATACCGGGTTACGGAACACGACGTTATTGACGAGACACCCGATCATGTCACGCGTAGCCGCTGTACCACGCGATGTCACCGGTGAACCGATCAGGATGTCTTCCTGACCCGAGTAGCGCATCAGCAACACACGAAAGGTGGCCAGTAGTGTCATGAACAGCGTCGCGCTCGACCGGCGTGATTGTGCGCGCGCACCGTCTGCCGTCGCAGCATCAATAACAAATCCGATTCTGCGCTGATTGCCGCGACACTGGTCATCGGTCACAGCAACGGTGCGTGATGGCAGGGCTGTGCCGTCAGGCATATCCCGCAATGCCGTACGCCAGTAATCCAGACTGCGTTCCCAACCGTCGCCGTGAGACTCGGCACGCTGGAGAATCGAATAATCACGGTACTGCATGGCCGGCAAGGAGGTCTGACAGTCATCGCTGCCACCGGACAAATCATATTTTGCGGCCAATTCGTCACGGATGATTCGGATCGACAGACCATCGGCAATAATATGATGCGCATTGACGAGCAGCTTCGAGTGCTGCGATGACAGACAAAACAGATGCGCATCGATTAACGGGCCGGCGGCAAGGTCGTAACTCTTGCCGATAGCCTCTTCCGCTGCAGCATAAAACCGGTGTTCGCCATCAATACCGGAATCGGACGCTTCCAGAACAATAACCGGCAATGTACTGTGTCGATGGGCCAGAACAACCTGCCTGACTCCGGCTTCGGTTTCACGAAAAACCGTGCGTAATATCTCATGACAGTCGAGTACGTCATTCCATGCAGTCTCGAGCCGTTCGATGTCGACCGGCCCGTCCAGTGGAATGACGAATTGCTCATTTGAGCCGGTCATCGACGGATACAACTGACCCAGAACCCAGAAGCTTTGTTGCTGGAACGACAGCGGCGCATCGACGCCATCCGCTACACAATGGCTGTCGATGCGCTCGGCGACTGCATCGCCAACCGAGTAACATTTTTCTATCGCAGCAGCGTGATGCTCACGCAGGTATTGACCCAGACCGGCAACCGTCGGCGCATCGAACAATGCAACCAACATGACGGCATCATCGAGCAGACGCTGCAATGCGCTTGTCACTCGCACAGCAGAAATCGAATCACCGCCAAGATCAAAAAAATTATCCCGAATGCCGACGCTATCGATACTCAGCATATCCTGCCAGAGTGCGGCCAGGTCACGTTCAAGATCGTCGCGAGGCGGTTCGATCAACGCATCGGATCGGCGAGCGGACTCGGGTACCGGCAGCGCCGCCCGATCCAGCTTGTTGTTATTCGTCAGCGGTAATCGATCAAGTTCGACCCATGCTTTTGGCACCATGTATTCCGGCAAGCGCTCGGCAACCCATTGACGCAAATGCTCTGGTGCCAAAGAAGTTTCTGCCTGTGTACCGGCCTCGCCACTCCATAACGCCCGGTAGAGTGGCGTGCCATTGAATGCCGTTTCCTCGTAACGCGATACATATTCGAATGTCACCGGCTGGCCGCCATCGTTCGCAATCGTCGTTACAACCCGGTAGTCCGGATGAATTGCAGAGGTAGTCCCGGATGAAACCTGAACAGACCAGTCGATGTCGATCGTGTCTCGTTCGCTTACCGGCACACCGAAGCGGTCACCGGTTTCACCGAGCGGGAAAAAGACCGGCAACCAGGCTTGCTGGGTGCGGCGATAATCCACATCGAGATCTCCGCCTGTCGTCACAACGGTCCAGACGAGATAACCGTCGAGACGTCCGTTACGCTCGATCGACAACCGTGCGCTGCCTTGCAATGCATCGGCAAGCTCGGTCGTAAAGTCCAGATCTTCAAAAACATGCGCATCGGAAATAATCGCCGTTTCGGGCAAATCACTGACACACAGCCGGATATCGAAACGCCTGTCGAACTTCCCGAAGACCTGCTCGGCGTAACGACTCGCAACCGGACCAAAAGCAGGATTGGCTACAAGGGATTCAGGCAGTTCGACCGCTGCGATCAATGTTCTACAACGCAACGGAACCGGTATGCAGTCGGCCGCAAAATGACGCCGTGCGCTATTCCAGATCGGCACAATGCCATCTGCGCTGCCGATGTTCCCGATAATGCCCTGGGTACAAACCTCAATCGGTTCGGGAATATCAAGGGAGACCATATCGCCGTGCATAACAATAATCCGGTCCGCAAGCCCCTGATCGCACACGAACGCTCGCGCTTTCAGGTATGCAGCTTCGAGTACCTCCACGGCATAAACCCTGCGCGCGCCGGCGTCGATACATAATCTTGCCAGTAGTGCATGTTCACCCGTACCGATATCGAGCACGACCTTGTCACGCACCGAACGTTCAAATGCATTCCGGTAACTCTCCAGCCGCACGGCTTCGGAACTCATCAGGTCATAGAGAAACTCGTCATACAACTGGTAGGGGCCAACCGAGGGCCAGAATTCAGGTTGGCCGGGCGGGCGCAAGGCTGCAACTGCTTTGGATCCGCTATGCTGCACAACATATCCAACGAGACCGGGTGCTCCATCGAGATCTGTACGCAATACAACCGCAGCATCGTCAATCGCAGGTTGCTCGCGCAGCACAGCGACAATCTCACCCGGCTCAATCCGGTAACCCCGTAATTTGATCTGCTCATCCGTACGGCCGAGAAACTCAAGCTCACCTTCAGTCGTCAGTCGTGCCCGGTCCCCGGTTCTATACCATCGTGTCGACCGGAACCCGGCGAAGTTCACCAGCGCGAACCGTTGCCGGGTCTGCTCCGGCAACCCGATATAGCCACGGGCGACGGAAGGCCCGCCGACCCACAATTCGCCGGCCTGACCGACCGGTACGCAGGCCCTGTTCCCGTCAGTGAAATGCTCATCAACCAGGATCAGTTCGACATGCGCCAGCGGCTGACCGACACAGGCTGAGGTTGCGGCGACATCATTGGCAGACTCATAGGCCGCAAATGTCAGCTGCCCGGACGTTTCAGTGACGGCATAGGTATTGACGATGCGTAGTTCGCCGTCGCCGTGCCGCGCAAACCAGCGTTGCAAGGCATTCGTGTCGGCCGCCTCTCCGCTCAAAACGACACAACGAAGCATGGTTGCGGCCAGACCGTCGGCGAATACGTCGGACAATAGATTCTGCCGGAATGCGGAGGGAGTCTGGCTTACGATCGTTACTTGCTGAGCACGAATGAGCTCGAACAGGCGTGCCGGATCAGTGCGCAATTCAGGCGGCACGATGACGAGCCTGCCACCATAAGACAGCGCGCCCCAGATTTCCCACACAGAGAAGCCGAATGAAAAAGGATGAAATGCCGTCCAGACATCATCAGCGGCAATCTCGAGTCTTGCACCAATATCGTCAAATAAGGGCGCGAGATTACCGTGCGTGACCATGACACCTTTCGGTGTACCGGTCGAACCGGATGTAAAAATAACGTAACAAAGATCATCGGACGCGACGGGCAGACACGGATCGTCATTGCGCGACGTTGTGAGCGGAACGTTATCAACAAAGATCAACTGCGCCGAATGTTCGGGCAGACCTGTGGCAATTGCACGCTGCGTGATGACGACAGCCGGCTCAGCCGACTCGATAATCTGCGCCAGACGGTTGGCCGGCAAGCCCGGATCCAGTGGCACATATGCGCCACCGGCTTTCATGATGCCCAGCATCGCGGCAATCAGCTCGGCTCCCGGCGGCAGATACAAACCCACACAGACTTCGGCTGCAACGCCTGACTCGATCAACCTGTGAGCAAACTGATTGGCCAGACCGTTCAATTCGCCATAGGTCAGGTGGTTCTCACCGACGGTCAGGGCAACAGCATAGGGTTGCCGTGCAGCGTGACGCTCGAATATTTCGTGCAGCAGCATTGGAAACCTATGGGCGACACTCAAGGCCGATAATCGGCGGATTGCCCATGTACTCCTTCCAGTACCCGGCACCATGCGTGTCGATCCCGACCGGATCGAGCGCCAGTGGATGCCAGGTTATATGGTTGAAACCGGCTTCGGATAATTCGTATTCATAGGTCGAGCGCGCAAAGTAGCGGGCATGGAATTTAAATAATTCACGGCCGGCGACCATAAAGTATGTAATCTTCGAACCGTCTGCCCGGGGTTGGTCGACCGTCTTGTTAAAACCGTATTGCTCGTAACCGGTATGCTGCCCGGCAGGTTGATCGGGATTTTCATTCAGTGTCACAAAACGGCCACAATCCGGTAAATGACGCCTGATGTTGCAACACATGCGCGCCAGATCTTCGACGCAAGACGCATAATGCAACAGGTAAGCGGCAACGATCAGATCGAACTGTCCGAGGTCGCCAAGCTCGCAGACATCTGCACAGATAAAATCAATACCCTGCGGGTTATCGCGCTCCTGTTGCCCGGCCAGCCGAATCATTTCCGGGGAAATATCGACCCCGACGACGCTAGCGGCACCGAGCGATTTTAATCTGCGCGAATAAAACCCCTCGCCGCAAGCCAGGTCCAGTACCCGCAGACCGCGAACATCGCCGACCAGCTGCAAGAAGGTATAAGCCTCGATGTAGGTACGAAGCGGCGACGATTTCGACTGCCGGTATTGCTCCGCGATGGCATTGTACTGATTTTCGCTTGCCATTAGTCGACCGGACTGCCCCGACGGCCACCGGACCACGTTGCGATCAGCGCGCGACATTCCGCTACCAGGCATCCACCTTCAACTTTTAACGGCATCTTTCCGTCGGGCGAAACACCCAATTCATTACCGGTCACGGCATTCATATCCGCAATATCAGCGCCATAAATAATTTCAACGATCCCGGCATAGTGGCAGGCCGTCAGGCACATCACACACGGCTCGACCGTCACATACAGCGTGCAACCGCTCAGGTCGAGCTTGCGCAACTGCCGACAGGCCTCACGGATCACCCGCATCTCGGCATGTGCCGTAATATCGAGCTCACCGATCACGCCATTGCCTAGCGTTGTGACAATTTCGCCGCCTGCAACCAGGCAAGCGCCGACGGGTGGTTCACCGGCAAGCATGCCGCGAGTCGCAGCTTCGAGTGCGGCGCGCATAAAAAAATCAGCCTGCGATGCGCCGGCACCCGCTGTATTGGCCTCAAGCATCCGGACCCCGATAGATACACCCGGACGTGCAGGTTTCATTAATCACGACCTTCGACAATTGCGGCAAATCGGGCTTCAGTTGATTCCAGATCCATTTGGCCAGCACCTCACTGGTCGGATTCTCCAGACCCCGGATGTCATTCAGATAATTGTGATCGAGCTGGGCGTACAACGGTGCGAACAATTTCTTGATTTCGCCGTAATCCATAATCCAACCAGTCGCCGGGTCGATCTCCCCGGCAATATAAATCACGCCCTTCCATGAATGGCCATGCAACCGACCGCATTTATGGCCGGCCGGAACATTAGGCAACAGATGCGCCGCTTCGAACATGAACTCCTTATATATTTCCATACCTGTCTCCAACCCCGCCCGTTGCCAGGCGTTTTACATGATCGCTTCAGTGGTAAGGTCAATTCCCTGAGAGGCCGACGTTTCTTTTGCCGCCGTTGTTGTTCGACCGCAGCCGAAAGCGATATTTTGCATCACTAATGGGGGCTGCGGCCACCGGTCAATGCCTGCAAGACGGTCGCACCGCCCGAAATATGGAATTTGGACGACCGGCGGCGGTCGGGATACCATTCGATATTGCAGAACTGATAATAAATATATGAATATGGAACTATCAACTAATATAAGAACGATTAGCATCATCGGCGGAACCGGAGCGCTCGGCAGCGGTCTGGCGGCTCGCTGGGCCAGGGCCGGCTATCGAATCGTCATCGGTTCTCGTCAATCGGAAAAGGCCGTCGACTCCGCCTCCGAACTCAACCGGAAATTACCGGATGCATCGATTGAAGGCCTGCAAAATCGTGCGGCCGCCGCGGCCGGCGATATCGTGGTGCTGACCGTGCCGTTTGCGCATCAAAAGCCCACTCTCGAGGATATCCGCAGCGAACTGTCAGGAAAAATTCTGATTGATACAACCGTGCCGCTCGTACCACCGAAAGTCGCGCGCGTTCAGATGCCCGCCGAAGGTTGTGCGGCGTTGATCACACAACAGATTGTCGGCAAAAACGTTACGGTGGTTTCCGCTTTCCAGAACGTTGCCGCAGATCTCATGTCGTCCGATGCCGAGATGGCCTGCGACGTACTTGTCGCCGGTGATAAACTCGCAGCACGCGAAATCGTCATACAGCTCGCAAAGCAGGCAAAATTCAACGCTTGGCATGCCGGGCCGCTCGCGAACTCGGCTGCAATGGAAGCACTGACATCGGTCCTTATCTTTATGAACAGGCGCTACCCTGGCAGCCACGCCGGCATTTGCATGACCGGCGTTTCTACAGACTGATTCGGGTCAGGTGATGCCGACACCGGCGCTGTCTTTTTTCCCGGTCTCCGGCCTGCCGCTCATTGAGCCGGGCTGTGACCTTGCTGCACTCATCGTCGAGCACCTCGGCAAAGCCGGTCTTGCGCCGCGAAATAGCGATGTGCTGGCCATCGCACAAAAAATTGTCTCGAAAGCCGAAGGCCGACTGGTCAATCTGAAGGACATTGAGCCTTCGGCCGAAGCTCGCCGGCTTGCCTACAGCAAGCAAAAGGATCCGCGAATTGCCGAACTGATTCTGCGCGAATCAAATCGTATTGTGCGCGACACGCCCGGCGTCCTGATCGTTGAACATCGCCTGGGCATTGTGCTGGCCAATGCCGGTATTGATCGCTCTAATGTTAAAGGCGACGAAGAAACGGTTCTGCTGTTGCCCGAAGACCCGGATAAGTCGGCTTACCAGCTGAAAGAAACACTCGACGCACATTACGGTGTCCGCCTCGGCGTTGTGATCACCGACAGCGTCGGTCGACCGTGGCGACTTGGCACGACCGGAATTGCCATTGGCTGTGCGGGCCTCGAATCACTCAACGACATGCGCGGACGCCATGACATGTTCGGTCGTGTACTACAGGTCGCTGAAGTCGCAACGGCAGACTGCATCGCCGGCGCAGCGGCATTAGTGATGGGCGAAGGCGCCGAAGCCCTCCCTGTGGTGCTCGTGCGAGGCCTCAAAGCCGGTGAGTCGACTCAAACAGCCCGGACAATCGTAAGGTCCGCAGACGAAAACCTGTTCGGATGAATGCGATCGACGGCAATATAGTGGCACTCACCGGCGGTGTAGGCGGTGCAAAACTGGTGCTTGGCCTGAGCCGGATACTCCCGGACACTCAACTCACCGTTATCGTCAATACGGGTGACGACTTTGAACACCTTGGATTGCCGATCTGCCCGGACCTCGACACGCTGATGTATACGCTGGCCGGTGAGGTCAATCCGGAAACCGGCTGGGGTTGTCGTAACGAAACTTGGAGTTTCATGAGTGCGCTCGAACGACTGCGCGAAGAAACCTGGTTTCGAATCGGTGACAGGGATCTGGCCACTCATGTTATACGTGCCCGGATGCTGGCCGAACAAGCGACACTGTCAGAGGTCACACAGAGTTTGTGCGAGCGATTTTCCGTCCGGACCCGACTGTTACCGATGTCGGATATGCCGGTCAGAACACGGGTCGTCACCGACCAGGGCCAGCTCGACTTTCAACACTACTTCGTACGTGATCGCGCAAGGCCCAAAGTCAGCACACTCGAATATACGGGCGCCGATCGCGCTGCCCCGTCCCCCTCTGCCCTGACCGCGCTGCAGGATCCTGAGCTGGCTGCTATTGTTATCGTACCGTCAAATCCGTATTTGTCGATCGAACCGATCCTTGCCATACCGGGCCTGCGCGCTGCAGTGCGTGACGCCGCCGCGCCGGTCGTGGCCGTATCGCCGATTGTCGGCGGCATCGCGCTGAAGGGCCCAACCGCCAAAATCATGCGCGAACTCGGCATAGAGCCTTCGGCCCCGGCAGTTGCCCGCCACTACGGCGGTCTGCTTGACGGATTCATTGTTGACGAACAAGACCGTAAAATGGTGCGTGGACCCGAAAAACCTGACCTGCCGATACAGATTTGCGACACAATCATGAACACCCTCGATGACAAGATCAGACTCGCGAACGAAACGCTGGATTTCGCCCGAACGATCAATCCGGGCACTGTGGAACTGAGCCAGAAATTTTCGAGCCGGGAGGAATAGGGCTTTGCAAGATAGCGTAACAACCTGGGCCCTCGTACCGATCAAGGACTTCGCCAGGGCCAAGAGCCGGCTCGCTGCGGCCCTGTCGCCCGAACAATGTTCCGAACTGGCCAGAAGCATGGCCGCTGACGTCGTGACCGCGCTGCGCGATTGCCCCGACATCGGCCATGTTGTGTGCCTCGGTCAGGAACCCTGTATCCGGGATTTCGCTGCAGAATACGGCTGCGAATTTATTGCCGAAAGGGCCGGAACCGGATTGTCGGCCAGCCTGGACCAGGCGGCTCGACAACTCGAGAAAAAAGGTGCGCGCAAACTGTTGGTCGTACCGGGTGATCTACCGGTCATTACGCCTGACGATCTCGTCTCGTTGCTCGATAAACATCGCGACGGCCTGACGATTTGTCCCGCCGGCCGGGACGGCGGCACGAATGCAATCATTATTTCTCCGCCGACCGGTATCCATTTTCGGTTCGGCAAGCAAAGCTGCGAGCGGCATATTCGTGCTGCCGAGGCAGCGGGACTCGAACATCGCAACGTGAACGCGACGGCATTTCGCTACGACATCGATGTGCCGGCAGATCTCGCCTGGCTGTGCAGTGTCGAACCCGACGGACACACCGGGCGGTTCCTCAATCGGTCGTCGATTCCAGCGACATTTTGCCAGCCACCCTCATCGGCGACCGCATGAAGACCCGTCGACAGAATTTATCCCGACAGGAGGTGTCCCGGATCTGTGCAGACGACCGGCCGCTCGAAGAATTGATGGTCGCTGCAGCCGAACTGCGAGATACCGGCAAGGGCGATCTCGTGACGTACTCTCGCAAGGTCTTTATCCCGCTGACGGAACTGTGCCGGGATGTTTGCCACTATTGCACCTACGCCAAGACGCCGAGCCGACTCGATCAGGCTTACCTGCTGCCTGAAGAGGTATTGAAGATCGCAGAAGCCGGCAAGGCTGCCGGCTGTCGTGAAGCCCTGTTCACGCTGGGCGACAAGCCGGAACTGCGCTATCGGGCGGCACGCGAGGCGCTCAAGTCGCTCGACTGCGAAACGACACTCGAATATGTGAAAAAGATGGCACAACTCGTTCTCGATGAAACGGGACTGTTGCCGCACCTGAACCCAGGTGTATTGCAACGTGCAGATTATGAGGATTTGCGAGAAGTCTCGGCATCAATGGGCATCATGCTCGAATCGGCGTCGGAACGCCTGGCACAACGCGGCGGCCCGCATTTCGGATCGCCCGACAAGCATCCGCAAACAAGACTCGAATCGATCGCAGCAGCCGGCGCCGCGGGTGTCCCGCTGACAACCGGCATCCTGATCGGCATCGGCGAAACACGGGCCGAGCGAGTCGAAAGCCTCGTCGCAATACAAAAACTGCATCAACGATACGGGCATATTCAGGAAATCATTGTGCAGAATTTCGTTCCGAAGCCCGGCACGAAAATGCAGGCTGTCCCGGAACCCGCGTTCGAGGAATTACTGTGGACCATTGCCGTCGCCCGGCATGTGTTTGGTCCGGACATGAATATCCAGGCGCCGCCGAACCTGAACGCCAACCGATTACCGACCCTGATCGCCGCCGGCATCAATGACTGGGGTGGCGTATCGCCGGTCACGCCCGATCATGTCAATCCCGAATCACCCTGGCCGCATTTGGGCAAACTGGCCGAGCACACCGCACAGGCCGGCAAACGATTGACGCAACGGCTGACCATATACCCGGAATATGCATCACGGGCCGAAAGCTGGTTGCACCCGTCACTTCGCACCACTGTGCTGCATCATAGTGACAGCGAGGGTTATGCACGTGAGGATACGTGGGTTGCCGGCGCGGCAATGAAGCCGCCGTTTCGCATACAGCGCAATACTCCGCCACCGGCAAAATTGCGACTCGCCGGCATTCTGGCGCGTGCCGAGGACGGCATTGCACTGACCGCACCACAAATCGAAACATTGTTTGCATCCCGCGGAGATGAATTTGCCGCGGTTTGTCACGCAGCAGATGCCGTCCGTGCGGATCGCTGCGGCGACGATGTGACCTATGTCATCAACCGCAATATCAACTATACGAACCTGTGTTTGTACAAGTGCAAGTTTTGCGCCTTCTCAAAAGGCAAGACGAGCGAAAATCTGCGCGGCGCTCCGTATGTACTCGATATGGATGAAATCAGCCGACGAACGGAAGAAGCCTGGTCGCGCGGCGCAACGGAAGTCTGTTTGCAAGGGGGTATTCACCCGGCTTATACCGGTCATACGTACCTGGAAATTTGTCGGGCGGTCAAAGACGCAGCACCCGATATTCATATCCATGCTTTTTCACCGCTCGAGGTCACGCACGGCGCACAGACGCTCGGAAAATCGATCGAAGCATTTCTCGTGGATCTTCGAAATGCCGGGCTCGCAAGCCTGCCAGGTACTGCGGCTGAAATTCTGGACGATGAAATTCGCACAATAATTTGCCCGGACAAAGTGAACACCGATGAGTGGCTTAATGTCATCGCCACAGCACACAAAACAGGCCTGCGAACGACCGCCACGATTATGTTCGGCCACCTCGAAGCGCCACGCCACTGGGCCGGCCACCTGCTCCGGTTGCGTGCACTTCAGGAACAAACCGGCGGAATGACCGAGTTTGTGCCACTGCCGTTCGTGCACATGGAAGCACCGTTGTACCACCGTGGTCATGCACGGCTTGGGCCAACCTATCGCGAAACACTACTGATGCACGCCGTTGCTCGCCTGGCGCTGAACCCGGTCATCGACAATATTCAAACCTCTTGGGTCAAACTCGGCCCGGAAGGTGCGATCGACTGCCTGAATGCCGGCGTCAACGATCTTGGCGGTATCCTGATGAACGAATCTATTTCACGCGCAGCGGGCGCGAGCCACGGACAGGAGCTCGCACCGCAACGCATGGACGAACTGATTAAAAGCCTCGAACGAACACCGCGCCAGCGCACGACGCTGTATGGCGTACCCTCCGAAGAACGTATCGGGGCATCCTATGATGCCCGTCCATTGACGGCGATTGAGAATACCCCGGCAAAAACATACAAGGCAGCCTCGTAAATGCCGGAACCATACGATCAGCCGGGACCGCGACACAAATACTCGATCTGACGGGCAAACAACCCATCCCGGTCACGCCCCCACACGGCCAGGTCTCCGATCGTAAAACTCGGCACACCCCATAACCCCGCCTCGGTCAATGCTGATCTGTTCTCCTGAACGGTCTCACGCCAACTCTCACTGCTCATCGCGGCCACAACGCCGGGCCAGGACAATCCGATTCTCTCCGTCACCCTGCGCATGCCGTCATCTGATGCCACATCGATGCCTTCAGACCAGATTGCTCGGCCTGCCGAAAGCATAAATTCCCGTTCCTTTCCCTGGCGCTGTGCATGGAAAAATACGGCGATACATCGCTCTGCCCCGTCTCCGAGCGGATCACATATTTTTCCGAACGGGATGCCGAGACGTTGCGCTTCACGGCTTGCATCTTTGACGATGTACAGGATTTTCTGTCTTGGCACCGACAGTCCGCGCATCACCATCGGTAAAACAGGCCTGACCCTGAGCTCAACGTCGTAAGAATCCGCAATGGCAAAAGCGCTTTGCAACGCAAGATACGAGTAGGGACTGCGAAATGAATAATACATTTCAATCATGGGCAAAGTTTTTGCGCAGTCGGGAACCGTAGCCGGAAGATCCAGTTTCAGAGCCCGGTATAACGATGCAAGCTCCGGCACCTGGTTTCGATCGTTTCTACGGTACAGGCCAAGCGTGTCCAGACGATCGCAAAGATATCGCAGACGATCGACACCCCAATACCACTCACCTGCGTAATACATCATGGCACTGTCATAGTGCCCGAGTTTGCGCAGCATCGACTGACTGGCGGCAATCAATGCATCGGTTTGTGCAAAATCAGGTTGAAGATGCCCGATTATGCGTGCCGTACTTTTGGTATCGCCACGCCAATATGCGCTGAGAGCTGTAAAAAGGGTCTTCTCGAAATCATCCTGTTCCTGCACCTGCGCCAGAAGTTCGAGCAGGGCTTGTCGATGCTCAACAACCGGCGCACTTCCTTTGTCGAGAAACGCAATGCCCAACTCCCGAGCCAGCAGCCGACAATCCCGGACTGCATATTCGGCCAGCCTGTCCGGCTGTGGCATGAACTCGCCGCCCAGGGCCTGGCTGAGGTGAATACGTAACTCGACCGCATAGCTGGTAGCCAGGTAACGCAGATAGTGGCTTAACAAGTATGAATAAGGGTCATCGAGCTGTAGAAAAACGTCAATGACGTGACGCCTGAACGTGAGCAATCGTCGTATTTCAGCATATAACCGATATATCGACCGATAACCCGGGGACAAGATGATCTGCAAATACCATGAGCGAAGTTTGCGTGTCATTGCAGAATTCCATCCCCTGTGTTCAGGCCGATAAGCACTTTATAACTCATGGTTCTGTCGTATCTCTCATAAGTTATTGGGTTTCCGCCTGTAATTGCAGTCCAATGGACGCAACCCTTTCGCCGCACTGCTCATTATTGCTGACCGCCACCCTTTTCCCGGGAGATTATCCAATGCCAACGATCATAATCATTGCTGTTATTTCAATAACGGCTGCACTGGTTTTTTATTCATTCGCTGTCTGGCAAAACTGGAGAGCAAAACGACTTGAATTTCGTCACCTGGTCATATTCTGGTTTGGCCTTGCCGCCGATCTTTTAGGCACGGCTATGATGAGAGAATCCGTTGAGAGCATTACGTATGATTTGCATACGATCAGCGGATACACCGCATTACTCCTGATGTTTACCGTAACGACCGTCGGCAGTTATGCCGTATTCAGGCATAAAGAGCAACTGAGAAACAACTTCCACAAATTTAGCGTACCCATTTGGTTCTTCTGGGCCCTGTCATGGATTACCGGGGTCGTTCTCGGCATTCAGAAGTTTTGACTGACAGGACTCAGCCTGAACCTGGAAGCGCTTGAACACGGCGTCTCCAATATCGCAGATTTGGCAACAAGTCTGACGCAGTCAGAGCCGGCTATTAGTCAGGCAATCCTCACCAGAAGGAAAGCCCTGCGACAAAAAACTTCAGAAACTATACATCGGCACCATTTCACGTTTTACAATGACCCTGCCCGTCTACATTGAGGCAGTGTGAACACACGATGTCCGACTCGTACAGCAGGGACTGGTTAATGAAAGTTTGGCATTTCTTATGCCAGGCTATTGTGCGCGTACTCTACCGCACCGTGGAAGTTACCGGAACAGGTGCAACACACGGAAGTGGCGGACTTATTTTATGCGCCAATCATGTCAACGCACTCGTTGATGTCGTGCTATTGCAAGCCACTTCAGAATACAATATTCACCCCCTCGCCCGCAGCGGTTTGTTCCTGAATCCACCGTTAAAGCTCTTACTCGGACTTATTGGCGCAGTACCCATCTACCGGAAAGCCGGCCGGTCGGAAGATACAACCCGTAACGATGCATCTTTTGCACGCTGTTCTGAATTACTCGCGAATAACGAAGCCATCGTAATTTTTCCGGAGGGTCAGAGTCACTCTGACCCGCATATTCACAAGTTAAAAACCGGAGCGGCTCGTATCGCAATTGCCGCCAGGCAGTGCAATGGTATTGCGCCCGTCATACTACCGGTCGGACTGACCTTTACCAGCAAGGGTAATTTTCGGAGTGACGTACTGGTGCAATTCGGCCTGCCGGTCGATTCTGCTCTTCCGGAAAACCTCGAACCGTTTGCTGCCGTCGAACTGCTCACCGAAAGAATTACTGAGGGTCTTGCAGCCGTCACCCTCAACGCTGACTCCTGGGAGGACCTCTATCTGGTCAATCGACTCGAAAAGTTCTTCGCATTGCGTCATGGCCATTATCGCAAGGGCGAACTTCGGCAACGCTTCCGAGCTCTGCAACGACTGATCGATGCACAACGTAAGCTGCGCGTGTACGAACCCGACAAAGTTCGGGCAATAGTGACTCAACTTAAAACCTTTGAACGGCTTTGCAAAATTTGCGGCATCCGCGACTATCACCTGACGATCGATATTCGACCGATACTCGTTCTGCTGTATTTCGGACGACTGATCCTGATTTTACTGGTTGGGCTGCCTGTTGCTGTCTGGGGCATGATCAACAGCATCATTCCATTCGAACTGACTCGCCACCTGTCACGACGTATTGCACAAGGTGTGGATCAGTACGACACGACCAAAGTGCTTCTGGGCATGCTGTTATTTATCTTGTTCTGGTCAGGCCAAACGGTGCTCGTCTATAGATTCATGGATGCAGGGTGGGCAGTTGGCTACCTGATCAGTGTAATCATTGCCGCCCCGGTTGCGTTACAAATGCGTAAGGAATACAAAATCATTCTTAACAACCTGAAAATCTTTTTCCTGTTTCTGCGCAAGAAACAACTCAAGGAGTTTCTCGCTGCCAAACGCGGCGAGATTGAAGTCGAACTCGCAAGGCTGGTCCGAATCGTCAAGCGCCTGCCGGGGTAATACCGAATGAAACAACGCGGTTAAATCCCTAGTCTCCACTCCACTGATCGGCCTCGATCACACTTTCACGAAAATGCTTGAGGTTATTGATCAAAAATCCAAGTGCCAATACGCCCGAACCAATCACCACACAAACAATGGAGTAGCGCAGCGCAGTATCATCGGCAAAGACATAGTCGGTCACCAGGGCAACCGATGTCGAACCCAGCACCAGCCCCAGGATACTGATGACGAAGTAATACATCGCAGCGGTTACGGCACGCATCTGGTTCGGCACAATCATCATCAGGGAGGCAGCGCCCGTCGCCGATGGCATGGCTGCACCGACCGTGGCCGGAAACAACATCGCCACAGCCCAACCCGGCGAACTCATCAATGGTGCCGCGATCGAGAACCCGATCAGGATCAGCACCCCCACCAGGGTTGCACGCATGTGGCCATCACGGTGGCCGCGCCGGTATAAACCGTCACCCAGCCAGCCGCCGAGTGCGACGCCGGTAGGCCCTGCAGCCAGCACGACCAGGCCATAGGCTTTGCTGATCTCCGGAATAGTCCAGCCCCAGGTGCGAACAAACATGGTCGGAATCCAGAACATGTAGGCGTAGCCAATGATCGTCACGACCGACATCCCCATAAACAGGGTGATGTATGTCCGCCAGCGCTGCAGCAGAAACTGAATGACCTGACCGATCGGCATAACATCCCCGGATTCATCCGACTGATCCTGCACCTGCAATTTATCCTGACGCACAGGCTCTTTGACTGTGCCCATGAGTACGGCAATGACCAGGCCCGGCAGTCCCACCCACATCAAGACGGTCTGCCATGCAGCCAGTTCACCCACCACGGGCAAACTCACAGCCGGCGCATTGCTGACGTAGCCGATCACCTGACCGCCTACCAGCATTGCGATGCCACCGCCCAATGAAATACCCAGACTATAGAAAGCCACTGCTTTGCCACGCCGTTCCCGGGGAAAATAATCGCTGATCATCGACAGTGCGGCAGGGTTCAACGTGGCCTCGCCGACACCGACGCCAATACGAGCAATAAACAGCTGAATGAAATTTTTCGCCAGTCCGCAGGCGGCTGTCATCAGGCACCACACGGTAATACCAATTGCGATCATGCCACGGCGACTGCGGTGATCCGCCATGCGGCCCAGTGGTATCGCGAGCACGGTGTAGAAAATCGCAAATGCCAGACCCAGCAACAGGCTTATCTGCGTGTCATTGATGCCCAGGTCACTTTTGATCGGCTGCACCAACAGGGCCAGAATCTGCCGATCCAGAAAAGACACGGCATAGGCCACGGTGAGTATGATCACGACATACCAGCCATAGACCGGCGACGGATATGATGAGTTGGCTGACGAATCAGCCCTGGTTGGTTCGGTCACTGGCAATGCTCCCCATTAACGAATGCCGATCATACCTGACGTTGGTGACGGCGGTTAGCATCAGGCTGATAAACTCCCACTGATTGCGAGAAAATCGGCGGCCACAGGAGTACGCTGGTATGAGCCAGGCATTCAGGAGAACCACAAATGAGCCATGCGGAAGATATAAACCCGGTACGTCACCAGGTCAGTGATGAGGAATGGAATTTAAGAGTCGATCTGGCCGCTTGTTACCGCCTCATAGCGCTGCACGGTTGGGATGATCTTATCTTCACGCACATTTCCGCTCGTGTTCCGGGTGCCAGCGAGCATTTCCTAATCAATGCCTATGGCCTGCTGTTTGAGGAAATTACCGCAAGCAATCTCATCAAGGTCGATCTGGACGGCAACAAAATTCTGGAATCACCGCATCCCGTCAATCCGGCCGGCTTTACGATTCATAGCGCCGTTCACGAAGCGCGTGCCGATGTCGCTTGTGTCCTTCACACCCATACCAGGGCCGGCATCGCCGTATCTGCACAAAAAGACGGTCTGTTGCCACTTTCGCAAATCTCACTTGTCGCACTGGCTTCGGTCGGTTATCACGATTATGAGGGTATTGCGTTAAATGCAGAGGAGAAACCGCGACTCGTAGCAGACCTTGGCAACAGGTTATTTCTGATCCTTCGCAATCACGGGTTGTTAACAGTCGGCGCAAATATCCCCGATGCGTTTCTGGCGATGTATGCACTTGAAACCGCCTGTCAGGCACAAGTTATGGCGCAGTCGACCGGCGCGGAGCTGATGCCGATCAGCCCGCAGATTCTCGCCGGGATCGCCGCCCAGGTCGATGAAGTAACAAAGGGACTGGGCGGCCGGTTGGCCTGGCCCGGACTGCTACGCAAACTGGATCGAATCGATCCGGGTTACCGTGAGTAGATAACAACAATCATGAAAATGAGGATGCCAGATATTTAACATAAGCTTGACAGGGCCAATCGCAGCCATTTGGCCAGAATTGATCTTTGCGCATGTGCGCATGTTCAAGTAGGATACTCTCGTAATTCGATCAATGCTGATCAGCTTTTAAGGGGCCAGCAAGACGGATTCGACTCCCGATGACGCAATCTAGTCATTAGATATTGGGAGTAGAAAAATTGTATACCAGCTACCTTCGCGTCATCAGCACGGCCATTTTGTTAGCGATGGCCGGTTCAACAAATGCTTCAGTACTTGATTTTGAAGGATTTGGCTCCGGTCAGATCATCGATGACGAGTACGAACCGACAGTTTCAATCAGTGGCACAAATCTGAGCACCGGCCCGGATGCTGCAATAATATTTGATTCTGCAGACCCGAATCCTGCCGGGGGTGATTTCGATCTGGTTGGACCTTTCAACAGCATCAATCCCGGCCTGGCAGGCAATTTCAATCCGGGAAATCTATTGATCATCCAGAGACGCAACGATTGTAATTTTCAGACTGGTTTCTGTAATACGCCGGATGATCAAGGCGGAAGACGCAGCGGTGAGTTCGAATTTCTGTTCAGCAGTGATATCACCCTCGAGTCCATCGACTTCTTCGACATCGAGTTGGCTGAAGATAATCAAAATCCGAACAGCGAAATACACTTATTCAACGACGCCGGTGACGAATTACAAATTGGTATGTTTTTCGTTCCTTTCACGGGTGGTGACAATCTCTGGAACCAGCTGGATTTTGGCTCGGTCAAAGGTGTTCGACGTATCGTTGTCGAATTTAACGGCTCGGGTGCAATCGACAATCTGGTCTATCAAGTGGTTCCTGTTCCCGCAGCAGTCTGGTTGTTTGGATCAGCTCTCGGCCTACTGGGCTGGGTAAAGCGCAAAGCGAACCTGCATTGCTAACCTGACAACGCAGGAACGACTTGCTCACCGATAGTGCTGATCGATACGGCAGGATCGGCATATAAACGCAATGCGATCGCTTCGAGGCCGATGGCCTCGAAGCGGCGCAATTTATCAATCTGCTTGTCAATATTTGCATTACTGCCAACGAATGCGAGGTTATCAGCCATCGCATCTAGTACATCGTCCGAAATGCCTTCGACAACAGAACTACCGGCACGAAATGCTGACCAGAACGCACCGGTACTGCGCATAACCAGATCGACAGCCTCCGCGTCGAGAAACTCCGATAAGACCCATGGCCGGAAGATGCCGCGCAGAACCAGCCATTGCCGCGCCTCTTTGATTGCCCGATCCCGATCTTCATAGACGTGCCATGCAGCGAAAGCATTCGTCTGAAATGCAGGTCTTTGCCTGGCCTGTTTCTCGAGTGCCTTATCGAGCACGCCGATGGCAGCCGCCGCCAGTGGCACCGGCATATCGCTCATCATGCTGCCGTCTGCGACGCGCGCCGCCATTCGCAACATCTGATCCATGCTCGCACCGACGAATACCGGCGGCGTCGGGTTTTGCACCCAGTCGAAGCGCAAATTGTGCACCTCGTATAATTCACCTTTGTAATCAACGTGTTCGCCGGATGCAGCGGCCTTGATGATGTCGACGCACTCGGCAACGGCACGCACCCGCCGCAACGGTTTAATACCGACAGCATCAAGCGCCTCACCACCCCCACCGATGACGATCCGCGCGCGACCGTCGGCCAGTTCATTGAGCGTCATCAACGACGAAGCGATTCGGACCGGGTGACTATCGAACGGGTTCACCGCGATGGGTCCAAGTCGCAACCGCTTTGTTGCTGTCGCAAGTCCCGACAGGTTGGTAAACGGGTCGCGCGAATCGAGCAGACTCGATACCCAGACACCGCGAATGCCGGCTTCTTCGGCTAACCGGCCCAAGTCGGCCAGTTCAGCAGCGCTCTCACGCGCATCGAGAATGATGTCAATTTTCATCGGCACCCTTCAATGTCGGTGTAATTTGGGAATTACTTTTTCAGCGAGAATTTCCATCTGCTCGATGAAGTCCCAGAGTGGATTCAACACAATCATGCGTGCACCCCGGTCAATTACGTCACACAAACCTGCTGCGACACGCTCAGGGCTGCCCCAGACGCAGATATCTGCCACAAAGTCCGGATTTTTCTCGATCATCCACGGATAACGCGCTGCGAAGAATCGGTCCAGACCTTCTTTTGCGCGTTGTTCATCGTTGTCGATACCCAGATATACACGCTTTGAGATTGGGAACGTGGCCGGATCTCTCCTCTCCTCGTCGAGATATCGACGAATCAGGTCGACCTGGCGACCGAAATCATCCGTGGTCGTCGGTCCGGCGCCCATGTAACCATCGGCCATCCGAACCGCCCGGTGTAACGCGTTCGGGTGCTGCCCGCCAAACCACAATGGTGGATGCGGCTTCTGGATCGGCTTGGGCTCCATGCCGGTGTTACTGAGTGTATAAAACTCACCCGCAATGTTCGTTTTATCCTGCGTCCACAGGCTCTTCATGATTGCGATGCTTTCGTTAAAGCGACGCAAGGCTTTATCGGCTTTCGTACCGAAGATCTGAAAATAATGATCGCCGGCAAACACCGGTCCCAGCCCGACTCCGAGAATCACCCGGCCGTTGCTCATAAGATCCAGCGTACTGACATTCTTGGCCAGTTGCGGCGCATTGCGGATCGGCAAAACGATGACCGAGACCCCGAGACGCAGCGTCGTCGTTACGGCCGCCGCATAACTCAACAAGCCGATTGATTCGAGCAATGGAACCTCTCCGGCCACCTGGTCCTGAACCCATGCACTGTCGAAACCGAGTTGCTCGGCTCGCTGCAAAGCCGTTCGCACCAGTTCCATGTCGGCGCGGCCTTCGAGAAAGACCTGCGGAATCGGAATGCCGAATGTCAGAGGAGCAACGGACATACCATCAGATCCATCAAAGCAATTCGTCGGCCAGCACGCGCAGCGCTTCAATTGATGCGCCGCCGAATAACATCGAGCCGACGTGTCCGCGGCGACCGGCTTCTTTCCATGCGCCAAGACGCTCCCGAATACGGCCTTCCGGACCGACCAGCGCGCAATCATCGACGAGTTGATCCGGTACCGCCTGCGCAGCCTCGACCTTCCTGCCCGTCAGGTACAACCCCTGTATTTTCCCGGCCTGTTCTTCATAGCCCATGCGCACCGCGTAGTCATTATAGAAATTGTGTCCGGGCGGACCCATGCCACCAATATAAAGTGCAAGATGGCCTTTGACACCGGCACGACAGGCATCAATATCATCACCCATAACGACGCTGACCATCGGTGCCACATCGAAATCTGCCAGCGTCTTGTCGCCGTTCGCCTGAGAAAAACCTTCTTCGAGAAACGGACCAAGCAGATCAAAGCGCTCCGGATTTATCCATATGGGAAACACGCCGTCAGCAACTTCACCGGCACATCGCAGGCCCGCAGGCGTTATTGCAGCGGTATAGATCGGAATAGGATGATCTGAGTGCAGAATACTTTTCATCGGCTTGCCGACACCCTTGGCATCTGCTCCGTGATATGGAATCTGGTAATGATAGCCCTCGTGCTCGAGACGCTCACGGCGCGTAAAAATCTTCTGCAGAATATCGATATATTCCCGCGTCCGGGTCAATGGTCTGCCATAGGCAACACCATGCCAACCCTCGACAACGCCGGGACCCGACGGGCCGATACCGAGGACAAACCGTCCACCCGACATCGCACTTAGCGTCATCGCGGACATGGCCGTACAGGTCGGCGTGCGTGCCGGCATTTGCGCAATAGCCGTGCCGACCTTGATCCGGGATGTTTTGGCAAGAATCCATGCGGCCGGTGTCAACGCATCCGAGCCATAGGCTTCTGCAGTCCAGACCGAATCGAAACCGAGTCGCTCGGCTTCAATGATCTGTTCCATCGGGAGTTCGACCTGTGCCGGAGAATAACCGGCCATAATTCCCAGCTTCATTATAATGCCCCCTTCCTGAGCAGCTGGCGGTAAAAATTTACCGCCCGTCGGGGCCCATGTTGAACGCAGCAGAACCGGCGCGTCAACAGTCAGACATATATTGATCCGCCTGTATGCCGTCTTGAGCCGATTCATCGGCATTCGGGTCATTGGATAATGCTTCGTCCAGAGCCTTCAGGCGATTCGTCAATTCTTCACGTTCGGTTTCGAGACTATCGAACTCGTCGATCATGACTGTAGCGCCGGCCTTGAGTACGCTCAGCTCGGTTTCACTATCACGCGCGCTCACTTTTGCGCGAATCGTCTCTTCAGCGCGATCGGTCAGGGTGCGACGCAATTCGACGACCTTGGCACTTTTATCTTTAACAGCCTGGCGCATATCCTGCAGTTCTTCGTCACGAAACTGTACCGTTTGCTCCAGATCATCAACCGACGCGCGCAGTGTTTCGAGTGCCTGTGTCGATGCGGCCAACCTGACAGTCGTCTCCCCTGCATCTTTCTTGGCAACCCGCAAGTTGGCTTCCAGCGCCCGAATCATTCGATCCTGCTCGGGCACCTCGAGTCCGGCAGCTCGCGAACTGACATAAGCCGCAAACTTTGCAGCCAGCCAGCCAATCAGAAAAGCAACAAAACTCAGTTGTAACGGCAAGCCAAATAGCTTGGACATGATCCATACTCAGCTTCAAAAGCGGAACGAATAATGTATGCAGTCCCGTATGGCAATACCGTGGACCAGTTCTCAAATTTCCACCCGATATACTTAATCGTCCCCCTGGCCTTCCTCCTGTGGCAACGAATATGCCAACAGATAATCATTGACTCCCTGCGGGTAATACCAGCTGTGACCACCGGCTGCGATCACGACGAATTGCCGTCCGCCGTTCTCGTATGTCATCGGCGTTGCCATCGCCGAAGTCGGCATCATGTCCTGCCAAAGCTCCTCACCCGTATCTATATCAAAGGCACGAAACCGCGAATCTGCCGTTGCACCAATAAAAATCAGTCCGCCGCCGGTTACGATCGGACCACCGGCCGAGGGCGCACCCCAGTTCAGGGGTACCGGCACGGGCATCAGCTTGTCCAGCACACCAAAAGGAACCTTCCATTTTATTTCTCCTACCGACATATCGACCGCCACAAGCTGATTCCACGGCGGTGCGGTGCACGGTGAGAAAAAGGGCGACATCAACGGTCCCTGCTCGATTGCGTAGGGCGTACCGCCGATATAACCCGGCACTTGCATGGGTGCACCGGCCTGAGGCAACTTCGCAGTATTCGGGTCAACCTCTGCATTCGGAACCAGTCGAATGACGTAAGGTATCTCCGACACCGGTGTAATCAACATATTTCGCTCGGGATCGAAGGCCCCTCCGCCCCAGTTGCTGCCACCGCCGACCTGAGGATACATGATGGTGCCCTGAGTTGTCGGCGGTTCATACATTGGCCCCCAGTGTAATGCCTCGATCTTTTTACGACACACGCTGCGATCAAAAACCGTGAATCCCCATGCATCGTCCGGGGTGATACCCATCCTGACGAGTGGCGGTGGTTTGACCGTGAACGGTTGCGTTGGCGACAGCTTCTCACCGGGGATGCCATCGCTCGGAACCGGTCGTTCCTCGATCGGGAACAATGGTTCGCCTGTCTTACGATTGAATGAAAATGCCATCCCGGACTTGCTCAGCTGGATGACGGCCGGGATCACTTCATCGTCATGACGTATATCGACAACAATGGGCGGCGATGCCATATCACGGTCCCAGACATCGTGATGAACAACCTGAAAATGCCAGACTACTTTGCCGGTCGAGCCGCGCAGGGCAACGATAGAATTCGCATAGCGATTATCCCCGGGACGATGGACACCCCAGAAATTCGGTGCCGGACTCGCCGTTGGAACAAAGAGCAGATCCCGTTCGCTGTCAGAAGACATAATTGTCCAGACATTCCCGCCGCCGACATTCTGCGGTGTCGCATCGAGCCCCTTGCCGGCAACGCGCACGAGCGGATCAAAAGTCCAGCGCAACTTGCCGGTTCGCGCATCGAAGCCGCGAATAGCTCCGTTAACCGAATTTGCACTCTTGAACTTGTTCGATGTCGTCGTCACGACAACCACGCCGTTGATCACGGCAGCCGGAGACAATAACTGCGTACCGATGACTCCCTCGGCCGGTTCCATCGACTCTACATACGGGCGAACATCCACGACACCTTCGGCGCCAAACCCGGGGCACAACTCACCGTCACGCGCATCGATCGCGACCAGGTTCAGGTTCGGCAGGGGCAAAAATAATCGGGTTGCGCAACGATCTTCAGCTGCAGCCCTGGGGTCACGCCACTGACTTAACCCCCGACATTTAAATCGGCCGGCATAAGGTACCTTGCTGAATTTTGGTTCAAACGTCCAGCGTTCTTCGCCATTCGCAGGGTCCAGCGCAATGACCTTGGTGAAAGGCGTGCAGACAATTAAATGACCGCCCGCTTCTTTGGGCAACAGAATAGGAGTTGCCTGAAAATCGATAAAAGGCTTGAGCTTTGGGTTCTCATCAACCGCACCGGTACGATAGGTCCAGGCAAGTTCAAGATCACCCACGTTATCGCGGTTGATTTGATCCAGCGCCGAAAATCGGCTGCCGCCTTCATCACCGCCATAATGCATCCAGGTTTGCGCCATGGCACTTGAACCGGGATGTAATAGAATCAGCGTGACACAGGCAGCCGGCAACAATGCAGCTCGATTTTTTTTTCGCATAAACTTCTAATTTTTAAAAAATCCGGGGTCAGACATTAGCAAATTGTCCGGAATTCATCAGCCCGTAACACCGCCATAACCTGATTGAGGCGTCTCAAAGCGTTTATCAGTCTGCCCGGCAGTCATATTGACAGTACGTTGACATTCTTGCCTTTCCAACCGAGCATTGGACGGTGCGTCACATAAGGCTCAAAAGAACCGCCCCAACAGACCCGCAAAGTTGACCCCAATTGCAGTGGCCGTATACTTCAAAGCATTATCAAGAGCCCGCCGATCCTGATGCCGAGCGGCTTTAGTTCGTAAAAGAATACAACAACATCGGGCATGACATGGAAGTGCCCGGGGAAAACACAGCCATATTTACGGGGGCCGATCGAAGTGCTACCGGTCGACATGGCAGCATCGAAACCGGGGAACCTGAAGGAGAGTCTTCGATGAAACGACTGATATTGGCAGCTGCACTGACGCTGGTTACATGCGCCAGCTATGCAGAGGATGAACCCAGATTTATTGCCGGAGCAGGCGCTACTTTTTCAGATTATCAGGGGGACCCAAGCTTCCCGGTCGATGACACCGGCCTTGGCATGCAATTTTATGCTCAGGCACGTGCCAACTCCTGGCTCGCCATTGAAGCCGGGTATTACAATAGCGGCGATTTCTCACGAGATATAGATCCGGGCAACGACGGCCTTGTGAATATCTCGCTGAGCGGTTTCAACATCGCAGCCGTCGGTTTTATTCCGGTCTTTCCAAACTCCGAGAATGAATTCGATTTGTACGGCAAACTCGGTTTATACGATTTCGATATCGACATCACGAGACAGGTAGGCAATTCGCGAGTCCCGGGTTCACTCGGCCATTCCACCGGTTTACTTGCCGGCGCAGGCGTTGTGCTGAACATCAGCAGCAACATCGGTATCCGTACAGAATTTATTTATTATGACATCAACAATGCCGATCTGTGGTCTCTTAACATGGGTGTTCAGATCGGGTTCTGATTCTGCACCTGGCAAAACACATAGCACATCATCCGGCTGGTTTTTTTGTGCTCAACCGAATCACGACGATATTTTTATTCGTCACTGCATTATTCAGCGGCTCAATAAGTTCTGCATCGGACTGGCTCCACTATGGCGGCACACAGGGTGGTACGCATCACTCGTCTTTGAAACAAATCACCCGCGATAATGTCGGCAATCTTGAGCTCGCCTGGTCCTACCGGACTGGTGCCCTCGAACGCCACCCCGAGGTCAGTTTCAAAGGTGCGGCGAGCTTTAATACAACGCCGATCCTGCTGCCGAAAGCAGCCGGTCAATCACTTGCTTTGTGCACACCTTTCAATCGGATCATCGCACTGGACCCTGCCAATGGCGAGGAACGCTGGACGTTTGAACCGGATATTGAGTTTCCACCACTCGGAGCGCGCTTTAACTGCCGCGGCATTGCTTATTGGCAAGAGGCTGCATCGACGGATCATACGTGCGAGCAGCGTCTGTTTATGGGGACATTCGATATGCGGGTATTTGCCGTTGATGCAAAAACCGGCAAAGCTTGCGATGGATTTGGTGATCACGGCGCAGTCGATGTCTGGAGTATGGTCAAGACAGAAGCCGATGCAAAGGAGAAGCTGACCGGCATACCGGCCAACCTGCAGCCGGGCGACATACAATTTTCGTCACCTCCGGCTGTCATCGGTGATGTCGTTGTCATGGGCAGCAGCATCAATACAAAATTCAAACGCATCGACGGACCCAACGGTATCGTGCGCGCATTCGATGCCCGCACCGGAAAACCGGTATGGGATTTCGACCCGGTACCACACGACCCGAGTGACTCCGAAGCGAAAAACTGGACAACAACCTCACTGCAAACAACCGGTGCGGCAAACGTATGGAGCATTCTGTCTGTAGACGAAGAACGCGATCTCGTATTTTTGCCGACAGCCAGCGCCTCTCCGGATTTCTATGGCGGCAAACGACCGGGCGATAACCACTACGCCAACTCTGTAGTTGCTCTGCGCGGTTCTACCGGTGAAGTCGTCTGGCATTTTCAGATTGTTCACCATGATGTCTGGGATCTCGACACACCGGCGCAGCCAATACTGACCACCATCCGCAAAGACGGCGTTGAAATATCCGTGGTTGTACAGCTGACCAAGCAGGGCATGACATTTATTCTGGAACGCGAAACCGGTAGACCGGTGTTCGGTATCGATGAACGCCCGGTCCCGCAGGACGGCGTTCCGGGAGAACAACTGTCGCCCACCCAGCCCTATCCGCGTTTTCCACCGCCACTCGTACCGATGACACTAACCACCGACGATGCATGGGGTTTCACGTTGCTGGATCGTAACTATTGCCATAACTGGATCGAGCGCTCACGGACAGATCATTTCTACGCACCACCGACACCCGGGGGCACAGCAAATTTTCCTGGCATGAGCGTCAATAACTGGGGCGGCGGCGCAATGGCGCCGGATGATGTCATTATCGTACCCATTAACCGTGCTGCAATCGTCCGGACACTGAAACCGATTGCTGATATCGACCCCGCCGAACTGGCCGGACCGATGGCCGGCTTGATGGGAACCCTGGGACGCATTGCCGGTTCGGGTTATGCGCAAAGTCTTGTGCCCATGCTGTCGTTCATCATGTCGCCGTGTACGGCGCCCCCCTGGGGTGAACTCGCCGCACTCGATTTGCGCACCGGCAAGACACGTTGGCGCAGGCCACTCGGCGTTCTAGACAAACTCATGCCCGTACCGATTCCACTCAATTGGGGAACGCCGAACTCAGGCGGGCCCATTGCGACGGACGGAGGACTCGTGTTTATCGGCGCAACGGCCGACGAACGGTTCAGGGCTTTTGACATTGACACCGGAAAGCAGCTCTGGGAAACGATGATGCCGACTTCCGCCATGTCCACCCCAATGACCTACGAGGTTAATGGAAGGCAATACGTCGTCATCGCCGCCGGCGGACATATGTGGCTGTACGGCAGGAAGGTTTCCGACTACCTGGTTGCTTATGCCCTGCCCTGACGACGCTGCGGCAAATCACAATCAGGACCACCTATCGAACGCAAATCATACCTGTGTGTCAGGCACATCTGGAGCGCCCGAACATCGGCTACACTCTGTGACCCGACCCATGCAGGCGACAGGCAATAAACTCGCCACGGGGCACACTAATTCGCAAAGGACAATGAAAAATGACCACCAAATTCGAAACAACTATCGATTTCAAGAATCCGATCTGGAATCGTGACACGTGGGCACGTATTCAGGGTGACCTGAACCCCGAAAATGAACGCATCGGCTACGCAGCCGGCGACGTTCTCGGCGTTGTGCCGGGCCAGGCGGTCAAGCCCCTGTGCGGCTTCGAAACTTTTCTGGCCACTCGACTGATCCCGCAGGAGGACGGCACAATTCGCCGCCTTAATAAAGAAGTCATTTTCTATACGGACCTGAACCCGGATCCTGGCAGCCGGCGCATGATCGATACATGGACCAACCCGTATAACGGCGAGGAATGCGAAGTCGTTCACGTTGCCAATGACCCGTTCAACTACACGATCAGTGAATGGCTAATCCTCGCACCTGAAGACTTCCCGACCGATGGTTCGGCGCCAAAACCGCGCAAATTTCCGCTGTTATTCCCATGGCGCCGAGTCGGAGACAAGCTTGCACTACAAACCGACATGCACCTGCGCTACCCTAATTCCTTACAGCCTGACAAATGGCCGCGCGAATCCAGCGGCAAGATGGCCCGCGTATCCGAGATTTTCCGCTACTGGGTCGATGTCGCCGATGTTGAGAATCCGGAACTGACAGCCGTACCGTATGTCGGCACCTGGGTACGCGTGACACCGTGGCTACCGTGGATGCTGATGGGTCAGGATCCGGGTCATTGCCAGTATGCCGGCATCATGACTGGCTCGAACTCATGGGACATCGTGCCGGATCACGTCAAAGAATTCTCAAAAGAACGTTACCCGCATATGCTGTCGGCGCCAACCGAAGATTATGGTCCGAGTATCTCGAGTCTCGAGTGTTACGCACGCGACCGAACGCCGGCACCGGCCAAGGACTGATCATTAGACACACTGTTGCTTCCATAAACTCTGAAACAGGCAAAGAATCCCTGCGGCACGGGGCATTTGAAACCCCGTGCCGTGCCCGGCCTGAACCGTTGCAATCACGCTGACACCCGCCAACATTAACTTGTTCCCCGGTCGCCAGTTTCTCTGCTTGTCTACACAGGAGTCTGCATGAAAAAAGAGGCGAAAATCCGGCCCTTCTGGTATTCAGATATCTGGCTGTTTCCGAAAATTATTACAATCATCACGACACTCGATATCAATGGCCGCGTTAACGCGGCACCGTATTCGCACATTATGCAATACGACGTCATGCCGAAAAATCCACGACTGATCGTGGGTTTTCGCCAAAGCTCCCATACCTTTGAGAATATCCTCGCCACCGGTGAATTCGTCGTCAATTGCCCCACGGCTGATGATCTTGATGACATGATGGAAACGGCACGATTCTGGCCGGAAGGCGTCAATGAACTGGAGCACACAAACTTTACGCCGATTTCGTCGCTGAAGGTCAAACCTCCCAGCATCGAAGAATGCCCCCAGATCGCCGAATGCACGGTTGACCAGATCATACGACTCGACAAAAGCAGCGGCATTATCATCGCAAAAATCGAGGCACTGGTCTTCGATGAAGAACTGATCGACATGGATCGTGACGAAAGGATCAACGCGATGAATCTGCCGATCGGACTCGGTGACCAGAATCGCAGGTACTACTATCACGCGAAGCTCGAACCAGACAACATCATCATGCACGAATTACAGGAACCGCCCGATGCAATGCGTGGCGCTGACACGAAAACAACGATGAACTGGTCTGAAGATGCGATGAAAACACTGATGGAGATCCCTCCGGGTGTACGCAAGATGGTGACCGAAGATACCGAAACCTGGGTACGCGAAAAGGGTGAGCCTGTTGTGACAATGGAACTCTTCAGGGCGCTTGCCGAAGAACAGGGCATGAGCAGCGACTTTTTCGACCGGTTCAGAGACGAACGCAAGAATAAACTCTAGCCGGAAAAAAGCCCTGTAAAGGATCGAGCGAATATGGAAAATATCAAAGTTCAATCTGTAGTAGCCGCGGTCATTTTAAGCGTAATTGGCGTATTCGGCCTGATGCCGCAACCGTTGATAGTGGGCGCCCTGCAAGATCACCTGGGGTTCACGAGCCAGCAAGCCAGTCTGATAACTGCAGCGGAAGTGTTCGGTGGCGCACTCGCTTCGATTCTTGCTGTGTTCTGGATTCGACGCATCAACTGGCGAACAGCGACATTTTTTGCGATTGTCGTCGTCGTTATCGGAAATTTTGTTTCCAGTTATCTGACCGGTTTCGGCAGCCTGATTACGGTTCGGTTTATCGTCGGCATCCTGGGCCAGGGAACGGCATTCGTTGTCGCCATCAGCATCATCAGCAACACAACGAATCCCGATCGGAACTTCGCCTTTTCGATTGCATCGCAGGTCGCTTTTGCCATCATCGGCTTTGCCGTTCTACCCTACGCAATTGCGCAATGGCAGCTGGGAGGAATTCTCCTGCCTCTAGGTGCGCTGGCCCTGCTGGCACTGGTTTTCATTGCCTGGGTACCCACCGGTTCCGGCGAACACGCTGGTGATGATGAGCAAGCAACCGATGTACGCATTGGTTTGCCGCTGGTGGCGCTCGGCGCGCTGATGATCTGGTGCCTCGGACTGGGGGGCATCTATGCCTTCGAAGAACGCATCGGCGTTGCGGCCGGCCTGGAAAAAACTGCGGTCGGGTCCGCGCTGGCCGCCGCAGTTGCGGTCGGCTTCCTCGGTGCAATTGCTGCATCCTGGGTTGCAGATCGTTGGGGACGAATATTACCGGTCACCATTGCGCTATTGATGCAGATCGTTGCAGTCCTGTTGCTGCAGGGTGAAATGACCTGGATATTATTTACCCTGATCGCATCAGTATTCCATTTCTTCTGGAACTTCACCGGTCCTTACCTGATGGGCACGGTCGCAAGCGCGGATCAAACCGGGCGAATCAGTGTATTGATCCCGGCTGCGCAGACGGGCGGCTTTGCGATCGGCGCAGCAATTGCCGGAAACCTGATGACCTCGGGAACGCTGACACCTGCAAACTATGTCGCCAGTGCCGGTTGTCTTGTTGCCTTGCTGTTTTTTATACCGACGGCATCACGAATCAAACAATCCGCCAGCGCCTGACTGGTGAACGGACAATCGGGGTAGCAAAAAAAGCGCCGGATCGGCGTTAGCCTCGGCTAAGGGGAGCCGAGTAACCGACCGGCGCAGTGGGGAAGGCGTTGGAGGTTCGCGCCGCTTCCCGTTAACATAATGTAAATATTTGATTCTATTTAAACAATCATCCAAATGAGTGATTTTTGAAACTATTTCATCATAGAAATTCATTAGTAAAATGCTATAAGATCAAGAAAACTTCTTAACTTATTGATAATATTAATAATACTTGCTATCATCCAAATAGATGATGAAAAAGGGTTTCTTTTGTGCAACCGCTGATTGGTTGCAAATAATAAAGATAATGCGGCCTATTCATCTTAAAACCCATATCCGAATACTATGTACTCATTGTCGCGGCGATTGGGCGCCGCGATCGGGCGCGATGACTGACGGGGAAGACTTGCGATGACCAGAGCAGGGTTACCTGAGCTCGTGGCCAAAGCTTTTGAAGCGGCCTGTGACGCAGACAGCATGTCGGAATTTCTGGCCGGTGTGGCTGGTTTTTTCGGTGCCCAGCAGGGCGCAATCGTATTCTCACCGCTGAACAATCCCACCGATATCCTGCCGATCACATTCGGCATCACACCTGAGCGTATAAGAGAGCGGTTCGTGTCCCGCAACGAACCAGGCGCTGTTTTCAACATACTCACTCGATTACGGCAGGGCGATGCCCTGCTGGAAAATGGAATCGACCATGATCCCGGTCACCGGTCACTCCACCTGCTCGGTGGCGTCGTGTCTGTCGATGAAGACGACAGCTGTTTCATGGCACTATGGCGCGAGGCCGGCCAGCCACCATTTAGTGACCCCGAAGAAGAAACCCTGCGCGCACTGATGAACTATTTTCGTCGTGCAATCAGAGTCAACAAACGATTTACCAATATTGTTGCCGCAAATCAGAACGCCATGTTGGTGATGGACCAGGCGCCCCGGGCCATCATCATCCTGGGTCAGAACGGTCAACCAACTTATCAAAATATAGAGGCTATCCGCATCCTGGAAAAGAACGACGGACTGGCTGCAAATGAATCCGGGGTCATAGTCGACGATAACGATACCAGCAAAAAGATTACGGCCTTCCTCGAACAGATTCGAACGACAGAATCTAGCGAGTTCAGTGCCCATAGTCTGGCCACCGTTATTCCCAGGAAGTCAGGTATCGCTCCTTATAAACTGATCATGTATGCACTGCCATTCGAAACTTCTCAGGCCATGCTCAATTCATCAGGTCAGGGCCTTGCCGTTCTCCTGGTCTATGACCCGGAAACACTCATGGATCTAAACCCGCACCTGCTGCAAAATTTCTACAAGCTGACCCGGGCCGAGGCTGCCCTTTCACAGGCGCTGTTTAACGGTAATTCACTGCCGGAAGCATCCGACCAACTAGGCATCAGTATCAATACCACCCGTACCCAACTGCGCAGCATCTTTAAAAAAGTTGGTGTTCACTCTCAGGCTGCCCTGCTCCAGGAATTTGCTTCAAGCGTCGGTCCAAGCTAATTTATCCGCCAGCCCTGCAAAATACCCTGAGCAGGAACCATTCAAAATCTAAGCATGCAATGGAAAATACGGTGGCAGAAACCGCAATAAAGACCAGCAGCAACCTGACTGTCCAGCCACTCGCCGGAACCCTGGGAGCGGAGATTTCAGGCGTCGATCTAGCACAACCGCTCGACGATAAAACTTTTAAGGAAATTCATGCCGCGCTACTCGAACATCTCGTAATTTTTTTCCGCGACCAGCAGCTGACGCCGGAGCAACACATTGCTTTTGGCCGACACTTCGGCGAGTTACACATCCACCCGTATATCCCGAACCTCGAAGGCTACCCGGAGATCATCAAACTCCGGAGCGCCAAAAATGGTCCGGGAGAGATGGCCTACCAGTCGAACCAGTGGCACACCGACCTGACCTATTCAGCCGAACCGCCGATGGCGAGCATCCTCTATGGCGTTATCGTGCCTGAGGCTGGCGGTGACACGATGTGGAACAACTTGTATGCGGCCTATGAAAACCTGTCACCGAAAATGCAGGCATTCGTCTCCAACCTGACCGCAATACACAATATCGTCACGAGCATGCCGGCTGATTTCATGGAACAAAGCTGGGCACCCGATCAGCTAAAAAGATTGCAGGACGTCACACCGCCGATTGAGCACCCGATTGTTCGAACCCATCCTGAAACTGGCCGCAAATGTCTGTTTGTGAATCGTAATTTCACTTCGCATATCAAGGAATTATCACGGATGGAAAGTGATGCTTTGCTGGCGTTGCTCTACGTGCATATCGAGCAACCCGAATTTGCGGTCCGCTTTCACTGGCGCGAAGGCTCTCTGGCAATGTGGGATAACCGCTGCACACAGCATTATGCACTCACCGATTACAACTCATTGCGCATGATGCACCGGGTCACTGTTTGCGGCGACCGGCCTTTTTAACGGGCGCTACATTCAGACAAGCACGGCTTCACCGCTGTGTACGATAAATTCGCAAACACCACGCTTGCCAACGCTCAAACTTGCCGGCCAGGTATCGACCAGTTACACCAGGCGTGATCGTTTCAGAGCCCGGATCGGCATACGGCTTTAACCTGCCGGCCAAACGCGCCGCACCGAGTAATGTAGCCTCAGGCTCGTCGAGGAGACTAACCGGTTGATCGATTAATGCAGCAAGACCATTAACAACTGCCGGTTCACGCGCCAACCCCCCGGAAACAAGAACACGTTCCGGAATCTTGTCACCGTTCAGACCCAGTAAAATCTCATACACTCGAAACAGCAAACCTTCGATGCAGATCAACCGCTGTTCCGACGGCGTCAGACTCTGCGCCTGCAACGACATTGTCAGCCCGATATCTGCCCGCCAGTGAGGTGCCCCTACTCCGCTTTGGTCTGGAATCGCAAATGCCTCGGAGAAAGCATCCTGTTCCGGCAAGTGAGTCGGCCCTGCACCGAACCGGTCGATTGCCGGTCCCACACCATTGATCGTGCCCTCGATTGCGAACCGTCTGCCATATTCCTCTGAAATCAGTACCGGCCCGGTCAGATAGCCGGGCCTGCGGATACCGGGTCCAGCCACCGGTTGCAGGACGAACGCTCCGGTACCGAAATTGATGAGGCACTCTGACTGCGAGGCATCGCCCGAGTGAGTCACTGCGACGACGCCGGCCGCCTGATCGGCAATCGACCCCTGTAATTGCATACCGGCGACGCATACCGGGGTGCCCTGCAGACTGTTGGTAACCTTCGGCAAAGCCGCGCGCGGCATCCCGAAAGCCGTCAGCAACTCGTCTGACCAATCGCCCGCATCAATGTCGAACATTGCCGTGCGTGCCGCCATTGTTACATCAGTCTGATGGCATGCACCCTCCGACCAATGCCAGGTCAGCCAGGTGTCAAGATTGCCAAACAGCGCATCGCCTGATTGCAGCCGGGCAGCCAGCTGCGGATCGACGGCAATCATTGCGGCCAATTTCGGACCTGCATAATGCGGTGACAATAAAAGACCTGTGCGACTGATCAGGGCTGGTTCGATGTCGCCATGCATCAGGCACCAGTCATCTGCGCGGCGATCCTGCCATGATACGACCGGCGTCAGGGGGCGGCCATTGTTACGATCCCAGATGATGAAAGTCGATCTTTGGCAAACCAGTCCGAGCGGAATCAAATCATTGACTGGGCCGGGTTCGATGAGTGCGTCAATGGCGCGCAGGTATGCTTCGGGCCGACCCTCGCGAACCGGACCTTCGCCGGAAAGTGCGGGTGCGTGTATGGCCTGAATATCGATGAGCCGCCCGGCAGAGTCGATCGTGCCGAGCTTGAAGCGGGTGCTGCCCAGATCAAGCGCCAGTGCGTGAGCGCAGTTCACCGTTGCCGGATCCATCGTCAATTACCGATCGTTCTCTGCATTCGGATTTGTGCGTCGTCCCCGAAAAATGGTTTGGCTGCTCGCTTGATGCTACACGATCCGACCATTGGGAGTTCGGATACAGACCAAATCTCGATATATTCATCGTAAAATCGTCTCGTCGTCGCTGACGACAACACGGATCATGCTCTCGCACACACAATTTATGTTCGGGAGAACTATCATGGCAAAGTGGCTTGTATTCGTATCGGTTCTGTCAACTGCGGTATCCGTCAGTTCGCGGACCATCGCTGCAACTTTAACGGTCGCAGACCTTACACCCAACAATCTCGTTATCACCGAGTACCTTGCAAATCCCGTCGGCGTCAGAGATGCGGACGGCGAATACTTTGAAATCTTCAATACGACCGATAACCCAGTCGATCTTGGCGGGCTCGTCGTACGTGATGACGGCAGCAACTCATTCACGCTGACGGCCTTAACGCTCGCGGCACAAAGTTTTGCCGTACTCAGCAGCTCAGACGGAACCTCGCTCGGCATCATCCCGGACTATATCTATGGCTCAAGCATGGCACTGACGAACACGGGTGATGAAATCGGCCTGTACCGCCCGGACGGCACAGCTATTCACCAACTCACCTACGATGACGGCGATTTCTTCGGCGCCGGTATCGCCCATGAGCTTGGACGGCTGGACCGGGCAATGCCGGCTATTCTCACGGGACCGGTTTCAGGAACGGACTTCATCCCGGCAACCGCGATGCTGCCCTTTAACAACACCGGATCGCCAGGCTTTGCCGGCAATACGATTATCGACCTGGCTACGGTTCCACTGCCGGCGAGTATCTGGATGTTCGGATCCACGCTGGGTATGCTTTGCTGGGTACGGCGCAAAGCCGGCAAAGTGGCACGAATTGCCCTGGAGAGCATGAGCAATGATAACAAGACAGGTCCGCAGGATGTGGATAACGATATCGCTGTCGATTCTGTGTCAGTTGGTTTCCGGACAGGCCATTTCGGGCGAATTTGACACCGATAAACCGACTATTCTGATCACCGGCGCCAACCGTGGACTTGGCCTCGAGTTCTCGCGCCAATATGCGGCCGGCGGCTGGAACGTTATTGCCAGCTGCCGGCAACCCGGTCAAGCTCCGGAATTGGCAAAACTCGCCACTGAATTTAATCACGTCAACGTCGAACGGCTTGATGTGACGAGCGACCGCCAGGTTCTTGCCCTGGCCGAAAAGTACAAGGGCCAACCGATCGATGTCTTGCTGAATAATGCGGGCATTTACGGCACGCTCGAAAAGCAGACACTCGGTAATTTTGATTATGAAGAGCTCAAAAAGGTCTTCGACGTCAACACGATCGGCTCACTCAGGGTCAGTGAAGCCTTTCTTGATAACGTACTCGCCAGTAATCAGAAAAAGATTATCAGCCTTGGCGGTGGCATGGGCACGCAGAGTATCGGCAGGTTATTTGGAGGCCATTACTTCATCAAGATGAGCAAGTCCGCTCACCTGATGGCGATGGGTGTCCTGCAGAAGGATAGGGAGAAGACCGGACTCATTGTGACGATGATATCGCCGGGTCGTGTCGACACTCAGCTCATGCGTGATTCCGGCTGGACAGGGCCCTCGATCAGCGCACAAGAAAGCGCGCAGCTCGTCATCGATCGGATCGACAAAATTGATGCTTCATCGGGCGGAAAACTGATTTTCTATAACGGCAAAATTATTCCGTGGTAATGAACAAGTTCCGTCTCAAAAAGTTATCACGGTGCGTTGAACTGTCCACCGCTCGGCATGCCGCCCCCGGAAGCATCAGGGACAATAATCGATGACGATTGTTCCCGGCGCATGTCTTCGAGCCGCTTGACCGTATCTTCCATGGCCTGCTTTGCACCAGCGCTGAATTTCTCCGCTGCCTCAGCCAGGCTGCTCGCATCGAGTTCGAAACTCAGCGGCAATGGTCCGGCACGTGTCATCAACTGTGTCTGGCCGATGAAGACGACTTCACCGCCATCCACAACCCGGCCATCGCCATCCACCTGCGTCAGTCGCTGAATAGTCCCTACCTGGCGATCCGTAAACATCTCCTCCTTGAAGAGGCTCCCGCTATCCATGGTGATCTCTGTGTCGGCAATATCGTCAGCCATTGTCCAAATTTCCTTGATTGCAAAATATCACTGAAGGTCTGGAAAGTATAAGCTATTTCCCCATGCAGACACCGGACGATGCCACCCTCGCCTACCTGGGACTGACGCCTGACGATATTCTGACGGCCGTAGAAAGCCTCGGCTACCGCTGTGACGGACGATTTCTGGCCCTGAACAGCTACGAAAACCGGGTCTATCGGATCGGTATTGAAGATGAACAACCGGTCGTGACGAAATTCTATCGCCCAAAACGATGGACCGATGACGCTATTGTCGAGGAGCACCAATTTTCGATCGAACTGGCCTCCCGGGATGTTCCGGTTGTAACGCCTTTTGAGCACAACGGCACGACGCTGCATCGTCATGGCACATTTCGGTTTGCCGTATATCCCTATCACGGCGGCAGAACGCCCGAACTGGATGATATGAAACTGCTGCACCAGATTGGCCGACTCGTAGCACGCCTGCACCTGGTCGGTGAAGCTGCGGACTTTTCTGCTCGCCCGACGCTCGATGTGGAATCATTCGGCTTTCGATCGCGCGATTACCTGCTCGACAATCACTTTATTCCACCGGACATCGAGCCGGCTTATACAAGCACCTGTGAACTGATTTTTCAGGGCATTGCACGTTGTTACGAACTGGCCGGCTCACCGCATTTCATCCGCCTGCATGCAGATTTTCATCCAAGCAATGTTCTTGTCGACCGGGAGATTGTGCATATCGTCGATCTCGATGATGCGCGCATGGGGCCGGCCATACAGGATCTGTGGATGTTCCTGTCAGGCGACAGAACCGAGCAAATGCCGCAACTTGAAGAGTTATTGACCGGCTATACAGAGTTCAACGACTTCAATCCCCGCGAATTGCATCTCATCGAAGCACTGCGCACGCTGCGCATCATGCATTACGCTGCCTGGATCGCGCGGCGCTGGCAAGATCCGGCTTTTCAACGTGCATTTCCGTGGTTCAACACCAGCCGTTACTGGGACGAACATATCCTGACGCTGCGCGAGCAGGTGGCGCTCATGCTCGAGTCACCGCTCGAGTCGCAAGCGACCGGACATCAGGGCTATTAATGACGCAACGATTCCTGCGCTTTCTGAAAATTGTGACGCATTCGGTCGAGTCCATCGATGTCGCGAACTCGGCCTGGACACAATGGCTGGGGTATCGGCTGGTCGATGAAGGCTACCTGGACTCCCGCTTATGCGCAGCCTGGAAAACACCGCAATCTACCGGCTGTCGCTACAGCCTGTTGCAACCGGCGAGCGGGGCGGAAGTCTTCATTCGTTTCGTTGAGAATGGAATTCATCATAGTTACACACCGGCCAGTTACGGCTGGAGTGCAACCGAATTGCTGGTCACCGACCCTGACCAACTGTTACGTGATCTCGCCGCATCTCCTTTCACACACATAGCCGGCCCGACGAACCTGTTTCCTCAAAAAAAGGCCCCGCGGGCACTACAAATGAGCGGTCCATCCGGGGAGTTGCTGTATTTCACCCGAATTCTGCCCGGGGGCAGCCGTTACGGCATGAAGGGTGCCGTCTCACCGGTCGATCGACCCTTTATTGTTCCGGTCGGCGGACCGTCTATGGTCGCCATGCACCGATTCTACGGCGACCAGCTCGGCCTGCGCACAATGGAGCCCGTACCCTTCGTCAACGGCATCATGGCGGCAGCCTGCCATGTTGATAACCGGACGCCGTTCTTCATGTCGATCGCCCCGATTCCCGGTCGCCGCTTCCTGATCGAAATGGACGAACTACCGGGCGGACTGGAGCGCAAAACCATGCCGTCCGGACAGTTGCCTGTTGGCATGGCCATGGTCAGTTTCATGGTCGACCGCATAGAGGACATTCCCGTCACCCTGCGTGCGAAGCCAGGGGCAATTGAATCACTGCCATACGATGGGCGCCGTACCGCGGTCATCGAGGGGCCCGCCGGCGAATGGCTTGAATTGATTGAAGGGCGATAACCTGAACACCTGCCGGGCAACACGCACCGAGCAACGGCAGGCACGAGGCCAACCGAAGGACCTGTGCAAAGTAGCTTTTTACAACGCGGCACGGTATAAAGCCCCCTGAACGTTAACAGTGTTAGCGATCTTGCCTTGCTGACATACATCTCTACCTGCAGTCCGTAACCAGTTACCTCGGTCCTGTTGAGTTGAACGATTGTCTTCAGACTGGCAACTTTGGACCAACGTGTTTTATTGACACAATTTGTGTCAGGCACATAGCAGGAGGCCCTCCGAGGGTCAGGAATGATATGAAAAAGATCTATGTCGGCAATCTACCGTGGAGCGCAGACGACGCCGGGTTACGTGAACTTTTTGCGACGGTTGGCGAAGTCCAGTCGGTCGCGGTTATCACCGATCGGGAAACCGGTCGTTCACGCGGCTTTGGTTTCATTGAGATGGATGATGCCGATGCCGATAGAGCAATCTCGGAATTGAACGGACGTGAAATGGACGGACGAGAATTGCGTGTGAACGAAGCACGCGAACGACCGAATCGCGGCGGCGGCGGCGGCGGTCGTTACTAAGCAACGCCGGATTACGATGGATTGTTAATAAAACAAACCCCGCGATTGCGGGGGTTGTCTTTTAGTCACGCGCCGGGTGATTTTGATCGGTCTGGCGAAGGAT